>UPXT01000047.1 GCA_900538365.1 uncultured Acidaminococcus sp. | reverse complement strand
TCTCCAGGAGTGCATAGATACTTTAGCACCCCAAAATTTGACAAAGAACCAAAAAGCGTGCCACCATTGCTCGATTTCTCATTTTTATGATGCAATGGTAGCATGACGATTCGTAGTATGTTTCGTTTCTGATTGGGGGATACCTTACGCCTGGGCGTTTCCCCTCCTAACCTCGTGTCGTTACCTCCAGCGTCCAGCTTATCAGGCAAGAAGCTTTTTTCAGCCTATGGACCTATACGCAGCCATCTGCGTTGTCGCCCACGACCTCAATCGCCTCGACATACACAAACCGTATGCCGTCGTCGATGAGGCCGGGTGCTCCTAGCATCTGACTACGTCTAGGCCATATTTGAAAAAAGCAAATGGAACAAAAAAATCGTGAGGGAAAAGACCAATCACCGGCGCCAAACCGTCTCCCTTCGGTCGTAGGCGCCGAATTAAATTCGCCCTCAAACATGTTTCTCGGACTTCCGCTATCGCTCCAAAGACGTCCTTCGAAACTCCGGGCGAATGGTCCTCACTACCGTTCGTAAGGAAACGTCGCTGCGCTCCTCATCCACCACCAAAACCGGAAAATTTTAATGCTAAACGCTTGTGGAAATTTCCCACACAACATTAGTGTTAATAAATTTTGTTAGCGACACCATCAAACACGAAAACGGTTCCTTTACTTCTGCAGCCGCAATGGATTTATACTCGTGCGGCTGTAAGGGGTAATCCGACTCGCGCTCCGCCTTGTCGCGCCGGCCTTACCGGCAGAGGATACTCCGACTGCTCCTATTGTCGCAGTCTCTCTGAGTAAGCTTTCTGCACGAATTTTTCAGCATAAGGGGTAACAAAAAATTCGGCGACTCACTTAACCGCCCTGTCACGATCTCTCGCTTCGCTCTTTCCAAGGCGCAAAGGGAGCTTGCGAATCGATCGGCGATGCGCTTACCACCCTGGTGGGGTGGATCGATTTCGAAGAAATCGAGTTCTAAGGGAAAAGACCGGAAGGCAAAAGGCCATAAGGGACAGGACCTATGGCAAAAGATCAGAAGCCAAAAGATTGGAAGGCTAAAGCCCTATGGCAATAGACCACCGGACGGTGTCACAGAGGCCGATAGGAGCGCATTTCTGCGCCAGGCATACCATCTTCATAGAGAAACAGCAAAAGGGAATCCCCATCCAAACAAAGTTTGGATGGGGATTCCCTTTTTTCTAAAAAAAGACCGTCGCCAATGCGACGGTCTTTTGAGGGCTCAATTATTCAGCGTCCAGCTTTTCATAGCCAGCGCGGCGTTCTTGAGCATCTTTCTTCGTCTTAGCGAAGAGTTCTTCAGCCTGATCCGGGAAGGATTTAGCCAGGGATGCATAACGAACTTCGCCCTTCAGGAAGCTTTCGAACTCATCGAAGTTCGGAGCCTTGCTGTCAAGGAAGAAGGACTTCTGACCCTGTGCTTTCAGTTCAGGGTTGTAACGATAGTTGCACCAGTAACCGCAATCAACGGCTGCCTTGGCTTCGAGCTGGGAGTGACCCATACCACGTTTGATACCGTGGTTGATGCACGGAGCATAAGCAATGATGAGGGAAGGACCATGGTAAGCTTCAGCTTCCTTGATTGCCTTCAGGGCCTGGTTCTTATCAGCGCCCATGTTGATTTGAGCAACATAGACATAACCATAGCTCATAGCCATCATGCCGAGATCCTTTTTCTTGGTTCTCTTACCGCTGGCAGCGAACTTAGCAACAGCAGCTTCCGGCGTGGACTTGGAGGACTGGCCGCCCGTATTGGAGTAAACTTCGGTATCGAAGACGAGGACGTTGACATCATCGCCAGAAGCGAGGACGTGGTCCAATCCGCCGTAACCGATATCGTAAGCCCAGCCGTCACCACCGAAGATCCACTGGGAACGTTTTACGAAGAACTGTTTATCGTTGTAGATGGCTTCGAGTTTGTCGTTACCGCTCTTTTCAGCTTCGAGCAGAGCTTCGAGCTTTTCAGCGCGTTCACGGCTGCCTTCGCCAACTTCGGCGTTAGCAATCCAGTCTTCCATAGCAGCTTTCAGGTCAGCGCTGACGGAATCCTTAATGGCTTCCATTTCCTGAGCCAAACGTTCACGGACAGCTTTGACACCGAGGTACATGCCCAGACCATATTCAGCGTTGTCTTCGAACAGGGAGTTAGCCCAAGCAGGACCATGACCCTTATGGTTCTTGGTGTACGGCATGGAAGGAGCGGAAGCACCCCAAATGGAGGAGCAGCCCGTAGCGTTAGCAATCATCATGCGGTCACCATAGAGCTGGGTTACCAGTTTAGCATACGGGGTTTCACCGCAGCCTGCGCAGGCACCGGAGAACTCAAGCAGCGGCTGTTCGAACTGGCTGCCCTTCACGGTGTATTTGTTCATCGGGTTGGTCTTTGCGGAGACCTTCTTGATTCCATATTCCCAAGCGTCTTTCAGATGTTCCTGGGTAGCAAAAGGCATCATGACGAGGGCTTTTTCCTTAGCAGGGCAAGCGTCTACACAGTTGCCGCAGCCTTGGCAGTCCATCGGGGAAACCATCATGCGGAAGTGCAGGTCCTTAGCGCCAACAGCCGGTTTAGTCGTAAATTCTGCAGGAGCAGCCTTCACTTCTTCGTCGTTCAGGAGAACAGGACGGATAGCAGCGTGCGGGCAGACATAGGAGCACTGGTTGCACTGGATGCAGTTTTCAATCTTCCATTCAGGAACATTGATTGCAATGCCGCGTTTTTCATAAGCAGCCGTACCAGCAGGGAACGTACCGTCAACCTGACCCATGAGTTTGCTGACAGGCAGGTCATGGCCTTCCTGTTTGTTCATGGGAACCATGACTTCGTCAACCCAAGCGTTGCCAGTCTTCGGATAGAGTTCCGTGTCGGCAGCATTTGCCCAAGCAGCAGGAACTTCAACCTTATGGATGGCATTGACGCCCTGGTCAACAGCAGCGTTGTTCATGTCAACAACCTTCTGGCCTTTCTTGCCATAGCTGGTGACGATGGATTCCTTCAGATACTTCACAGCATCTTCAACAGGGATGATACCGGTCAGTTTGAAGAAAGCGGCCTGCATGATCATGTTGATACGTCCGCCAAGGCCGATGCTTTCAGCAATCTTGACAGCATCAATGGTGTAGAAGTTGATTTTATGTTCAACAAGATAACGTTTCAGCTGTCCAGGAAGTTCCTTGTCCAGTTCTTCATCGGTCCAAGGGCTGTTCAGGAGGAACGTGCCGCCGTCTTTCAGGCCAGCCATGACATTGTAGCGATGGACATAAGAAGAGTTATGAACAGCTACATAGTCAGCGGTGTTGATGAGGAACGGCATATGGATTGGGGTATGACCAAAACGCAGGTGGGATACAGTGATACCGCCGGACTTCTTGGAGTCATAAGCAAAGTAGCCCTGTGCGTACATATCAGTCTTATCACCGATGATCTTGATAGCGCTCTTGTTGGCGCCAACCGTACCATCGCTGCCGAGGCCCCAGAACATGCAGCTCGTGGTGCCTTTCGGGGTGATGTCGAATACTTTTTCCTTCGTGAGGGAGGTGTTCGTTACATCATCAACGATACCAACGGTGAAGTGGTTCTTCGGTTCAGCCTTCTTGAGGTTGTCGAAGACAGCCAGGGCATCGCCAGGATAGAATTCCTTGCTGCCGAGGCCATAACGACCGCCAATAATCAGGGGTTTGTCAGCAACGTTGTAGTATACATCGCGGACATCAAGGTACAGCGGTTCGCCGTTTGCGCCGGCTTCCTTCGTACGGTCAAGAACAGCAATTCTCTTGACAGTCTTCGGCATAGCAGCCAGGAAGTGTTTAGCAGAGAACGGACGATAGAGGTGAACGTTCAGGACGCCGACTTTTTCGCCTTGTTCGCAAAGGAGCTTAGCAACTTCTTCAGCAGTCTGAGCACCGCTGCCCATCATTACAACGACGGTTTCTGCATCAGCAGCGCCGGTGTAGTTGAAGAGTTTGTAATCACGGCCGGTCAGTTTGCTGATCTTTTCCATGTATTCTTCAACAATTTCAGGCAGGGCATCATAGTATTTGTTGACAGCTTCGCGAGTCTGGAAGTAGATATCCGGGTTCTGAGCCGTACCGCGGGTAACAGGGTTATCCGGGTTCAGGGCATGTTTGCGGAATTTATCCAGTGCTTCGTAGTCAATCAGTTTAGCAAGGTCATCATAGTCCAAAAGTTCAATCTTCTGGATTTCGTGGGAAGTACGGAACCCATCAAAGAAGTTCAGGAAAGGAACATGACCTTTGATAGCAGCCAGATGGGCAACAGCGGTCAGGTCCATGACTTCCTGTACACCGGATTCAGCAAGAAGTGCAAAACCGGTCTGCCGGCAAGCCATAACGTCGGCATGGTCACCGAAGATGTTCAGGGAGCTGGTAGCCAGTGCACGAGCAGCAACGTTGAAAACTGCAGGAAGCAGTTCGCCAGCGATCTTGTACATGTTCGGGATCATCAGGAGCAGACCCTGGGATGCGGTATAGGTGGTGGTCAGTGCGCCAGCGGCAAGGGAGCCGTGTACAGCACCGGAAGCACCAGCTTCGGACTGCATTTCCATGATCTTGACAGGACGACCAAAGATGTTCTTCTTTCCATGGGAAGCCCATTCATCGCTGACTTCAGCCATCGGAGAAGACGGAGTGATCGGGTAGATTGCGGCAACATCACTGAACGCATAGGAAGTATACGCAGCGGCGGTGTTACCATCCATGGTCTTAAATTTTTTTGCCATTGTTCAAAGCCCCTCTTTCTTAGAAAAGTGACCGATCTGGGATGAACGATATCATTCCATTCAGTCTCTCTAATCTCCTGTATTATATAACAAATTTAATATAATCACAAATAAATTTTTCTCCAATTTCCCTACAATTTACTTGATAATGGGAAATGTATAATTATCTGAAAAATAAGACGTATCATGAAATGGAACAATGCTAAGGCCCCTTTCCCTCAGCCTTGAATCAAGTACTGATTTTTTCTCTCTTTCGTTTGCTTTTGTTTTCTTGCGTCATAAGAAAAAGCTACTTCCTTCCCATTGTACCCATGAAACGAAAAGGATGAGCCGTTTGCATTTTACAAAAGCATCTGTTACAATGACTGCAGATGGACGCTTCTTGCGTCCACGGTAACACTGGGGGTGCGCATTCGCTGAGAGGCCCTTTGGCCGACCCTTTGTACCTGATGCGGTTAATACCGACGTAGGAAAGTGTGCCGGCCGGGCTGGAAATGAAAAAAGACCAACCAAGGGACCGCTTTTCTACGGAAAAAGCGGTCTCTTTCTTATTATCTTCAAGGAGGAAATTTTCATGAAAACTCAAAGACAGTCAGCCCTTGCCGGTATCATTACGGAAGAAATGAAGGAAGTCGCGCGCCAAGAAGGGCTGGCCGCAGAAACAATCCGAGAGCGTGTGGCCAAGGGAACCATTGCCATCTGCGCCAATATCAACCATAAAAACCTCAAGGTCCGCGGTGTCGGGGAAGGACTTTCGACAAAGGTCAACGCCAATATCGGGACTTCAACGGCCTACCCCGATCCCGCGCCCGAGCTGAAAAAACTGGATGCGGCCATCGCAGCCGGTGCCGATGCAGTCATGGACCTTTCAACAGGCAACAACATCGATGCCTCCCGCCGTGCCATCATCGAGCATTCGACAGTCATGGTCGGTACCGTTCCCATTTATCAAGCCACGGTTACGGCAATCCGCAACCATGGCAAAGTGACAGATATGACGAAAGATGACATCTTTGAAGTCATCGAGCAACAGGCCCGTGACGGGGCTGACTTCATGACTATGCACTGCGGTCTCACGCGCCGTGCCGTTGATATCCTCATTGCCGAAGGACGCGAAATGGATATCGTAAGCCGCGGTGGCTCCTTTATTGCCGGGTGGATGCTCGCCAACAATAAGGAAAATCCCTTTTATGAACATTTTGATGAAATCCTTGATATCTGCGCCCGCTACGATGTAACCATCAGCTTAGGCGACGGGCTGCGGCCTGGCTGTCTTGCTGATGCAACGGACCGGGCCCAGATCACGGAACTCATCACCCTTGGGGAACTGACGGACCGCGCCTGGGAAAAAGGCGTCCAGGTCATGGTAGAAGGTCCGGGACATGTTCCTTACAATCAGATTGCCGCAAACATGCAGCTGCAGAAACGGCTCTGCCACGGAGCTCCTTTCTATGTGCTGGGTCCCCTTGTGACCGATATTGCGCCGGGCTACGACCACATTACTTCTGCAATTGGCGGAACCCTTGCGGCTGTCAGCGGAGCCGATTTTCTCTGCTACGTCACTCCAGCTGAACATTTGGGACTGCCTGATCTCAATGACGTTCGTGAAGGGGTTGTCGCTGCCCGCATAGCAGGCCATGCGGCTGATGTTGCAAAGGGTCTTCCCCAGGCGCTGGCCCAGGATCTTGCGATGGCAAAAGCTCGCAAAAAACTTGATTGGGAAGCTCAAATGGAACTTGCCATCGATCCTCAAAAAGCCCGTGCCATCCGCAATGCCAAGAACAAGAGTACGGATGAATACTGCTCCATGTGCGGGGATTACTGTGCCGTCAAGATCATTGGCGAATACCTTGACGATAAGAAAAAGAAAAAGCACTGAAGTCCATTGGGAAAAGGATAATGAGCACCCTGCTCCCTTTTTCCAAAGACATCAAAAAGGGCTTGCTGAACAATTCCTGTTCGGCAAGCCCCTTTTTCATTGAAATGGTCAAATCTGGCCAATGGCCTTTAAGATGATTTGGGCAATGATGGCGGAACCCAAATAGGTGCCGGCGAATATGACACAGCTCAAGATAACGATGCGCCACCCTGTCGACTTAAAAGCATCCATATCCTTACCGATGGAAACACCGGCATAGGCAAGGATGAGTGTACAAAGAGAAACGAATCCGACTTTCTTCATATAAAAGTTGATGACATCACTTCCAGGGAACCCCGGATACGTCAAGATACAGCCTAACGTAACAACATAGGCAACAGCAGGAATCTTTCCCGGCATATATTTGCCAAGAAGGATTCCCGCCATGGAAATCCCTACAAGGATCAACAGCCCAGGCAGGCCTTCAATCACACCGCCAGCGCCAGAAAGGGCATTGGAAATCGCCCCTTCGATACTCATGAGAAGCAGGATAGCAAAAGTTTCTGCCAGATTATATCCAATCATTGTTCTTCCTCCTTCGTGAGTACGTGACCATATTTTACGATACAGCACTTTTTATAGAGGTATTCCGCGAGCGGCAGGGCAAGCCAAATCGACATATAAAGTCCATCGAGACCAGAGAGCATATTGCTGGCAGCACCAAAAGCAGCTAGCTGGTCTGCCATCTGGGGATACATGACGGCAAGCGCACCGACAGCGGACGACATCATACTTGCACTGCCAACGCCAGATGCCATGGCAAGCGCGTAAGGATGAAAGATTCCAAGGGCAGCGCAGAAACTGGCCATGAGGCCAAAAAAGATTGTTCCAAAGACGGTGCCGCTGATATAAACACCCATAACACCGCGACCTTCTGGGGTATCAAGGCCATAGCGTTCACCGACAAGGGCAATGTTCGGTTCACGGGCTATGGAATGGGCCGCACCGATGGTTTCCCGCTTGAGTCCAAAGAACACGGCAAGCGGTACCCCGACAAGGACGGTGCCCAAGTTCCCAAATTCCTGTAAAAATAGGGCCGGACTGGCGCTGATGATCTTGGGCAGGGTTGGTCCTACAAGGGTCCCATAGCGAGCCATGAGGAGCATGAGCGTCAGCCCTATCAAGGAACTTGCATCTTCCATTTCCTTTTGCTTCATAATATTAAGGAAGCGCGGCGTCGTAAAGATTCCGATGATGAGGGCATAAAGCATGGGCAGCAGCACAATCTTTCCTGGGCCGACACTGAAGGATTTAACGCCAATCAGTTCAGCAATCACGATCATGAGCATGACACAGACATGCAGTTTGATGTTCTTCATGGTTCCTCCTCGCTGAAATAGCTGTCCAGCTTCTTGATGTAGGCATCCTTTGTCAGGATGGGTTCATAGTGGTCCAAAAGAGCTTTGGCCTTTTGGGCATGGTCTGCCAGAAGATCAATGACCATACCGGCAAAGGCCTTGCCAGGCAGAAGCGCGGCCGCGTCAAAGTCGACAACCTTGAAATCGGCGCCGTGAAGGAGTCCGTCTGTTCCCCCAATAAAAGGATGAATAGCGGGCATAAGATGAGAAACATCCCCCATATCTGTGGAAGCACTGAAATGGCCAGCATTGATGATCTTGACACTGGGGAACGCTTCCTTGGCATTTTCCACCAGGAGTTCATTAAGTGTGGCGTTACAAACAAGGGGCAGATGACCGGGCATCGTGTCGATGTGGACTTCGGCACCAATGGCCATACCGCCAGCCCGCAAGGCAGCATCGACCTTTTTGTGGGTCTTTTCGATGGCCTCCATCGTTTTGGCCCGCACATAGGTTTCAATCCGTACATCATCGGGAACATTATTTACAAGATCCCCGCCTTTGGTAATAATTGGATGAACGCGAATGGCGTCTTCATCGCGGAACGTTTCCCTGAGGGAATTGATGCCCATAATGCCAAGCATGGCTGCGTTAAGTGCGTTGATGCCTTGATCAGGCGCGTCAGCAGCATGAGCGGAGCGCCCTACATATTGGATGGTCTTACCAACAAATCCGTTGCTGCTCGTACCCACTGCAACCGTCGGTTCCGGCGTTTTCTTGCTGGAATGCATCTGCATGGCCATATCGATATCATCAAATTCACCTTCGTAGATGAGCTGTCCCTTGCCATGAAGATAGTGGAGCCTACCTTCCCTGCGCAGTTTCTTCCGATAAGCAAGCTGGACATATTCTTCGGCAGGAACGGCAAAGAAAACGACATTGCCGCAAAGCTCATCAAGCGCATGGGTACGGGCGAGCCCATAAGCGGCAGCGAGCATTGCAGACTGCTGCATATGGTGTCCGCAGGCATGAGCCGCGCCCGTATCGGGATCAGCCAAGGGATGATCCGGGGAACTGATGGCATCCAGCTCTCCTAAGATGGCAATCGTAGGTCCTGGTTTTCCTCCTTTGAGAAGGCCTTTTACACCCGTAATGGCAAGATGGCTCCGATAGGGAATCCCCAGTTTATCAAATTGGGCCTCTACCTTTTTCGCCGTCTTGAATTCCCTGAAACCAAACTCGGGTTCCTTGGCCACGCTTTTGGCATAGTCAAAGAGCTCATCGCGAGCGGCATCAATCGCAGCAAAAACCTTTTCTTTCAGTGTAAGCTTATCCGTAGCAATCACTCCTCTGTCCTCCATTTTTTACTTCCCGTTATGTTCCCAGTATACGACCATATACTGACTTTATCAAATATATGTCATAAATTTAATTAATATATGTATTTTGTTTCATATTTTTAATAGAGTACAAAAGTTTTTGCTCACTTTAGCAGAAAAAGCACCCTTTTTGCAGAAAACTGCAAAAAGGGTGCTTTTTAACATCGTCATCAGCCAATAAGAAGCACGGACAGATCGTTGACATTGGTCCCTGTTGGGCCTGTAACAAGAAGTCCATCCGATTTTTCAAGGGCATGATAGGCATCATTGCGTTCAAGAACGTCGGGAATGGAAAGGCCGACTTCCAAAAGACGAGCTGCCGTCGAACCGTCAGCGTAGCCACCAGCAGCATCGGTCGGTCCATCCGTCCCGTCACTGCCAAAAGAGAAGACCGCCACGTTGGAAAGACCGGCAATCCCGCGAGCGGCAGAAAGGGCAATTTCCTGATTGCGCCCGCCCTTTCCCCGGCCACGAAGATGGACCACCGTTTCCCCGCCAGCCAGGAAAGCCATCTTTTTCCCGCAGCCAGCATATTCACGTCCCATAGCAGCAAGAAAGCTCCCGGCTTCCCGAGCTTCACAATCAAGACTGGACGTCAGGATATGGGTTTGGTAGCCCAGGGCTTCAGCCGCCTTTTTGCCGGCTTTCGCAAGCTCCGTCACACTGCCGGTGACAACCGTTTCAACATGATCAAGGCGCTTAGGCGTTTCCACGGCAAGACAGGCCTCTGCCTCCGGGGAAAGAATAACTTTGTAACGCTCGATGACCTTTTGGGCATCCTCCCGCGTCGACGTGTCAGGATAGGCCGGTCCAGAAGCAATCATGTCCAAAGGATCGCCAATGATATCAGAAAGTACAATGGCATACACTTTGGCAGGGGCACAGATCTGAGCAAATTTTCCACCTTTAACGGCGCTGAAGCGCTTGCGGACCGTATTCATGGAAACAATATCGGCCCCGCTCGACAAAAGATCGGAATTGATTTTCTGCAGTTCCGAAAGCGGAATAAGAGGCTTTTCAAATAGGGCAGAACCACCGCCGCTGATAAGAAAAAGAACGGTATCATCTTGGCCAAGATCCTTGACCATATCAATGGCGCGAGCCGTCGCGGCAACGGAATTGGCATCGAGGACAGGGTGCCCCGCTTCGTAGATTTCAAGGGGCGGCAACGCCCCTTTGGCATGCTGATATTTGGTGATGACAATACCGCCGGAAATGCGGTCCCCCAAAAGGGCGACCGTCGTCTTTGCCATCTGCCAGGCAGCTTTCCCAATGGAAACGACGACAATCCGTCCGCTGCCAAACACTTTATTCTTCAAGGCTTTTTCAACGGCCGCATCGGGCAGGGACGCAGCCAGAGCTTTATCCATAATGATCTGGGCATCTTCACGTAACGTCATAGGTCCATCTCCTCACAAATTCAGGTTTCTACCATTATAGCATGGAAGAAAAAAAGCCAAAAGAAAAAGGCGTTCTTTTGGCTGAAAAATTGTTTATTATTTTAGTGAAGAACCTATTTTTTTTCGCTGGGAAGGGTCTCCACATAAATGCTCCTACTCGGGAAAGCACAGGACACCCCGTCTTTTGCAAGGATATCCATGACAAGGAGGTTCACTTTTTCACGTACCTTGAGATAAGCAGCATAGCTTGTTTCATACGTGTGGCAAATGATGAGGATATTGAGGCTGCTGTCAGCAAGGTCCGTAAAGGCGACAGAAATGTCCTGATTGATGATCTGAGGATGGTTTTTCAACGCTTCCGTCAGGTCCTCAATAAGGGTCTTCATCTGCTCGCTTGTCGTATCGTAGGTCACGCCGACCGTCATTTCAATGCGGCGGCGCTCCCGTACAGAATAATTGACGATGGGCGTTGAAATGATCAGGGAATTAGGAATGTTGACGAGCCCTTGGGCCAGTGTACGGACATTCGTGCTGCGAAAAGAAATCGATTCGACAGCCCCTTCAATCTCATTGCAGACAATCCAGTCACCAATGCGGAACGGATGATCAAGCATAATGATGCAGCAGGCAATGATATTGGAAAGAGAATCTTTGGCCGCCAAGGAAACAGCAAGTCCGCCAATGGAAAGGCCGGCGACAAAGCCGCTGATGTCAAAGCCCCAGAAGCTCACAACGGCAGCTATGCAGAAACAGATAACAAGGATGCGCAGGCACATGGAAATAAAGTTTCCCAAGGTCGCATCAAGACTCCATTTGCCTTTTTTCGTCAAGAAAGAAAAAACGTAATTCGTAGAGCTGAAAAAATTGTACCAAACCCAATGGAATGCAATAATGACAAAGCTCGCCATGACATGTTGTACAAAAGTCTGGATTCGTGGCACATCAAGGGGTGCTGTCTGGGCCATAAAATAAATACCGCTGGAAATGATGGCAAGGCGGCCAGGTTTATAAAGGGCTGTCGCGATATTCTGGTCTGCATCATCAGGCAGTTTATTGAGGATAAAGCGAATGGCCCGTGTAGATAGGATGCGAAACAGCATATAGACAATGACAGTGACTGCACCAATCACAAAAACGGGTAGCCATTCCTTGAGTAACGTAGGTTCCATGTCGTGCCTCCTTGGCTGAGGTTATTTGAAGCGCTTGTCCTTTTTTCTTTCTATAGCATAACAAAAAGGGCCTTAGCCATCAACCAGGCCCGTTTTTATCAGCGCGGCAAGAACGTCCCCCACGGTTTCCTGGATACCGCCCTGAACGGGAATATATAGGTCTGCAGCAGCAAGATAAAGGGGATAGCGTTCATCATAAAGCTCTTTGAGACGGTTTTTTGATGAAGAAAGCAGAGGTCGTCCCGTCTGGTCCACGGACGAAGCGATGGCCTCAAGGGGACGGTCCAGAAAAATGAGGAAGCCCCCATGTTTAAGAAGAGCCACATTCTCGGCCTTTTTGATAACGCCACCACCGCAGGAAAGAACGATTTCCTCTTTTTGACAAAGTTCCCGCAGGGTTTCTGTTTCCTCCCGGCGAAAGGCTGCCTCGCTTTCCCGAAATAGTTCCTTGATGTCCCGATGGATCCTTTCTTTTAGCCGAACATCACTGTCAAAGAAGGGACGTGCCAGGATGCGAGCCACTTCTTTTCCAATGGTCGTTTTGCCCGCCCCAGGCATGCCAATGAAGATTATATTTTTCACAAAGGGCTCCTCCTTGATTCATGCATCATTTTCATCATTGGGCAAGCGTCTGTTCAACCTGATACAGTTCATTCTGTCCATTAGAACAAAGGCGGCCCTTTTCCAGCTTTGATTTGACAAATCGTGCGTCTCACCATAGAATACACTTATTCTTATTTTTTGACAATACAGAAGCATAGAAGCAAAGTAGGAGGGCAAGATATGTCAAGAGTAGTAAAGGTACGTAATGTAAAAATCGGTGACGGGATTCCCAAAATCTGCATTCCCATTACGGATACAGATCTTGACGGCGTCAAGAAATCAGTCCGGCTCATCGAAAATTCTCCCCACGACATGATTGAGTGGCGCGCTGATTTCTATAAAGATCTTGCCGATCCAGAAGTCCGTATCAAACCTATGATGTATCTGAGAAATTCCCTGCCTGAAGACCCCATCCTCTTCACCATCCGGACGAGTGTCGAAATGGGCGTCCTTGAAATCGACACCGCGGACTACGTGGCCCTGAACCTTGCCGTCATTGACAGCGGGCTCATCGATCTTGTGGATGTCGAACTGTCTCGCGGTGATAAGGCTGTGCGCACCATCGTCGAAGCAGCCCATAAGGCTGGCGTCAAGGTAATTGTCAGCCGTCACAATAATATCAATACACCGGACCGCGATGTCATTGTAGGAAACCTTTGCCAGATGCAGGATCTTGGTGCAGACATCGTGAAATTTGCCGTCACGCCCCGCTCGGAACGGGATGTTTTACGCCTTCTTGATGCAACCCTTGCCATGAAGGAAGAACATAACACGACGCCAGTCATTACCATGAGCATGGGGAAATTAGGCGTCATCAGCCGTATCTGCGGCGAAGTTTTCGGATCAGCCGTAACCTTTGGCACGGCTGGAAAGGCTTCCGCCCCGGGACAGCTGCCGGCCAACCAGCTTTCCATTTACCTCAAGAGCCTCAACTGACAAAAGCCAAAAAAGACTGTGAAGGAGCGGAAAATCCCGCGTCTTCACAGTCTTTTTCATTTCTGCAGATGGTCAATGGCCTTTTCAAGACCTTTTAACGTAAGGGGAAACATGGGTACTTGCTTTGCGATGATGCCCACGGTCCGCATACTGTAGTCATAATGCCAGAGCTTTTCATGGAGAGGATTGAGCCAGACCATATGAGGAAAGTGACGCCTTACCATCTGGATCCATTCAAGGCCAGGCTTTTCGTTGCCATGCCAGTCATCGATGTTCCCATCCACGGCAAGGAGCTCGTAGGGCCCCATATGAGCGTCCCCAACCACAATAACCTTATATTCACTCTTGATGTTATGAAGGACCGCTTCCGTCGCAATCCGATTGGACCAGACGCAGCTGGGGTCCCGAAAGAAATTCTCGTACCAGCAGTTATGAAAATAGTAGGTCTTGAGGTCCTTGAAATGGTGCCCTTTGTGAACAGCCTGAAAAAGACGTGTACAAAGGGTAATATAGGCATCCATGGAGCCACCGCTGTCCATGAGAAGCAGCAGTTTGGTCTGGTTCTTGCGAGGTTTTTTCATGACAATTTCCAGTTGGCCGCCCCTTTTCGTCGTTGCAGCAATAGTGCCCTCCACATCCAGTTCCGCAGCCGGGGTCTCTTCCCGATTCGAAAGGCGGCGCAGCTTACGCAGGGCAACCTGGAACTGGCGGATTTCAAGCACATGGTCATCACGGAAATCACGGAAATGACGTTCTTCGGCCACCTTCAAGGCGTGCCCTCCGCCGCGCTGACCCCTGATACGGATACCCTTAGGAGCATAGCCCGAATGGCCAAAGGCCGTAATACCGCCCGTACCAATCCATTTACTGCCGCCATGGTGTTCCTCTTTTTGCTCATTTATACGCTGGCGCATGATTTCCCGAATCTCTTCAAGGCTCTTGTTCTCCCAGAGGAGGCGGGCCGCTTCAAAATCGGGAGCTGATAGGGTGAGGGCGTGGGAAAGCCATCGTTCCATCTCTTCCGATAGGTCCGCATGATCTGCCAGGCCCTTGAAATAAACTGCAAAGGCTTGGTCGAAACGGTCGTAATCGGTTTCCCGTTTGACCAAGATGGCCCGTGCCATGTGGTAGAACTCCATAAGACTTTCCTTTTCAAGGCCCAAGCGGAGTCCATCCATGAGGGCCGTCCACTCGACAAGCCCCACAGGCAGTCCATAGGCCCGAAGCAGATAGAGAAAATCCGTAAACATCTCAATACCCCACGCGTTTCAAGTCTTCTGTCTTTTTGAGAAGTACGCCAATAAAAGGAAGCTCTTCAGATAGGATCTCCGCATCAATGCCCCCAATGACAAGGGCCCTGACCCAGTCAAGAAGTTCCGAGGTACCTGGTTTCTTGGAAAGGCCGCTCAGCTTGCGGAGGTTGTAGAACGCCTTAATGGCCGCATTGACCAAGGATTCCTCCAAGTTGGGATCATGGGCATGAATGATTTGGCGCATCATGTCCGGTTCTGGGAAGGCAATGTAGTGGAAGATACAGCGGCGCAGGAAAGCGTCCGGTAGTTCCTTTTCCGCATTGGACGTAATGATGACAACGGGCCGCTTTTTGGCTCGGACCGTCTCCCCCGTTTCGGGAATATGGAATTCCATGCGATCCAGTTCCCACAAAAGGTCATTAGGAAATTCCAAGTCCGCCTTATCGATTTCGTCAATGAGAAGGACGCTCTGCTCGTCTTCGCAGAAAGCCTCTCCCAGCTTGCCCAGATGAATGTATTTTTTTATGTCATCCACCCCTTCGGCACCAAACTGGCTGTCGTAAAGACGCTGCACCGTATCATAGACATAGAGCCCGTCCTGAGCCTTTGTCGTGGATTTGATGTTCCAAATGAAAAGCTTCATGCCCAGGCTGTCCGCAATGGACTGGGCCAGCATGGTCTTGCCCGTTCCCGGTTCTCCTTTGATGAGGAGCGGTTTTTGGAGTGCCGCTGCAATGTTGACGCTGCGAACAAGCTCCGGCGAGGCAATATACGTATCACTTCCTTGGAATTGTTTCATAAATTCTCCTTTTCATGGCCGCCCCGATAAGGGCAGGCCCTTTGTGGTTCTGTAATGTTTCCATCTTACTTGAAAATTTTTCCCAAGGCAAGCTTTGGGCACCAAAAATGCAGCAGAAGGGAGCAAGTCACCTTCTGCTGCATTGTACTAAGTAGGAAGGGAAAACGGAGATAGAGGAGGCGCTTTCCCAAAGGATTTTCTATAAAGGTCTTACTTATTCTTCGTCCATGCCCGGCTTGAAGAAGTCACCGAAGAGTTCCTCGTTGGAAGGCATATCCTTGGCAATCGGCCGAGCAACCCATGTGGTATTCATATAATGTTTCAGGGTAATGTTCTCAGAAACGATGTTGCCACCCCAAGTGCCGCAGCCCATGGAAGAAGTCGGAGGCATGCCGTTCCAAGCAGAGCCGGCGTTGCCGCGATTGTTCGGCTGACGGACCATGATGCGGGAAACAGGGGCAGCCATGCCCAGGCGATGGATGTGGTCATCGCTGAAGGAGTAAATGCCGCAGGAATGGCCTTTACCGCCTACATTGAAGAGAGCTTGCATCATGGTGAGGGCATTTTCGAATTCGCCTTCATATTTGAAGAGGGCCAGGAGGGTCGTCAGTTTTTCACTGGAGAAGAAGTGTTCCTTGCCGATATCGTTGATGCCGCCGCCCGTTACTGCAATGAACTTGCGGTCTTCAGGGATTTCAAAGCCAGCAGCAAGGGCCAGTTTCTGAGGACTGATGGCAACAGTGTTCGGCAGACGGTGGCCTGTCTCATCCCACATGACTTTCTTCAGTTTCTCAGCCTCTTCTTCATTGGCAAGGTATGCGCCTTCAGCGACAAGAGCCTTAACGAAGTCATCATAAATGGATTCATGGATGACAAGGTTGCCGTCGCAGGAGCAGCCAGAACCAAAGTCACTAGTCTTGGAAATACGAGTGTTTTCAGCGGCTTCTTTCTGCCGTTCCGGCGTATTGCACGTGTCATCAATGATAACCGTTGCATTGCCGGCACCGGAACCATAGGCTGGTGTACCGGAAGAATAAGCAGATTTGACCATGGGACGGCCGCCCGTTGCAATAACGAGGTCGCAGCGTTCCATGAGGACTTTCGTCAGGTTGATGGACGGATCTTTAATGCCTTGGATGATATCTGCCGGAGCTCCTTCGCGAACGAGGGTCGCACGGATGATGTCGATGATCTTATTCGTTACGACCTTGGCTCTCGGATGGGGAGAGCAGATCATGACGTCACGTGCTTTGATAGCGTATACAATCTGACCAGCAGGAGTCAAGCAAGGGTTCGTCGTCGGAACGAGGGAAGCGATGACACCAGCCGGTTTGGCGTACTTCACAAGTCCTTTTTCAGGATTTTCTTCAATGATGCCGACACTGGGCTGACGCAGGCAGTCCCGGAGAATCAACTTAATTTTATTTCTCTTGTTTCTCTTGGTCACTTTATCACCAAGAGAAGTTTCGTCAACAGCTTCATCACAGATCGGCGCCCAGACCTTCATATCGCAGACGGCGGCTGCAACAGCCTGGCAGAGACGGTCAACGCGCTGTTGATCGTACGTTGCAATAATATCAAGAGCCGTATGGGCACGGGCAACCATTTCATCGATTTGAGCAATCTGTTCTGGGGTAACTTCTTTTGCCATAAGTAAACGCTCCTTTTTACAGGGGAAAGGCCGCCGTAAAGAGACCCTTCCGAAATTTTCGATACATCTCATCTGCCTTTAGTATGCCGTAGATAGGCATGAAAGTCCAATACGCATTTTCTCATCTATTCATAGAGCACTTCTATCAAACTCTTCGTGTTATTCTGAATTTTTTCTAAAAATCTCCCCAACAAAAGGCTTTTCCTGTTTTTCCGTATCCAAGGACCGGCTCTCATGATACAATAGATGAGAGTATGTATGCACAAACGAGGTGATTCCATGACCCTACTACAGCTTCTTTATTTTGAAACCTTGGCACGGGTCCTTCATTATACCCGCGCCGCGGAAGAACTCCATATTTCCCAGCCTTCCCTCTCCTATTCCATTGCCGAGCTGGAAAAGGAACTGGGGATCAGTCTGTTTAAACGAGAAAAACGTAAAATTGCCTTAACGCCCTATGGAGAACGCTTCCTTCCCTATGTCAAAAAAACAATGGCCCTATTGGAAGAGGGAAAGGCAACGCTGCGCCAAATGAAAGATAAAGCCCCTATGAATATCCGTCTGGGCTATTTCCACTCCATCTCTGCTTCCTTGGTTCCCCCCATCGTGAAAGCCCTTTATGAAGAAAAAGAAAACCAGGACATTCGGTTCCAGTTCATGGAAGACACGTCCTACAATATCTGTGAACAACTTAAAAACGGAAAGCTGGACCTTGCGTTCACAACAGGAAGAGATGAGGCCTTGGAAGGCGTCACCATGACCAAGCAGCCACTATATCTCACGGTTTACCTGGAACATCCCCTTGCTAAGAAAAGTTCCGTGACCTTTGCCGATTTTGCCAAGGAACCGATGGTTCTCCTCAACAAGACGAGCAGTCTTCGTGCCCAGCTTGACCAGGCCTTTATCAAGCGCTCCATGATTCCCAATATGGTCTTTGAAGTTCAGGAATGCAATACAGCCCTGCAGTATGTAGCCCTGAAGTTTGGCGTGTCCATTCTCCCTGAAGTCCCCGCCATGCAAACAGAACGGGTTATCGCCATTCCCATCAATGAAAATGAACAGGAGTTCTTCCGTACGGTCTACCTCAGCTGGGACAAGAACCGTCCCCTCTCGCCCGTTGTCAAGAAAGTGCGGAACTGGATCGTGCAGCACTATGCCGCTTCAACACCATTATAACCTGTATATATCAGCCCCCAAAAAAAAGACTGCCCTAAGGCAGTCCTTTTTTAGTGGTTCTATAATTTATTTTGGGGCGCTAAAGTGACCGTCCAGGTGCGTGTCCTCT
>UPXT01000046.1 GCA_900538365.1 uncultured Acidaminococcus sp. | reverse complement strand
GAGAGGACACGAATCTGGACGGTCACTTTAGCGCCCCAAAATAAATTATAGAACCAAAAAAGAGCTGCGCAAATATACCGCAGCTCTTTTCCTTGGGATCAATCCCCAAAAGAAATCCCCAGGTTCCTTCCTGCCCTGATAAGATCCGAGTCAAGAGGCACCTGATGAGGTTTTCCCGCCACTTCCTCGATTGGAATGCGGACAATTTCCCCGCTGGACAGGGCGACCATGACATTATAGTCCCCGGCAAGGCAGGCCTCTACAGCAGCCGAACCGTAACGGGTCGACAGGACACGGTCAAAAGCAGTCGGCGAACCGCCGCGCTGGAGATAGCCCAAGATCGTGCAGCGGGCTTCGATGCCCGTCTTCGCCTCGATTTCGTCGGCAAGTTTATTGCCTACACCGCCCAGGCGCACCTGTTCAAAGCTGTTTTTCACCAAACGGGCGACCGTCATCTTTCCGCCCACTGGTTTGGACCCTTCGGCCACCACAATGATGCTGAATTGCTTTCCCTGGGCCTGACGGTCTTTGACTTTTTCAATGACGGACTCGATCCGGTAGGGAATTTCCGGGATCAAGATTACATCCGCCCCGCCGGCAAGACCGGAATGAAGGGCGATCCATCCCGCGTAGCGTCCCATAACTTCAAGGACCATGACGCGATGATGGGATTCTGCCGTTGTATGAAGACGGTCCAAGGCTTCTGTGGCCATCGCCATAGCCGTGTCAAAGCCAAAGGTCCTTTCCGTCCCCGGCAGGTCATTATCAATGGTTTTGGGAACGCCGACGACATTGACTCCACAGAAGCGGTGCAGGTCATAGCCAATCTTGAGACTTCCATCGCCGCCAATCACGATGAGGCACTCAATGCCATGGGCGCTAAGGGTCCTTACGACATCGCCTGCCCGGTCCTCATAAATGACATTGCCTGCCGCATCTTCGCCAGCTGCATAATGGAAAGGATTATCCCTATTTGTTGTACCAAGTACCGTCCCGCCGCGCGGCAGGATGCCCAATACGTCCGACATGGACAGTTTTTTCAGATCATCCTGGATGAGTCCATGGAAGCCGTTGCGAATGCCATAGATTTCATAGCCATGGGTCACGGCCGTCTTCACGACGGCACGGATGACGGCATTGAGGCCAGGGCAGTCACCGCCTCCTGTAAGGACTGCCAGGGTTCCTCTTTTTTCTGCCATAAGGAGCCCCTCTTATTCTACCGTCCAGAGGGTGTAGTCAGCAGCGCTGATACGGATGGATTCGGTCCCGTCAAATTTATCATAGCAAAGGAGCCCATCCTTCACATATCCCGGCCAAGCAATGACCACCGTAAAGGCGCGGCCCAGTTCGTCCAGGACGCTCTTGGGATCGATATTGAAAACAGGGATGAAAAGGGTCTGGATCCGGTCCAGCATGACCACATCACCATGATGGGCAAGAAGTTCATTCTTCAGGACTTCCGGCGCGTTGACGCGTCTTTCACTGGGCAGAAGCTTCAGGAAATCTTCCGTAATGAGCAGACGGGTATCAATATAATCCCACCCCTTTGTTTCTGCTGCTTCGCGCAGGACCTTGCTCTTACCGCTGCCCGGTTTCCCCGTCACAACAAGGACCTTGATTTCTTTTTCTGCCAGACCTTCTACTTCTTTAAGGAATTCATCAAATTGACTCATGCGAATCGCCCTCCTTATAAAATGGTGCACCCATTGCTTTTTATTCTCTTGCCATCCTATTTCGCCGATACGACAGCCTTTTCCTTTAAAATGGTGCAGGAATTCTCTTTTTTCTACCTTCGCTATCCATATTGTATCATATGGTTCAATCTCTTTCAGCCACCAGTTTCCTTATTTGTGGAGCAGGTGCTCCTTGGCAGCCATGAGAAGGAGGCCTTTATTGAGCGTAGCCAGATCGAGTTCATTTTCCCTCGTGGAAAGGAACTTCTCCAATTTGCGTTTCACCCGCTGGAGCGCATTGTCGATGGACTTTGTACTGCGTTCCATCTCGCTGGCGATTTCCTGATAGCTCTTGTTGTCAAGATACGCGCACAAGGTTTCCCACTCCATGGCACTCAGCATGGATAGGACGTTCTTTTCAATATCCTTGAAAGCCTCCTGATCAACGATGAGGTTTTCCGGATCGACGCTGCGGCTTCCGCCAAGCATATCCATCAAAGTCCGTTCCTTGCCGTCATCATAAAAAGGCTTATCAAGTGAAACATAGGAATTGAGCGGCCGGTGCTTCTGCCGGTTGGCGCCTTTGATGGCAGAAATGATCTGCCGGTTGATGCACAGCTCGGCAAAAACCTTGAAGGACGCCTTCTGGTCAAAGCGATAATCGCGGATGGCTTTAAATAGACCAATCATCCCTTCCTGGACGATATCATCCCGCTCCGCGCCGGCCATATAGTAAAGGGACGTCTTCTTTTTCACCAGGTCCTTATAGCGGGCAAGCAGGATATCCTGGGCTTTCCCGTCTCCTTCCTCCTGGATCTTTTTCAAAAGGACCTCATCAGAAGGGCTCACTGCAGCCGGTTCCTTTGCCATCCCATCGCCTCCTTACACCTTGCGGGCACTGATGATGCGCTGCCTTGTAATTTCATATAAGAGGATGCCGCCTGCAACGGAAGCATTCAGGGACTGGACCTGTCCCAGCATAGGGATGCGGACAAGAAAATCACAGTTTTCCTTCACAAGACGGCCTACACCTTTGCCCTCGGCGCCGACAACAAGGACCAGGGGACCGGTAAGATCAGCATCAAAATAAAGGTCCTTGCCATCCATATCAGCGCCGACAATCCAAAACCCGCGCTTTTTCAGGTCCTTCATGGTCCGGACAAGATTGGTCACGGAAACGACGGGTTCATGTTCCAAGGCGCCGGCTGAAATTTTTGCCACAACCGCCCCCAAAGGAGCACTGCGGCGCTGAGGGACAATGACAGCGTCAACACCGGCGGCATTTGCCGATCGGATAAGGGCTCCCATGTTCTGTGGATCCTGCAGTTCATCAAGAAGGAGCAAAAAAGGGACCTTTCCCTTTTGGGCCACCGCTTCCAGGACCTCATCAATATCTTGAAAAGCTACAGCCGCACCAACGGCCACAACGCCTTGATGACGCACGTCCGGACTTAAGCGGTCCAGTCGCTCCTTATTGACGCGTTCCACCGCCACATGGTGCTTGGCACAAAGGGAAAGAATCTCTTCCAGGCTTCCCCCATGGCCGCTTTCAAGGACCAGGACTTTTTGAAGGGGCCGCGTACCGCGCAGGGCTTCCCTGACGGCATTGCGGCCAGCAATGATATCGGACATAATGGCTCCTTTTCCTAGGAAAACAAAGGAGCTGAAATCATTGTGAACATGGTTTCAGCTCCTTCTTACTTCTTACAGACCGAAAGGATTATTTGCTGGACGCAGCAATCTTTTCAGCAAACTCATAGCCAAACTTTTCAGCTGCCTTGATTTCTTCCGGCAGGGGACGCCACTTGCAGGTATAGCCAGGCAGAAGCTCCATCCCGCTTGCCGTGATTGCGCTTTCCAGTTCCTTTTCCGCACCGCCGGCCCAGCCATAGGTTCCAAAAGCAGCTGCCTTCTTATCGGTCAGCTTCATGCCTTTGAGGTACATCATGAAAGCACCCATGGTCGGCATCATCACGCAGTTCTGCGTCGGTGAACCAACCAGGATGGCCTTTGCCGTCAGGACGTCGCTCATGATGGCGGCTTTCTGGTCGCTCGTATAACGGTACAGTTTCACACGCATGCCCTGGGCCTGGATGCCATCCATGATGGCTGTTGCCATGGCAGCCGTGCCGCCCCACATGGTGTCATAAACAATGATGATGCGGTCAAGGGCTTTCCCGAGGCTCCAGTCTTCATAAAGCTTCAGGATCTCTTCGATATGGCTGCGCCAAATGCTGCCGTGGCAGGAGCAGATCATGCGGATCTTAAGACCCCGCACGGCCTTTACCGCGTTGGGGATGAGTTTCCGGAACGGGGTCAGGATGTTGGCATAGTAGCGCTGCGCTTCATAGAACATGTTCTCGACTTCCGTCTCGTCATCAAAGCGCTTGGAGCAGCAGTAATGCTGACCAAAAGCATCACTGGAAAAGAGGATCTCTTCTTCCGGGCAGTAGGTAACCATGGAATCAGGCCAGTGGACCATGGGGATGGGGACAAAGGTCAGGCTCCGTTTCCCCAAACTGATGCTTTCTCCCTTCTTCACGATCTGGCAGTTGAAGATATCGCCGTAGTGTTCCTTCAGTTCCGCGGCGCCCTGAGGCGTAATGAGGAATGTAGCATTCGGGCATTTCTGGGCAAGCAGCGGAAGGGATCCGGAGTGGTCCGGTTCCACATGATTTACAACAATGTAATCGACCTTCTTGGGATCGACAACTTCACTGATCTTATAGAGCTGACGTTCTGCAAAGGGGGCCTTGACGCCGTCGATGAGGCAGACTTTCTCATCCATGATAAGGAACGAGTTATAGGTAACGCCCCGTGGTGTTGCAAAGCCGTGGAAATCAGAGCAGGTCCAATCGCGGATGCCCACATCAAAAATATCTTTGGAAATTTCTTCCGGTTTCATGGTTTACACCCCTCCGTATCGGTTAGTTTTATCTATATCCAATCCATTATACTATGACTTTTCCATAAAAACAATTTCAGGAGATAAAATTTTATAGGCCTTGATTCCCTTTCATAAGAAAAAGAGAGAAGAAAGCCATGAGGCTCCCTTCTCCCCTTTTTATTGGTCCATCAGGCCGTTTCCTTCAGATGGGCAAAATAACGTTTGGTTTCAGCTGCGACCGCACCGGACAGTCCTAGGAGGGCAATCAGGTTAGGAATTGCCATGAGACCGTTGACGATATCAGCCAAAATCCAGATGGCTTCCAGCTTCAGGAAAGCCCCGAGGCCAATGAGGATAATGAATATGATGCGATAAGGCATGATGCCCTTGACGCCAAATAGATATTCAACGCAGCGTTCACCATAGTAGTTCCAGCCCAAGATGGTTGTAAACGCAAACAGGACCAAGCCAACCATAAGGAGGTAGCCGCCCATCTGCGGATAGGCCTTGAGGAAGGTTGCGTTGGTCAGGGCCGCACCGTTAAGATCCCCGGTCCAAAGTCCGCCAATGACAATGGTCAGTCCTGTCATGGTGCAGATGATGATGGTATCGATAAAGGTCCCCGTCATGGAAATAAGTCCCTGTTCAGCCGGCCAGTCCGTCTTTGCAGCGGCGGCTACGATAGGTGCGGACCCAAGCCCCGATTCATTGGAAAAGACGCCGCGGGCAATCCCATTTCTCATCGCAAAGAGCACAGTGGCTCCGAGGAACCCGCCTTGGGCAGCCGTCGGCGTAAAGGCATCACGGAAAATCTCCCCGATGGCCATGGGGATCAGATCATGGAACATGACCAGGATGCCTATGGTAGACAGCATGTAAAGGATGGCCATGGCTGGTACGATGCGGCTTGCAGCCGCAGCAATGCTCTGCAGGCCGCCCAAGGTCACAGCGGCAACGGCAATGGTGAGGATGGCTGCCGTGCCGGCAACGGGAATGCCCGCATTGAGCTGGGTAATGTCAACAATGGAGTTCACCTGGGCAAAGGTCCCGATACCAAAGTAGGCAACAAGGATCCCAAAAAAAGCGAAGGCTATGGCAAGCGGTTTGTACTTTTTCCCCAGGCCCAGTTCGATGTAGTACATCGGACCGCCGGAAATCTGACCTTTGGCATCGACCGTACGGTATTTGACGGCAAGGACACCTTCCGCGTATTTTGTTGCCATACCAAAGAAGGCGGCAATCCACATCCAGAAGATGGCCCCCGGACCGCCTGCCTTAACGGCGGTTGCGACACCGACGATGTTCCCCGTACCGACGGTGGCTGCAAGGGCTGTACACAGGGCCTTAAAACTATCAATGTCCCCTTCGCCGGCATTTTCCGCCTTGAAGATGAGCTGCAGGGCCTTGGGCAGACGGGAAACCTGCAGGAAGCCCAGCCGCAGGGTGAGGAAAATCCCCGTCCCTACAAGCAGGACCAGAAGAGGCGGACCCCAAACGAAGCTGTCGATGCTGTTCAAAAGTTCAATGTTCATGACTTCCCCTCCAATAAGATAGATAGATGAGTGCGACCCCTCCCGCTTTAGGAAAGAGGTTCGAGAGACGCTTCCTTCGTTTCTTTATGTAAAGTAAGGGCTGCCGTATGATAGGTGACAAGGGTGCTGCGATGGCCCACGCTGATAAGCGTTGTCCGGGTAAGGCGGGACAGAAGAAGTTCATACATTGCTTTTTCTGTCTCCTCGTCAAGGGCGGATGTCGATTCATCCATGAAGAGCCAACGAGGTTCATAAATAAGGGCCCTTACAAAAGCAAGGCGCTGCTGTTCGCCCACGGAAAAGACATGGGCCCAATCGGCTTCCTCATCAAGGTGTTTGGCAAGATAGCCGATCCGGCAGTCCTCCATGAGGGCACGGAGCCTGTCATCGGAAAGCTGCCGGGTGCCCGGGTAAACAATGGCTTCCCGAAGCGTTCCTAGCGGCAGATAGGGACGCTGGGGAATAAACATGAGTTGGTCCTGCGGGGCAAGGGTGACTTTCCCCTTGGCAAAGGGCCAGATGCCGGCAAGGGCCCTCAGGAAAGTACTCTTGCCGCTGCCGCTTTTGCCGCGGATCAGGATATGGGTGCCTGCCTGAACGGTCAGGGTCAGGGGCTTTAGGATCGGCAGACCGCTTGGCAGATCCACTTCAAAATGATCCAAGACCAACCTTCCTTCGTCCCCCACCGTACGGTTGACCTGGTCCTGCGTCTTTGTCATACCTGCCGCTTCCAGATGGGTCCGGAAACTCGTCAAGCGGTCCACAACCGCCTGCCATTCGGCAAGCGTTGCATAGGCATCGACAAAATAGGACAGGGAATCCTGTACGCGCCCAAAGGCGGTCGCGACCTGCATCAGGCCGCCCAAGGTCAGTTCCCGTCTCAGATAGCGCGGGATGGCCACCACAAAAGGAAAGATGATGGCGATTTGGGAGTACCCCGAATTTAGCCACACCAACTGTTTTTGCTTTTTGACAATCTTCCAAAAGTTCTCCAAAAGGACCCGGAAGCGTTCCAGGAAAACACTTTTTTCGTGGGGTTCGCCATGGTAGAATGCCACGCTTTCGGCATTTTCCCTGAGGCGCATCATACTGAAACGGAAATCGGCTTCATAGCGCTGCTGGACAAAATTAAGGTTCACCAGCCGGTGACCGACCTTATGGATCAGGAAGGTCCCCAGGCCCGCATAGCAGATAGCAACCCAGACCATATAGCCAGGAATGGAAATCTCTTTTCCCAAAATCGAAACGGAAAAAGGTCCGGAAAGGTTCCACAAGATCACAATAAAGGAAAGGAGTGTACAGATGGCCTTCATCAGGCCAATGGCAAGGCTGAGGGTCCGTGTCACAAAAAGGGACACATCCTCGCTGATGCGCTGGTCCGGGTTATCCATGTCCTTTCCGAACATTTCGAGCCGGTAATAGGTCTTGGCAGACAGCCACTCCTCCACATACCGTCTTGTCAGCCAGCGGCGCCAATTCACAATGAGGGTCTGCTGCAGATAATAGGCATAGACAGCAAGGATGATGTAGCTAAAAGCGAGGATGGTAAACCGCCAGAGCTGGTGGAAAATCTCATCCACAGCGTAATCCTGGAGCGCCGTATAAAAAGAATTGTTCCATTCATTCAAAAGGACAAGGACAAAGACAACGCCCAGATTGAGCACGATAATGGCCAAAAGAAGACCATAGGCCTTCTTTTTTTCTTCGCTTTTCCAATAGCTTTTCGTAAGGTCCCAAACTTGATGGAGTAGTTTTGTTGTTACATTTGTTTTTTTCACGTGTTCGTCTCCTTACACATTTGCGAATATTGGTATTATAATCCTTTAAAATATAAAAATAAAGCCTTTTTTCGAATTATTTTATGATGATTCCAAAAAACGTTTTCTTTTTTCATAAAAAAAGTCCCCTGCTTCCTCGAAGAAAGCAAGGGACAGAACGAACTTATTCGTCATCGACAGAACCCACAGGGATATCCGGGTGGAAGATCATTTCAATGACAAGGAAAAGAACCGGTACGAGGAAGATGGAAAGGAGCGTGGAGCTCATCATCCCCCCGATGATTGCCGTACCAATGGAAATACGGGACCCGGCCCCAGCGCCGGAGGCCCAAGCAAGGGGCACAGCACCAATGACCGTTGAAAAAGCCGTCATCAGGATCGGACGCAGACGAACCTTGACGGTATCAATCAGGGCCGGCAGGATAGCACGGCCATTATCGACACGCATCTTTGCGTATTCTACGATCAAGATGGAGTTCTTGGCCGACAGACCAATGAGCACAATCATCCCGATCTGCATGTAGATATCGGCAGACAGTCCACGCAGATACTGGAATCCAACGCAGCCCATGACCGCCGTCGGCACACCAAAGATGATGCCAAGGGGCAGGGACCAAGATTCATAAAGAGCGGACAGGCAAAGATAAACGAAGATCAGGGACACAGCAAAAATCATGTAGGAAGAGGACCCTGCATCCCGTTCGTCACGGCTCTGGTCAACCCATTCATAGGTGTAGCCGCTTGGAAGGTTCTGCTTCAGGACTTCATCGATGGCACTCATGGCGTCACCGGTGGAGTAGCCCGTTGCCGGACTGCCGGCAATCTTAGCGCCTCGGGCGTTATTGAAACGCGTAATAACCGGCGGTGCCTGGATTTCCTGCGAGGTCACAACAGCCGACAGCGGAATCAGGTCACCTGAAGTATTTTTCACAAAGATGTTGGAAAGCTGTTTCGTATCGGCACGATATTTCTTATCTGCCTGGATGACGACTTTCCACGTTTTCCCTAAGAGGTTGAAGTCGTTGACTTCGCTGCCGCCGAGGTTTGCCTGAAGGGCCGTCGTTACATTGGAAACAGGGATATTGAGACTTTCTGCCTTTTCACGGTCGAGATGGAACTCGATGGACGGCGTGTTATCGGAAAATGTCGTATAGGCCATTCCGACTTCCGGACGCTGGTTGATGAGACCAAGGAGCTTACCCACATCCTGGGTCATTTCACTGGTGTCCTTACCAACCGTATCCATGATGTAAAGGCTAAGGTTACCGGTATTGCTCATGCCCGGCAGGACGGCCATGTTGAAGGCGCGCACCGTGGCTTCCGGAGCATCGGCGCCCAGCGCCGCCACCTTATTGATGATTTCCTGCACGGATTGACCGTTCTTGCCTTCGCGTTCCCCAATATCATTGAGTTTGACCGGAATGAGGACACCGTTTGGCTGACGCGTCGAGGACAGGATATCGATACCGATGATCTGCATGACGTGACGGACGCCAGGAATCTCAGCAATCTTGGCTCCAAAAGATTCCGTAAAGGCCATGGACCGGTTCGTGGAAGCAGCTGCCGGCAGGGAAGCCGACACCAACATAAAGGACTGGTCTTCATCCGGCACGTAAGCTGTCGGGATCATCTTGAAGAAGAACCCAATCAGGCAGAAGACAACGAGCATGCCAGCAAGGCCCACTTTATAATGGCGCAGCAGCTTTTTGGAAAGGCCGACATATTTTTCCGTCGCCCAATCAAGGGCACGGTTGAATACATCAAAAAGTTTCCCAATCGGTCCGCTTGCTTTCTTGAGATCCTTCTTCGGCTTGATGACAAGCGCGCTGACAGCTGGTGACAAGCTCATGGCAACGACAGCGGAAAGGGACAGGGCGACCACGATAGTGAGAGCAAACTGCTTATACAGGACGCCCGTTGCCCCACCCATAAAGGATACAGGCAGGAATACGGCAAGAAGCACGAAAGCCGTTGCCACAATAGCCCCTGATACGCTGCGCATAGCGGCAAACGTCGCTTCCTTTGGACTCATGCCCATTTCATCAACGTTATATTCAACAGCTTCGACAACGACGATGGCGTCATCGACGACGATACCAATGGCAAGCACCAAGGCAAATAGCGTGAGTGTGTTGATGGTAAAGCCAAAGATATAGAAGGAAGTAAAGGTTCCCAAAAGGGAGACCGGAATGGCAAGGACCGGAATCAGCGTGGCCCTCCAGCTCTGGAGGAAGATCCAGGTAATGAGGACAACAAGGAGCAGGGTTTCAATGAAGGTCACCCCTACTTCCTTCAGGGATTCCTTAACATATTCCGTATTATCCTGAACGATTTGAATCTTCATGTCCGGCGGGAAGTTCTTTTCCGCTTCCGCAAGGACTTTCTTGATGGCAGCAACCGATTCCAGGGAGTTGGCATCCGAGTTCAGCTGGATGGCGTACTGCATGGCAGGGATTCCATCCAACCGGCCGACAACCCCGTCACTGCGCTTGCCATACTCAACACGGGCAATGTCACGCAGATGGAGCAGCTGTCCATTGTTGTTCTTGAGGACAATATTGCCAAATTCCTCTTCCGTCTTGAGTCGGCCCTGCAGACGGGCGGAGTACTGGAATTCCTGATCGTTTTCTGTAGGACGGGCCCCAATGGATCCAACCGGAGCCTGGATGTTCTGGCTGGAAATGGCCGACTTGACGTCGGCGGCTGTAAGGCCATTTTGGGCCATCTTCATCGGATCGAGCCAAACACGCAGGGACAGGTCCGGGCCGTATTCGTTGACTTCGGAAACCCCGTCCACACGTTTCAGGGCATCGACGAACTGCGTCGTGCCATAGTTTTTAAGGAAGAGTTCATCATAAGTCCCATTAGGCGACAAAAGGGAGAAATACATGATGGTCTCTTCTGCCTGCTTACTGGTCGTTACGCCGTAACTTGTTACTTCGCTCGGCAGGGAGGCATTGGCCTGGGCCACACGGTTCTGGACCTTGACCATGTCCATGTCATCATCCGTACCGAGGTCGAACTTGATATCAAGGGTGTAGTTCCCATCGTTATCACTGGTGGAACGCATATCGACCATGTTGTCAACGCCGTTGACTTCCTTTTCAATTGCCTGGGCAACCGTCTGCTCCACAACCTCGGCGTTGGCACCGACGTAGTTCGTTGATACCGAAATCCGCGGATTGGAAATCTGCGGATACTGGGCAACAGGGAGACTGACGGCGGAAATGGAACCGACAAGGGCGATGATGATGGAGATAACGCAGGCAAAAACAGGATGTTCAATAAAGAATTTTGCCACTTCCTAGACCTCCTTGTCAGCTTGCGCTCCCAGCGCTGGAAGAATCACTCGACGTGTCAAGTTCATCTTCCGTCATGGTTACGGGATCGACCTTGCTGTCCTTGTTCAGCTTCTGTACGCCTTCAACCACAACGGTTTCCGTACCGTCAAGACCGCTCTTGACAAGCCAGAGGCGGCCGATGCGGGCGCCGAGTTGGACTTCCTTCATGGAAACGGTATTGTCGTCGTTGACGACATAGACATAATGCTTATAGAGCAGATCCGTAACCGCCCGCTGAGGAACAAGGATGGCTCCAGATTCCGTCGAACCTACAACGGAAACATTGGCAAACATGCCAGGAAGAAGCAGATGATCCGGATTCTGGAAGAGGGCCTTCAAAGTCAAGGTACCCGTCGAATCACTGACGGAGCGGTCGACCTGATCGACATACCCTTTGTAGGCATAAGTGGATCCATCGGCAAGGGTCAGCGTAATATCACGCAGCTGGTTGCCGTTGTCCGTATTGCCCTTCAGCATATCAAGGTAGTCGCTTTCGGAAACGGAGAAGCGCACCCGCATGGGATCGCTGTTGGAAAGGGTCGTAAGGACGGTGGAATTGGCCGTTACAAATTCCCCTTCAGCCAAGGTATTCGTATCGATTTTCCCCGCAAAGGGAGCTACGATCTTCGTATCGCTGACATTTACCTGGGAACTTGTCACGAGGGCCTGATACGCATTGACGCTGGCCTGGGCCTGTTCAAGCGCCGTATTGTACTGGTCTGCTGTCTGTTTGGAAACAGCCCCTTCTTCGTAAAGGCTCTGGTAACGGGCCGCATCACGCTGAGCATTGGCTAGATTTGCCTGGGCATTGGCTAGATTAGCCTGGGCATTGAGCACATTCGCTTCGTAGGCCCGAGGATCGATTTCGTAAAGAAGCTGTCCGGCTTCAACATAATCGCCGCCATTGACATACTTCTTGACAATGGTTCCTGTGACTTTTGACTTAATGGAAACCTGGTCCTTTGCTTCAACAAAACCGGTGTACTCATAGGTCAGCGGCGTATCACGCTTGATGGCCTGCATGACCTTAACCTTGACGGCGCCACCAGGAGCGGCTGTTTTCTTGCTGCAGCCGGCAGCTCCCAAGGCAACGAGAAGTGCCAGCCCTAGAGCCATGGCTTTCTTTTTTCCTAGCATTGAAACTCCTCCTAAAATCCTTCCTTGCCTGAAGGGAGTGTCCCTTAAGGAGTCACTTCCAGCAAGGGAAAGTAAACTGAATCGACAAAAATTCCTATACATTATACCCTATGAAGGGAGTCCCTTCAAATCTCGGATTCTGTTGTTTTTGCTTCCCGCTCTTATTTTTTCTCCATATTTCTTTCTTTTTCTTCTTTTGACTGGCTAGTCAAAAATTCTTCCTCTAGACGATTCTTGATCATAAAAGGCAATACCTTGTCTTCTTCCAGATCAAACTCCCTGTTGTCACCATAAAAGAGTCCCAACACGGCGCCATCATAGTAGAACCCTTTTACGTCTTTTTCCGTAAGGGAAATCCCGGCCGCTTGAGCTTCATTGCAGGCCATCGTCCAGAACTTGCCCGTGGGCCGGACAAGGTCCTTAAGCGGGACCGCTTCCCCTGTCCGCAAGTCAAAATTAAAGCCCTGGATAATGGGTTCATTCATCTCATGATCGGAGTAAAGGCCCATGACAAGGATGCTGGCATAGTTTTTCCCTGCGTACTTCACATCATAGGAAAGATGGAGCCTGCTGCCAAAGCTGGCGTCGCGGATCTTGCTGCGATAGAACATTTCCATGGCATGGTTCATTTTCCAAGCCAGTTTGGCATCGAACTTTTGGAAATGAGGATAATAGAGATTGCCCACAGGGGTATCAAGGGGCAGGGGAATGATTTCGTATCCTGATTTACCCGTGACGCGGTCGCTCGTCTTATAGGCCGGTTTCGTGTAGAGATCGGTCCTAAAGGAAACGTCTTGGGCCTGCCACGTACCGGCCCGATAGGCCCACAAAGTCCTCACATAGCCAATGGGCACGGCCTGAACAGCGCCAATGACCTTCTGCGTCGTAATGAGGGCATCCACACCATCGCCGTCCGTATCCATGGGAATGAGTTCACTGATGCCCTGGACGTAAGGCCGCTGACCCGAAGGAAGCACGCTGCCCGTTTCATCAAAGACGTTCAGTGTGTGGTAGGCATCTTCATTGCGGGAAAGATCAACAACGACTTCCTGCATCTTCCCGGGCAGATTGGGGAACTGGAGGCGGGCCCGATAGCCGTCAAGATAGGTTCCGACAATCTGGACACCTCGGTTATCGGCAGCAGTAAAGATTTCATCCGGTTTCTTCCCCGTAAAATCAAGGATCCGGAAATCCACCATACCGCTCGTGCCGCCCGTAGGAGCCGCGACGATGACATTGGGCGCGCCGCTGCCGGTCACATCAGCCAGCATGAGATAGGGATCATAACCGCCCAGGTTTTGGGGCCGGATGAAATATTTCACATCCTTTTTCCCGACTTCCTTGACGACGATATAAAGGTCTCCCATGAAAGAGGATTTTTCAACAACGGGATTGCCCAAAAGGTCCACAACCTCTTGCTTTCCATCACCGTCAACATCCCCAATGGCTTCGCTGATGAGCTGTCCGCGCTGGAGCTTGAGTTCCACTTCACGGATTTCCTTCTTGAACGGAGGCTTGACAGGCACATTGCTGATCGGGGCTGCCAGCTCTTTTTTGTCAGCCTTTGCTTGTGCAGGGGCGTTTTCTTTTTTGGCCGCTTCCTTTTGGCTCCACCCTTCAGCCGCTGTACGGGCAGCTTCAGGAAGCGGGGCTTCCCCTTTAGGTGAGGCCCCTTCCCCCCAAAGAGCGGGCATTCCCAAAAGTCCTGCAAGGACCATGGTAACAAAGGTATGTTTCCTGCAATTCATATCGATAAAACCTCCTCTGCGCTGTAGAAGAAAAAGTTGGTTCCTTGATGGCCCATCCGTAGTGAGCATTTATTTTTTCATTATACTATAGGCCTCTCAGAAAAGCACGGGCATGGCCATATTTTTCTTTATACAAGGAGGCGTCTGTTTTTTTAAAAAATTCTGTACTTTCCCTTTACAGAAGCTTCCAAGATGCCTATACTAAGAGTCACGTGAGTCCGGAGGACAGTCTCCTCCCTAAAGAAAAGGAAGGTACCTATTATGACCCAGTATGAAGCCATCACGCCTGACATCCTCGATGAACTAAAGGCCATTTCTGGTCACCGCGTCATCGTCGGTGAGGAAATCAACCCTGACTACACCCATGACGATATGCCCATCTATGGCCTTGCCATGCCGGAAGTAACCATTGACGTCACGTCAACGGAAGAAGTTTCAGCCATCATGAAGGTCTGTGCCCGCCACCATATCCCCGTTACGGTCCGCGGCGCGGGAACGGGCCTTGTAGGTGGATGCACCCCGGTCCAAGGGGGCGTCGTCCTGTGCACCATGCGCATGAATAAGATCCTTGGTTATGACGAGGAAAACATGAATGTCCGCGTAGAAGCGGGGGTTCTTTTGGCAGACCTTGCCAAGGATGCGGAATCCCGGGGCTTTTTCTATCCGCCCGATCCAGGTGAAAAGTTTGCCACCTTGGGCGGCAACGTATCGACCAACGCCGGCGGGATGCGGGCTGTCAAGTACGGAACGACAAGGGACTATGTTGAAGCCATGACCGTTGTCCTGCCCAGCGGGGAAATCATGCACGTTGGCGCGCCTGTTTCCAAATCCTCGTCGGGATACAGCCTGCTCCACCTGATGATTGGTTCGGAAGGGACGCTGGGCATCATTACGGAACTGACGCTGAAACTCATTGCTCCCCCAGCCTGTCATTGTTCCCTGATTGTCCCCTTCGAAAACCTTGCTGACGCCATTGGCTCGGTCCCTGAAATCAAGCACTCGAACCTGAAACCTCAGGCCCTGGAATTCTTTGAAAAGGAAATGCTTGAGACAACGGAAGCCTATATGGGCACAAGCGTTTTTCCGAAAGTGGTTGAAGGTACCGAAGTCGGTGCGTATCTTCTCATCACCCTTGATGCCGACCACAACGATGAACTGGACCGCCTCGTAGAACAAGCTGCCGAAATGCTCCTTGAAAAAGGCGCCCTTGACGTCCTTGTTGCCGATGTTCCCATGTATCTTGAAAAGACCTGGGCAGCCCGCTCCAGTTTCCTTGAAGGGATTGAATCCATCTACAACCTCATTGATGAATGTGATGTCGTCGTCCCCGTTTCAAAGATTCCTGACTTTACCCTCTACATCCGGGAAATTGCGGAAGGATTTTCCTTTGATATCCGTATGTTCGGCCATGCCGGTGATGGCAATATTCATGTCTATGCCTGCAAAAAAGGCGCCCGGGAAGACATCCTGCCTTTCAAGGAAGAGACGGAACGCTTCATGCATGCCCTCTACGCCAAAGCCTCCGAACTGGGCGGCCAGATTTCCGGAGAACACGGGATTGGCCTCGGCAAACGGGCTTACCTTGCAGAAAACCTGGGCCCCCGCCCCATTGCCCTTATGCAGGGCATCAAGCAGGTCTTTGATCCCGACCTGATCCTGAACCCCAATAAAATTTGCTTCTAAGATATAGCAAAAAGGCGAAAGAACCCCTTCGGTTCCTTCGCCTTTTTATTTGTTATCCCCAAACGGCTTGGGCGATATCACGGACAAGGGCAATTTTCTTCCACTGCTCCTCTTCCGTCAGCTTGTTGCCTATTTCCGTTGACGCAAAACCGCACTGGGGGCTTAAACTGAGCCGGGAAAGCGGAACGTACTGGGCCGCTTCCCGGATGCGTGCCTTGATGCATTCTGGATCTTCAAGGTCCGGCCGTTTGGTCGTCACAAGGCCCAGGACGACCGTCTTATCCGGTGACACATAACGCAGTGGGGCGAACCCACCGGAACGCTCGTCATCAAATTCAAGATAGAGCTTATGGACCTTTTCCCGAGCAAAAAGAAGGGGCGCAATGGGCAGGTACCCACCCCGGGCCGCCCAAGTCGAATGGTAGTTGCCGCGGCACACATGGGTCGAAATGACAAGGTCAAAGGGCTGGTCCTCCAAGACCCGGTTATTGATGGCAAGGTGGCGTTCTGCAATGACCTTAAGATTTTCGGTCCCGCCTTGGCGCTGGGTCCAGTACTTCGTATCGCAAAGCATGGCCCACGTACAGTCATCCAGCTGCAGGCAGCGGCAGCCAGCATCGTAAAGGTCACGGATCACGGTTCGATAAGCGGCAGCAATATCATCGATGAGCTCGTCCTCGCAAGGATAGACCGACTTTGTGATTGCGGCGTTTTCCTCTCGGTAAAGCTCATCAAGCAAATGGGCCGGAGCCGGGAGCGTTTCCTTTACAACGGTATTTTGATAGGCAAACTGCTGGGTAAAGCGGAAATCATCGACGATGGGATGATGGTCGCCAGAAATCTTTCCTGTAAGGACGGCCGTATCCCGGCCCGTTTCCTCCCCATCGAAGAAATAACCATGGGAAAGGGTTTCCCGCTTGATCCCGCCAAGGCCCCACATAAAATCAAGGTGCCAATATTCACGGCGAAACTCCCCATCCGTCAGGGTGCGCAGGCCAAGGGCCTTTTCCTTGCTAATGAGTTTGCGGATTTCCTCATCCTCCACGCGGCGCAGGGCAGCCTGATCAAGGGTGCCGGAACGGTACGCCTCACGAGCCTTTTTGAGACGCTCCGGACGCAGGAAACTGCCCACAATATCAAAATGAACGGAACTCTGTACAGCCATGGTGATTCCCCCCTACGGTGATGATGGAATCCATTCTAACGCAATGCCTTTTATTTGTAAAATAGGCTTTTTATACTCCTTTTTATAACTTTAAGGCATAACAAAAAGACGGTCCCCCTTTTGGGTCCCGTCCATTCCTTCTTGTCTTGTTATTGTGTCTTTTCGGCAAAGTGATGCGGTGAATCGCCCCACTCACCAAATCCGACTTTATCCCCAATGGAGGCCACCCGGCCGGCCAGGCAGTGTTTGCACTGATCTGGGGAATCCTCGACGCAGGGTTTATTGTCGTAAAGCAGGTACTGAGGGCGGAACTTCGGCAGCGTCACAAGCGGCATGAGGATGTTGGCCCCCGCCAAAAGCCCCAGTTCCCGTCCTAAAGGATTCAGGGCCTGAAGTGCCGTGGTTGCGGCAATATTGACGTTCTTAAGGTAAAGGCGCGTCACAGCAATCATATTAAGGCCCAGGATAAAGCGCCGGTCCTGCGCTTGTTTGCTGTCACCGCCGGCTGCAAGGACCTGTTTTCCAATCGGTGTATTGTGGTGAACAACATAAGGCCCCATCCCGATCATATCGATATCCATCTGGCGGAAAAATTCAATATCACAGGCTAGGTCATCCAAGGTCTGTCCCGGCAGTCCCATCATGTCCCCTGTTCCCACCTGGTAGCCAATCTTTTTGAGCGTCTTTAGGCAGTCACGGCGCACTTCCCACTCATGGTGCCCATCTTGGGGGTGAAGGGTCCGATAAAGAGCGGGATTGCTCGTTTCAATGCGCAGGAGATAGCGATGCGCCCCCGCTTCGAACCAGCGGCGGTAGGTTTCTTCCGTCTGCTCCCCAACGCAAAGCGTAAGGCCTAGGGCGCCGCCGCCAATCTTTTTGATATCCCGGATCAAACGTTCCACATAGGCAATGAATTCCTCATCCGTTCGTTCCCCACTCTGCAGGGTCAGCGATCCATAACGCTCGTCATAAGCCCATTGGGCCATGGCAAGGAGATCTTCATAAGGCGTATCAAAGCGTTCCACCTCTTCATTATCCCGGCGGATGCCGCAGTACTTGCAGTTTTTGATACAGCGATTGGAAAATTCCAAAAGGCCCCGGTAATGGTCAACATTGCCAATATATTTTAGTTTTACCGCATAGGCCGCATCATAAAGTTGCTTCCGCTGCTTTGCGTCCGTTGTCCCCAGAAGGGTCACAAGGTCACTATGGGTCAGGGTTTCTTTCTGTAAGATTGCATCAATGGTCACAACAGTTCTCCTATCTTCCGTCAAGTGACGTTATTGTATATGGAAAGAGGCCGCCCTGTCAAATTTTGAACTTTGATATTGGGCTAATTCAATGTAAAAGGTGAGCCCCTTCCAGCATTAAAAAAATAGAGGAATCCATGGGCTCATGGCCCATCGTACAGCGGTCCATCTCACGGGTTACGATAGCTTACGCCTGGGCGTCCTCTTTATTTTTACTCGGCGCAGAAATCGCGTCGATTCAATGCAGTTACTTGCCATCCTTGCTTGAAAAATGATCCTTTTGAGAGCAAGGATGGTATGACGATTCGTAAGAAATTACGTACC
>UPXT01000045.1 GCA_900538365.1 uncultured Acidaminococcus sp. | reverse complement strand
ATTAAGCTGCAACACAATCTTATATGGGTCTCCCGAGAAAATGTTGACACATACTCCTTTCTATGCCGGCATCAAGGTATTGCATGGATATGGTATAATAGTTACGCTTTCAGGGATATCTATGCACTGAAAGCCTATTATATCGTATTTTTTCAAGAATGAAAATAGAAGGGAGCTAGGATTTTGGAACGAGAAGAAATCAAGATGAAACTCTTGGAACTTGCGGCGCAAGGCGTGGAAGTCCCCCGCATGGAGATGATCAAGACCCTGGAACAGATTGCCGGAATCCGCGAAGCGGGACGGCTCAACACGCAGGTTCTGGATGCAGTGGAAAAGGCAATCCATGTGGGCATGACGACAGAAGAAATCGACCGCATTGTCTACGAATATACGGTCAGTCACGATGCCACTCCGGCCTGCCTTAATTTTGAAGGCTTTCCCAAAAGCGTCTGCACCTCTGTGAATGATGTAATCTGTCATGGTATCCCAAGCCTCGATGCAGTCCTTAAAAACGGCGATATCGTCAATGTCGATGCCACGACCATCTACAAGGGGTATGTTGGGGATGCTTCCCGTATGTTCATGCTCGGGAACGTGCCGAACAATCGCCGGAACCTCGTGGGCATCACGAAGGAATGTCTCCGCCGCGGCATGCAGAATGCTGTAGGCTGGAAGAACACGTTGGGTGACATTGGTGCGGCCATCCAGTCCTTTGCCAAGAAGCATGGCTATTCCGTGGTCCGCGAATTTGGCGGTCATGGTGTGGGGCTTTCCATGCATGAAGATCCTTTTGTTTCCCACGTCGGGAAAAAGGGAACGGGCATGCTCCTTGTGCCGGGCATGGTCATTACCATTGAGCCCATGATCAACGAGGGGCGGGCAGCGCTTTATATCGATGAAATCGATCATTGGACGGTTCGTACGGAAGACGGGAAGTCTTCGGCTCAGTGGGAGCATACCCTGCTCATCACGGAGGGAGAACCGGAAATTCTTTCTTGCTGAGAAAAAGGAGCAATCTCATGGATTTTTTCACGCTTGCCAAAAATCGTTATTCTGTACGCAAGTTCAGCGAACGCCCTGTTGAACCTGAAAAACTGGAGAAGGTCCTTGAAGCCGCGCGTGTGGCACCGACAGCCCATAATTATCAGCCCTTTCGCATTTATGTGCTTAAAAGCAAGGAAGCCATTGTCAAGATTCGTGAACTGACGCCCTGCGCCTTTAATGCCCCGATTGTTCTTATGGTGACAGTCTGCCGCGATGAGCAGTGGGTCAATGAACTGGAAAAAGGGTTCCTTTCGGGACAGGTCGATGCAGGCATTGTGGGAACCCATCTTATGCTGGAAGCTTGGGAACAAGGGTTGGGAAGCTGCTGGGTGGCTCACTTTCCGCCCGTCAAGACAGCCGACGCCTTTGGTCTGTCCCATAATGAAATGCCTGTTTTCCTCCTTCCCTTGGGCTATGCCGCAGAAGGTGCAAAAGCCTCCTCTCTTCATGAAAAGCGGCGCAGTTTGACGGAACTGGTGAAGGAACTTTAAGGTTTCCCTACTTCGAAGGATAGAAGGAAAATTAAAAGTTTTTATAAAGAATGACCATCAATTGGATAAAATCTCCCTGAACTTTCCTTTTTACTTCCTCATGGAGTATAATAAGGAAAAATGTAAAAAAGGACGTGACCCCATGAATAAGAGAGCAGAACGCTTCAAGAAATTCATTGCTGACCAAAAAGTAGAAGGTTTTACCATTGAAGAACCCAAAAGTGAACCGAATAACCTGGTCCTTTTCCGGAGCAATTTCCGCATGGATGGCAATCTCCTTCCCTTTGGCATCTTTGTCGATGATACGCCCTTTGCCATGATCCGCGTTGTCGTTGTGGCAGAAGCCCTGCGGGACGATAACGAAAAGGAAGTCACCGGCCTTATCAATCAGCTCAACCTCAAGTACAAACCATACAAATTCTATATTGACGGCGCCAAGAATCTTATGGCTGAATCCTGCATCATTCTCCGCGATGGGGAAGAAGCCGTAGGTGATATGCTTCTTTTTGTGCTGAACCTGGCTCAGCAGGATCTTGGAAAGGAATACAAGACCATTATGCAGACTGTCTGGGGTAAGGGCAGCAACGATAAAAAACAAAATTGACGGCGATAGCCGTAAAAAAGCTGACTGCAGGGAGAACCGCCGCAGCCAGCTTTTTTGTAAAGCGTCTTCCTCATGGGGCCCCTTGGCAGGAAAAGAAAAAGCTAAGAAGAGCCGCGGCAAGGGAAAAGAAAAATGCGGCTGATTGCTTCAGCTAAAGAGGCTTTTACGTGTCAGCTTCTATAAGACGGGAAAGCGGAATCCCTGGATAGTTGATCGGCGGGACCTGGTTACGGGCCGCAAGCAGCCCTGTTCATAAGGAACTGACCAGTTTTAGATTGGACCTTTGGCTGCCCGTAACCCAGGCGCATCAAAAAAAAGCCACCCGCGTTGCGGATGGCTTTTTTGATGCGCCTTAAAGCATGATGTACTTACCGATAAACAGTATGGTGAGGATGTACATGAGGCCGCTGATCCGGTCCGTGTGACGCGTCAGGACATTAAGGACCGTGTAGGAAATGACGCCAAAGGAAATGCCTTCTGAAATGCTGTAGCAAAAAGGCATGGCAATGATGGCAATGTAGGCCGGAATGGCTTCGGAAAGGTCGTTCATGTCAATCTTATTAACGGACGAGAACATGAGAAAGCCAACCACGATGAGGGCCGGTGCCGTTGCAAAGGCGGGAATGGCCATGAAAAATGGCGACAGGAACAGGGAAAGGAGAAAGAGCACGGATACGGTTACCGCTGTCAGCCCTGTGCGGCCGCCTTCAGCGACGCCGGCTGCACTTTCAACAAAGGTTGTGACCGTGCTTGTTCCCATGAGGGCCCCCGTGCAGGTTGCGACGGAGTCGGCCATGAGGGCCCCTTTGATGTGGGGCAGGCGGCCTTTTTCGTCGAGCATGTTGCTCTTGGAGGCAACCCCGATAAGGGTCCCCAGTGTATCGAAGAGGTCAACGAAGAGGAAGGCAAAAATCACGGCGAAGAAGTCGAGGGAAAAGACCGAGGAAAAATCCATCTTGCCCCAAACGGGCAGGGGATTCAAGGGAATGAAGGCGGCCATACCGGCAGAAAGGTTGGGAAAGACACTGAAGGTCCCAAGTTTCGGATCTGGAATGTAAAGGCCCGATGCTTCTGCAATCATCCCGAGAATCCAAGTGCCCAGGATGCCAAAAAGAATGTTGCCGCGGACGTTCTTGATGATGAGAAAGCCTGTAAAAAGAATCCCGATGAGGGCGATGACGACGGTGATCCCTACGCTGTGGAACGTCCCGTCAGCAACCGCTTTGGTAAAGGAATAGAGTGAAACCTTGGTTGCTGGGTTGGCCACGACAATCTTGGCGTTAAGCAGACCGATGAAAGCGATGAAAAGGCCAATGCCAACGGAAATGGCCCGTTTCAATGTCAAGGGGATGGCGTTGAAAATGGCTTCCCGGATGTTTGTGAGGGAAAGAAAAATAAAGACAAGGCCTTCGACAAAGACGGCAGCGAGGGCGACCTGCCACGTATACCCCATCTGCAGGACAACCGTATAGGCAAAGTAGGCATTAAGTCCCATGCCCGGAGCCAGGGCAAAGGGGTAGTTGGCAAACAAGGCCATGAAGAGGGTCCCCAAGGCAGAGGCAAGGGCTGTCGTTGTCACGAGCGCCCCCTTATCCATTCCTGTGGCACTGAGGATGGAGGGGTTTACGATGAGGATATAGGCCATTGTCATGAAGGTGGTGATGCCGGCAATGATTTCGGTCCGGGCATCGGTGTGGTTTTCCTTGAGGTGGAAAACGCGGTCAAAGAGTTCTTCCATGGTGTGACTTCCTTTCTTTACTGGACAATGAAAAATCAGGACTTTTTCCAGAAGGCACGGAAGCGCTCCAGCATCGTTTTCTGGGGCAGTTTTTCCGGCCAAAGTTCCTCTTTATCGGAATGCCGCAGGGCCGAGGCCATGTGGTCATAGAAATGGGGAATTTCTTGTTCAAGGCGTCGGGCCAGTTCCTTCATATCCTGGCGCTGGGTCTTGCCGTCATAGGGGCAGGGGTTTGCCAAGGGGTGAAGGCCAATCTTTTTGCCGATGGCAATGATTTCCGATTCCCGGTAAAAAAGCAGGGGCCTGATGACGGTCATGCCGCTGCGGGAAAGATGGGTCACGGGCAGGAAGGTCTTGTTCTGCCCCGACTGGAAGAGGTTCAGCATCAAGGTTTCCACGGCGTCGTCATTGTGATGGGCCAGGGCAATCTTGTTGCAGCCAAGTTCGCTGGCTTTGCGGTTCATCGCGGCCCGGCGGAAGTAGGCACAGGAAAAGCAGGGGGTGTTGCCTCGATGGGCCCAGAGGGCTTCGACATTGACCTGTTCCGAATAATGAGTGAGTCCGTAGGTGCGGCAAAAGGCTTCCAGTTCCTTTTTGGGGAAATCTTCGGCAAACATGCCGTCCATAGTGTAGCACAATAGGTCAAAATGGCGGGGACTGTGTTTTTGGATCTCGGCTAAGGCCGCCGTAAGGAACATGCTGTCCTTGCCGCCGGAAAGGCCGATGAGAATCTTATCCCCTTCTTCAATCATGTTGAATTCAATCAGGGCCCGCCACAGCTTTGTAAGGTCGCTGGCGGGTACAAAGGCATCGTGTTTCATGAGATGATGTTCACACTCCTGGAAAAGGATTCTTCTATTATAGCAAAAATAGAGCGGACATGTTAGAATAATAAAGCAAATTCTAGACGAATTGTGAGGAGAAAATGGAAGATCTATTATCATCACTCAATACTCAGCAGGCTGAAGCCGTCAAACATGTGGCTGGGCCTATTTTAATTTTGGCAGGTGCTGGAAGCGGCAAGACAAAGGCCCTGACGACACGGATTGCCTATCTTTTGGAAAAAGGCGTTCCTCCTTACAGCATCCTTGCCATTACGTTTACGAACAAAGCGGCCAAAGAAATGCGCGAACGCGTGGATAAGCTTGTGGGCCCTCTTGCCAAAGATGTATGGCTCTATACGTTCCACGGCTTCTGCAACCAGCTCCTGCGCCGGGAAATCAAGCATCTGTCCCACTATGGCTATGGGACAGGCTTTTCCATTTATGATACGACAGACTGCAAGAATGTCCTGAAAGGCATCCTAAAGGATCTCAAGATGGACGAAAAGTTCTATCCCCTGAACGCGGTCATGTCGGTGATTTCAAATGCCAAGAATGCCCAGCTTTCCAGTGCCGCTTTTGCGAGGAAGGCCGAGGATTTCCATGCCAAGAAAGTGGCCGAAATCTATCTTGAATACGAAAAGCGCATGCGTCAGAACAACGCTGTTGATTTTGACGACCTCCTGCTGCTTTCCGTGGATCTGCTGCAGCATGACAAGGAGGTGCGGGAAAAATATCAGCATAAGTTCCAGTATGTCATGATTGATGAATACCAGGATACGAACCATGTGCAGTATCTTCTGGCCAAACTCATCAGTGCCCCGGAAAACAACCTTTGTGCCGTCGGCGATATTGACCAGAGTATCTATGGGTGGCGCGGTGCCGATATCAGCAATATCCTCGATTTCGAAAAAGATTATCCAGAGGCCAAGATCTATAAACTCGAGCAGAATTACCGCTCTACCCAGGTCATCCTCGATGCGGCCAATGCGGTCATTGAGCATAACAGCGCCCGTCGGCCCAAGAACCTTTGGACGGAAAATGGGAACGGAAAACCCATCACCTATTTTCAGGCCTTCAACGACCGAAATGAAGCGGAATTCACTGTCCATAATATGCGGCGGCTGCGTGACGAAGATCATTTCCAGCTGGGCGATATGGCCGTCCTTTACCGGACCAATGCCCAGTCCCGTATGTTTGAAGAAACCCTCATCAAAAACGGCCTTCCTTATATCATGGTTGGGTCCCTGAAGTTCTATGACCGCAAGGAAGTCAAGGACCTGCTTGCTTATTTGAGGCTCCTTGTAAATGGCCGTGACGAGCAGGCCTTGGAGCGGGTCATCAACGAACCGAAACGGGGCATTGGCAGTGCGACCGTGGAGAAACTCAAGACGCTCCTTAATGAAACGGGACTGCCGCTGCATGAAGCCCTCATGACGCCCCTTGCTGGCGAGCTCCTTGGCAGGAGCCTCCTTAAAGTGACCACTTTCAGTACCCTTCTTGAAAGTCTGCGCAAGGAAACCGATACGGTTCCTGTGGAGCAGCTCATGACGGATATCCTCGAAAAGACCGGGTACTGGGATGCCTTGCTCCTGGAAGGATCGGAACAGGCGCGGGGCCGCATGGACAACCTTGATGAATTAAAGCGCATTGCCGCGGAATTCCAGGAAGATGAAACGGAAGAGGAAAAGACCTTGGAGGATTTTCTGAACCATGTGGCCCTTGTTTCCGATATCGATGATGCCAAACTCAGCCGCGACGCCGTGACGCTGATGACGCTTCACTCGGCCAAGGGACTTGAATTTCCCGTTGTCTTTATGGCCGGCATGGAAGAGGGCCTTTTCCCGAGCCAGCGTTCCCTTGACGACACGGATAAGCTTGAAGAAGAACGGCGTCTGTGCTATGTTGGGATTACGCGGGCCAAGAGAAAACTGTTCCTGACAAGCTGCCGGAGCCGCATGATGTACGGCCGGACGGTCATGTTCCCGCCGAGCCGCTTCCTTGAAGAGATTCCCCGCCATCTCATTGAAACGGCCCTTGCCGGTCAGCAGGATAGGTCGGGGGCGCCGCGCGCGGCATGGGGAAACCGGACGCAGGAAGAACGGTCAGGGCTTCGCAGTATCGTCAGGAAACGCGGGGCAAGCATCCTTGACCGGCGCAGCAGCCGCTCCGAATATGTGCCGGAGGGGGAGATGGAAGCCTTCAAGGCAGGCGATAAAGTCCGTCATAAGGCCTGGGGCGTAGGAACCGTCATTTCGGCCCAGCCCGACACGGATGGTCAGATTGTCAAAGTGGCCTTCCCCGGTACGGGCATCAAGACCCTTTCAACGAAATATAAAGTCATCCAGAAAGTATAAGAGGCGAATCTTATGACGACCATGACAAAACAAGAGGCCTTAACAAAGGCCCAAGCCCTCCGCAAGGAATTGGAACGCAACTCCTATCTTTATTACGTGGAAGATATGCCCACGATCACTGACGCGGAATATGACAGTCTTATGCGCCAGCTGCGGGCCATTGAGGCGGAATATCCTGAACTTGTAACGCCTGATTCCCCGACACAGCACGTCGGCGGCTACGCAAAACCAGGGTTTACGGAAGTGCATCACATTACGCCGCTTTTAAGTTTGGCCAATGCCTTTTCCCCGGAAGAAATGAAGGAGTTTGACCGCAGGGTCCATGAAGGTCTTCCTAAGGATGCCAAAGTAGAATATGTGGTGGAACCGAAAATCGACGGTCTTGCCTGCAGCATCATCTATGAAAATGGCCGCTTTGTCCGGGCAGCGACGCGTGGCGACGGCATGGTCGGCGAAAATGTGACGGAAAATGTGCGGACCATCAAAAATATCCCTAAGGTCCTGCCCTCGCTTCCCGGTGTTCCCATGCCGGAACTCCTTGATGTGCGGGGAGAAGTCTATATGCCACGTCATGCCTTTTTGAAGCTGAATGAGCAGCGGGTAGAAAGAGGGGAGACGGAATTTGCCAATCCCCGGAATGCCGCTGCCGGTTCCCTGCGTCAGCTCGACCCCCGCGTCACGGCTAGGCGTTCCCTGGCTTTTTTTGCCTACGGCATTGGCACGGGTGCCCTTGATACGCATAATGATTCCATGGACCGCCTTGAGGCCTATGGCTTTACAACGACAGAAGGTCGGACCAAGGTCACGACCATTGAAGAGGCCAACGCCCTCATTGTTCGTCACGGTGAGCGCCGCAAGAGCCTTGGCTATGATACGGACGGTGTCGTCGTCAAGGTCAACGCCGTGTGGCAGCAGAATATTCTCGGGTCGACGGGAAAGGATCCCCGCTGGGCCATGGCCTATAAGTTCCCGCCCGAACAGGCTGAAACGACGCTGCGGGACATCGTTATCCAAGTGGGTCGAACGGGCGTCCTTACACCGACAGCTGTCCTTGATCCAGTAAAGCTTTCGGGGAGCACCATCAGCCGCGCCACACTTCATAATGAAGATTTTATTGCGGAAAAGGATATCCGCATCGGTGATCGGGTCATTATCAATAAAGCAGCGGAAATCATCCCGGAAGTCCTGCGTGTCGCCGTGGAAAAACGGACAGGAGAGGAAAAGGTTTTCCATATGCCTACGGAATGTCCGGAGTGCGGCTGGCCGGTTGTCCGCAAAAATGGGGAAGCCGCGGTGCGCTGCACCAATCCTCACTGTCCGGCCTTGGGCAGGGAAGGCCTCATCCATTTTACAAGCCGCGACGCCATGAACATCGATGGCTGCGGCCCTGCTGTCCTGCTCCAGCTCCAGGAACGGAACCTGGTAAAGGATCCGAGCGACCTTTATCTGCTTACGGCAGATGACCTCATGGAACTGGACCGCATGGGCGCAAAGTCTGCCAATAACCTCGTCAGGGCCATTGCTGCCAGTAAGGAAAACAGCTTGGATAAGCTTCTATTTGCCCTTGGCATCCGTCATGTTGGGGCCAAGGTGGCCCGCACCCTTGCCTTGAAATACCAGACCATGGACGCCCTGATGAAGGCTACGCAGGAAGAATTGGCACAGATTCCTGACATTGGGCAGGTCATTGCCGAAAGTGTCGTGACCTATTTTGGCGACCCAGGAAACCAGGATTATGTAGAACGGCTAAAGGAATTAGGACTTAATATGAAGATGTTGGGAACGGCTGCTTCCAATGAGAATCATCCCTTCTACGGTAAGACCATGGTCTTTACGGGGACCCTGCCCACCCTTGACCGGGCAACGGCCCAGACCATGGCTCAAGAAGTGGGGGCCAAGGTGACAAGTTCCGTCAGCAAGAAGACGGACTATGTTGTCGCAGGTGCCGATCCAGGCAGCAAATATACCAAAGCCCAGTCCTTGGGTGTCACTATCCTTGATGAAGCCGCATTCAGGCGGCTCCTGGAAAATAGGGACGCCCAATCATCCAGATAAAAAAGCTGCGGAGAAGGAAGGTTTCTTTCTCCGCAGCTTTTTTGTTGGATTCAGCCGGCCAAATAAGTGAAAAGGACGATCATAAGCGGCATGGTGATGACGCACAGGACCATACTGATGAGGTTGACACTGCCGGCAAGGAAGGCGTCCTTCCTAAACATGACGGCAAATTGGGTCAGCAGCGTTGCCGGCGGGGCGCAGACAGCCAGCATCCCAATTTGGAACAAAAAGAGTTCCCCTGGGTGAGTCTTCAAGAAGCCGGTTGCCATGACAAGGAGGGTGACAAAAAAAGGAAAAACGAAAAGCCTGCCTATACAAATCAGCCATACCTTGGTTGAATGAAAAAGGCCGGACAGGTCCTTTTCGGCCATGACCATGCCCGTTACGAGCATGCTCAAGGGGCCTATCATGCCGGCCAGCATGCCCATGGTGTTCTGGATGATCGGCGGCAGTATGATTTGAAAGAAAAAGAGGGTCATGCCCATGGCCACAGAAAGGATGTTGATGTTAACAAGCGCCTGCCGAAGCGTGATGCGGCGCTTTCCACTCATGAGGGCCATGCCGTGGGTCCAGACAAAAAATTGTTGGACGGCATTGTACATGCAGGCATAAAAGACGTATTCCTCACCAAAAACGGAGGCCACCAGGGGAAAGATGAGGTTTCCTGAATTGGTGTACATCAGGGAGGCCCGCGCTGTACCGTCAAGGCTCGTTGTCTTGCCTAAAAAGGTGATGAGGACCAGCCAGAAAAGATGGACCGCAATGGCAAAAATGACAGCAATGCCAAAGCCATGGATTTTTTCTTCCGATAAGGGAAGCTGCAGGGCCTTGATGATGGACGAGGGAATGATGACATAAATGAGAAGCGTCGAAATGGGTGTGCACTCGGACGCCTTCATGATGCCTTTCTTGACGGCCGCGTAGCCGATGATGGCAATAAGAAGCAGGGAGGATAGCTGGGAAAACAAAAGGGGCACGATTGCCAAGTAAGGTCACCTCCGTAAGGATGAATTTTTACCATTATAGGTGCTTTTGTGAAATTTTGCAAAAAAACGTTGCTTTCCTACCGAAATGCTATATAATAGAACATCCAAGATTTGGATACAGCCAATGATTCTTGAAAGGAGGATTCCTATGGAACCTTATTCCCTTTCCTTATTTGATAGCCTGGCGCCGCGGGACACGGAGCCGGAAGCAAAACGCCGCAAAGGAAAGCTCACCTTGGTGCGCCCCCTGTCCTATGTGGTCATTGATATTGAAACAACAGGACTTGACGTGGCACGCAGTGCCATCATTGAAATCGGGGCCATCCATGTACGAAATGGCACCGTTTCAGATCGTTTCCAGACCTTCCTGACCCCGGAACCATACCAAAGCCTGTCACCTTTTATTACCAGCCTGACAGGCATTACGGACAGCGACCTTGTGGGGGCACCGACCTTTAGGAAGATCCTGCCGCGGCTGCGGGATTTTTTGGGCGGCTATACCTTGGTGGGGCACAATGTCAATTTTGATATCAACTTCCTTTATGACCGGTTTTACCGGGAAACGGGGGAACATTTGAATAACCCCTATCTTGATACGAAGAAGCTTGCCAAGACCGTTGTGCCAGGTTTATACCATTACAGTCTGGAAGCCCTTTGTGAGTATTTTGGCATCGCGGGCAACCATCATCGGGCCGTTGATGACTGTGAACTCACGGAAAAGGTACTGGATAAACTCTGGCGCCTTAAGACGCAGCAGGGCTGACTTCATAAGGAACCAAAAAGACCTAGGTCCCGTGGACCTAGGTCTTTTGCTGGGAAGGGAGGCGAAAGCCCCCTTCTTTTTTATTGTGCCGTTTGACTTTTGGGGGCGTCACCTACGAGCTCCTTCCCGCAGTGTTTGACAACCATCAGGGCAAGGAACATCAGGGCAACGGCAACGACAAGCTGCAGGCCATCAACCATGAGGACGAAGGTGCCGGCCATGAGTTTGCCATAGATTCCATACAGGGACAGGCAGAGGGCACTCATGGTGACAATGAACATAAAGGTCATGGGGATGTAGAGCATCCAACTCTTGCGGCCCGTCGTACGCAGGAAGACGGCAAGGGCAATGAGGACCAGGGCGGAAAGCAGCTGATTGGCAGCCCCAAAGAGCGGCCAAATGTTGAGGTAACCGCCGAGGCAGAGCAGGTAGCTTGGAATCAAGGTAACAATCGTTGCTACGTAGGTGTTGGAGAGGAATTTCGCGGCACTGCTGTCATATTCGCTCAGCAGTTCCTGGAGCATCATGCGGCCGATACGGGTGACGGCGTCGATGGTCGTCATGGCAAGGGCGGAGATGCACATGGTCACGATGCAGTTGCTGACATAGGGCGGAATCCCGAAAATGGAAAAATAACGGCCGATGGCAGATCCGAAGATAGCAAAGGGCGTTGCTTTCGGCAGAGCTCCGTTGACTGCAACGGAGCAGGCAATGACGAGGGAAACAACCCCCAGGACGGATTCAATGAGCATGGCGCCATAGCCAACAGGAAGCATATCCTTTTCGTTGGAAATGGTCTTGGAAGAAGTACCGGAAGAAACCAGGCTGTGGAAGCCGGAAACGGCGCCGCAGGCGATGGTTACAAAAAGGATGGGGAAAAGGGGCCGGTTTGCCACGGTAAAGCCCTTGAAAGCCGGCATATTGATGGTGGGATTGCCGACGAGGATACCGACAACGCCTGCCAGGATCATGCCAAGGAGCAGGAAAACACTTAAATAATCACGAGGCTGGATAAGGAGCCACATGGGCAGGACAGAAGCTATGAAGCAATAGGCATAGGTTGCGTAGAGCCAACTGGTGCGGGAGGCAAAAAGCGGATTGGCAATCCCCACAGCAATCATGGCAACCATGCAGATGAGGGCCAGGACCACTTCCTTGACGCCGCTGATATTAAAGCGGCGAACGGCCCAGCCAAAAACCATGGCAACGAAAACGTAGAGGGTGGAAATGGAGCCGGCAGCTGCATTTGGTCCCAGGAGTTCACCCGTCTTGGAAAAGCCATTGAACGTGCTTGCCATGATGTCGGAAAAGGCTGCAATGACAAGAAGGGAGAAGAGCCAGCTGAACAGGAGGAACATCTTGCAGCCCGTCTTGCCAACGTACTGTTCAATGATCTTGCCCATGCTCTTGCCATCGTTGCGGACCGAAGCATAAAGGGCCGTAAAGTCCTGGACAGCGCCGAAAAAAATGCCGCCTACAATAATCCATAAGAATGCAGGAAGCCAACCAAACATAGCGGCAATAATCGGGCCTGTGACAGGGCCTGCTCCCGTAATTGAAGAAAACTGATGGGCAAAGACCGTAAAACGGGAAGCCGGCGCAAAGTCGCGGCCATCTTCAAAGCGATAGGCCGGCGTCTTGGCATCGGGTTCGATACCCCAGGTCTTGACGAGCCAACGGCCATAGAATAGGTAGGCACACGCAAAGATGACGATTGCAATACAAACCAATGTTAATCCATTCATCATAGCCACTTCCTTTCCAAAAATTTCAAGTCCCGCATGAATGCTGGGATTGAGAGGGTGATGAGTGTTTACAGAGCCATAATTTATCACTTGTATACATAATTGTCAACATAAATTTTAAAAATGAGTGGTAAAATACTGCTATTTTGTTATGGAGAATCTCCAAAAGAACGCGAAATATAGAGATAAGGTCTTTTACATAAGGACATATATGTAAAAACGTACATTGAGGAAAATAGGAATTGAAAGAAATTTTACTTTTGTAGATGAAAAAATGAAAAATCCTATAAGACGAAACACTTACTTTTGAAAACAATAATAAAAGGATAAAAGTGTTACCTTTATATCAATGAGGTATGAAAATAACTGGGAATTGTTCATGAAAAATTAATATGTATAAATACAAAATGTACTGCTTATTACGTACTTTTAGAAGAAAAGAGCCGACTAGTGATTCAAAGTAATTGAAATAGTGTGGAAAAAATGAATAAAATGATTCATTATACAGGATAAAATGGAGACAAAGGTTGATTTTTTGCACGGAGTGAATACAATATAATGTGCTTGTATGAAAAAGGAGAGTGGTAGCATGTCAAAGAAACGAATCGTCGGTGTTGTTGGTCTGGGCCATGTCGGTGCCCATGTTGCCTATACGTTAGGGGTCACGGGAACGGCTGACCTTGTCAAACTTTGTGATATCAATGAAAAGAAGCTTGTCAGTGAGCATCAGGATCTCATGGATGCGGCCATGTTCATGCCCCATCATGTCAGCTATGCCATGGCTTCCTATGAAGAACTGGGAGACTGCGATATCATCATCAATGCGATTGGGAAAATTGACCTGCTTGTCACCCATAACCGAGATACGGAAATGAACTTTACAGTGGCCCAAGTTGCTGACTTCATTCCCAAGATCATGAAGGGCGGCTTCAAGGGAATCTTCATCAACATCACCAATCCCTGTGATGTGGTGTCCGATCTGATTTCCAAATTGAGCGGTCTGCCTACGGGCCATGTTTTTGGCACGGGGACAGGCCTTGACACGTCGCGCCTGGTAAGTGCCATTTCCCAACAGACTGGCCTTGACCATAAATCCATTACGGCCTACATGATGGGCGAACACGGCAACGCGCAGATGGTGCCTTGGTCCGTCATCCAGTTCGGCGGCAAGCGCCTTGAAGAACTGAAGGATGATTCCCGTTTCGTTTTTGATCATGATGCCATCAAGGAAAAAACCATCAAAGGCGGCTGGGTGACCTACGTAGGCAAGGGCTGCACGGAATACGGCATTGCGTATACGGCAGCGACCCTTGCCGGATACGTCCTGCGCGATGAAAAGCATATCATGGCAACGAGCGCGCCCCTTCGCGGTGAATATGGCGAAGACGGCATCTTTGCAGGTGTGCCCGGCGTGGTCGGTGAAAATGGCGTGGAAAAGGTTGTTGAACTATCTCTCACGGATGCGGAAAAAAAGGAATTCAAGAAGTGCTGCACGGCCATTCGGGAAAATATCAAAAAAGCCGAAGCGATATGGAAAAAGGCCGAATGAGGGGAAACAAAAAAGCTGTCACCCAAAAAGGTGGCAGCTTTTTTCTGTTTATAGAACGATGGTTGTTCTTGATATACGGCTATTTGACGATGTTTCTCAAGACACCGATGCCTTCAATTTCACATTCGACGACGTCACCGCGCTTTAGATAGCGGGGCGGGTTCATGCCGACGCCTGTGCCGGCCGGTGTGCCCGTGGAAATAATGGTGCCGCAGCGCAGGGTCATACCGTGGGAGAGTTCGCTGATGATGTAGGCAATGCTGTGGACGAGGTTCTTTGTATTGTCCTGCTGCCGCAACTCACCATTTACGCGGCACGTAATGGTAAGGGCCGGCGGGAAGGCAAACTCTTCTGCCGTAACGATGACCGGGCCCATGGGCGCAAACTGGTCCAAGCTTTTTCCAAAGTACCACTGCTTGTGGGCCGTTTGGACATCTCGGGCTGTGACATCATTCAAGATGGTATAGCCAAAAATATAGTCCGGTGCTTCTTTTTCGCTTACGTCCTTGCAGTCCTTCCCGATAATGACGGCAAGTTCACATTCGTAATCAAGTTTGCTGACGATATCAAAATGACCGTCAATGGCTCCGTCAGGATCGACGCAGCGCGTGACCCGTTTGGAAAAATAGACGGGAACGTCCCGTTTTTGGATCTTTTCTTCCGTGTATTCCTGCGGCAGTTCTTCATCGTGGGAGGCATAGTTGATTCCCAGGCAGATGATGTCGTTGGCCGGTTCTGTAATGGGAGACAGGATCTTGACGCTTTCTACGGGGACTGCGGCAACTCCCATGCGGCTGATGGCAAGCAGTTCCTCAAAATCGCTGTGGGCCATGAGGTCGGGCATATCGGCATACTTGTTGGCGGGAATGACAAACTTTCCGTCTTCAGACAGGATGCCGACTTGTTCCTGCCCGTCATTTAACATGGTTACAATTTTCACGGGAATCACTCCTCTGTAGGGTACTTCCTTTATTGTACCCTTTTTTTGTCTTGATTTCTAGAGAATTCAGACGATTTTCACCGGGAAATTTCTCTTTCTATAAGGCGGCTGGCTGTGATAAAATAATAAAAGAATGCATTTATGGAAAGAAGAGGGTCCTATGGAGCAACTGATCTATCAATGTGATGATGGGCACGGTGACTATAACCGAAGCTATGAATCCCATTTCGAAATTGATTATGCGGACTATTCAACGGACCACCGGGAAAACAATTTCCGCAACTATGAGAACAAGGTCCCTAGGAGCAAAAAGGAACGGGTCCGCAATATCCTGAACCACTATGAATGAAGAAAATCCCTTCCGGGTCATCTGGAAGGGATTTCTTTTGTCAGCGCTCAAGAGGAATGACCATGCCGCAGTTGGGAATGATATTGACCGTAAAGTCCGTCTTTCCTTCCGCAAGGAGCTGGGCCTTGGCCTTTTCATAGGCTTCTTCCAGCGTCCTTGTGGGAATCTGGTGGATGCGGCGCACGGCTTCAAAGTTTTCCTGTTTGGTCACAAGGTACAGGGTGTAGTCTTCTGTCAGGGTGCAGAGGAAATAAGCGACAAAAAAGGGGATGGTAAAATGCTGCCGCAGGGCCTTTTCCATGGAAAGGCGGCTGTCGTAGCGGAAACTGTCCCAGAAAATCTGTGGTTCCTTGATGTCCGGCGATTCAATCAGGGCAATGATGATCCCGCCTTTTTTGGTTACGTCCCGGGCCGGTTCATAGCATTTGCAGCCTTGGTAGAGGGAAAGGTCCTTGGGATATCCTCCGGCGCCGACAATGGTCAGGTCCGCTTTTTGGGAAAAGGAAACCGCGTCATTGCTGAGCACTTCCTGCGTTCCTTCAAGCCAGGCTTCATAGGGATCGCCGCTGACAAAACCGCAGACTTCGCCCCTTTCATTGATGAGGGAGTGCAGAAGGAAATCAGGCCGGCAGAATTCCATGCCTTCCAGCATATCCTGATGGACGGGATTATGCGTTAAGGAGCGGCCCTCTGTAAGGGGATTGATGCCTTCCCCGAGGGTATCTGAAAGGGCGAGGGCGTGGTTTTTCTGGATTGTTTCCCAACTGGCAACGCCGGGAAGGATCATTTTTCGTCCGCCGCCAAAGCCTGCAAACAGGTGGGGCATGATTCCGCCGGTCACGATAACAAAATCTGCTTCAACAACACGGCGGTTGAGTTCGACTGGGGTGCCGTACGATGTGGTCCCCACAAGGACAAGGTTTTCCCGGTCGTGACAGTCGTGCTGGTAAAGACGGATCCGGCGAGCGACTTCTTCTCCGACGACAGCTATGTCCTCATCAGGGGTTTGGGCCCGGTGCGTACCTTGGGCAAAAACGATGGAAATATCTTCATCGGGGATGCCTGCATCGTTGAGTTCGTTGATAAGGGGCCGCATGAAATCCCGTGAATGGTTCCAGGCGCGGGTAATATCCGCCGTTACAATGACGACGGACGCCCCTTTTTTTACCATTTCGCGCAGGGGAGGGGAAGCAATGGGGTGACGCAGACTGGCCGTCACGGCATTGTCTATAGAAAGGGCAGCATGGTGCTGCGGCACAAGGATGGACCCAATCCGCTCTTGGGGAAGCGTCAGAGTGGCTTCGCCTTTTCCGTAGGGAATATGAATGGTTTTTTCAGCCATAGGATGTCTTCCTTTCTTTAGATGGTCCTTATTATATCACCTTTTGGCTCCTCCCTCTATTCAATTGATACCCGAATGGGGTATAATGGGACCTGTACAAAGGAGGAATGATCCATGAATCATGTTTTAAGAGCTAAAAAGCTTCGCGAAAGTGATGAACCCATTCATTATAATTGTGCCCAATCCCTTTTTGTCGCTTTTTCTGATGTCCTTGGCGTCAGTGACGAGCGGGCCTTTGCCATGGGCGCAAATTATGGCGGCGGCATGATGCACGGCGGTACGTGCGGTGTAGTGAGTGCCGGCCTTATGATCTTGTCCCTTGCAGGGATTCCCCAGGAAAAGGCCATGGCCCTGCTCCAAGATTTTTTCCGTGACCACGGGACCACGGCCTGCACGGAACTGCTTACGAAAGCCGCTCAGCAAGGGGTGACAAAGAAGGTCAATTGTGATGGGCTCGTCATCCACATGGCAGAACGGCTGGATGCCATCCTTTCCGCCTAAAGGACCTTCCCGACCTCAAAAAAAGCAGCCCCCTTTTCAGGGCTGCTTTTTTCATGCCTTCATTTTGGTTCAATAGAGGCAAGGGCAGGGACTTCTTTTTTTTCAAAACCTTTGCGCTTGAGCTGAATGGCTATGATGAGGTTCGGGATGAAGACAAGTGCAAAGAATATGAGAACCGATGCATAGGTGCCTGTCTGCTTATAGAAAAAGGAGATGAGGGTTGGACCGGCAATGCCCGCCATTGCCCAGGCGGAAAGGATGCGGCCGTGGATGGCACTTAGCTCTTTGGTGCCGAAAAGGTCGCTCAAATAGGCCGGCATGCAGGAAAAGCCGCCGCCATAGGCACTGATGATAAAGAGCACAAGCCCCTTGAAGACAAAGGAAGAGGTGGTGGCGCTGAGGATGAAAAAGGCCAGGATCTCAAGGGCAAAAAAGAGGATGTACGTAACGGGGCGACTCAGTCGGTCGGAAATGGTGGACCAAAGGATGCGTCCGCCGCCGTTCATGATGCCGATGATGCCTACAAAAGCAGCGGCTTCCTGAGCTGACATGCCGATCACGTCCTGGGCCATGGGACTTAAGACAGCAAGCAGACCGATGCCGCAGGTAATATTGATGAAAAAGACCCACCAGAGGCTTTGGAACTGCCAGGTATGCATGGCTTCCGATGCGGTCTTTCCCGTAAGGAGCTGGGAATCAGCTTCCTTTTCCTTTTTTAGGACGGGCGGTTTGAGGTAGAGGGAACAAAGGACCATGATGACCGAGTAGCTCCCTGCCATGAGGCAGAAGGTGCGGGTAAGGCCCACCGTGCGGGTAAGATGCTGCATGAGGGGAGCTGCAATGAGGGCGGCAAAACCAAAGCCCATGATGGCAAGGCCTGTCGCAAAACCGCGGTGGCGGGGAAAATATTTCACCAAGGTTGATACTGGCGTGATGTAGCCTGTGCCAAGACCAATGCCGCCAATGCACCCATAAAAGAGATAAAGGAGGGGAAGGCTCTTGATGGAAAGGGCATAGGCCGTACCTAAAAGCCCCGTTCCAAAGAAAAAGGCGGCCATGAGGCCACTTTTTTGGGGTCCCATTTTTTCTGCAAAGCGCCCCAAGAGCGCGGCCGACATGCCAAGAAAGAAGATGGCAAGGGAAAAGGTCCAGGTGACATCCCCCATGGAAGCGCCCAAGGCTTCCATGATGGGGCGGACAAGGACGCTGAAAGCATAGACACTCCCAATGGAGAGGTGGATGCCCACGGCGGACAGTGCAATCAGTGCGCGATTTCTCATACTGCTTCCTTTCTGGGAAAACTTCCCCTAGAAAGAGAAAAGGCCCGGACCCATCTGCAGCATAAGGCTGCAGATGAAGGGGCCGGGATAAAGAAGGATCATCCGGGCGGCTTTTCTCTGCCCAGACGGTCGGCAAGTTACACAATGCAGAGCACGTGGTCAATTCCACTTATCCGTCAGTTCTGCACTGCTTTATTTGATTGTGATGCGGCTATTATAGCAGGTATGACAGAAAGGAGCAAGAAGAAATTCAGGAAAAAAGATAGACAAAAAAACCGCCCCCCTAGGAGCGGCTTCATCTTTGAAGTGGTGGAACTAACTGGATTCGAACCAGTGACCCCCACGATGTCAACGTGGTACTCTAACCATCTGAGCTATAGTTCCGAGACGAATATTAGTATACCCAAATGAACAGGTCTTGTCAACTCTTTTTTATTTTTTTTGAAGAAAAAAATAATCCGGTTAATTGTAAAATGAAATAGGACATATAAAAAGACATACAGGAAATCTTTTGG
>UPXT01000044.1 GCA_900538365.1 uncultured Acidaminococcus sp. | reverse complement strand
AGGACACGCACCTGGACGGTCACTTTAGCGCCCCAAAATAAATTATAGAACCACTTTTTTTGCGGCTTTTTGCCTGCTATAATAAAAGGGTCTTTAGGAAGAAGGAGGGGACGCTTGTGTTTACTTGGGCCAAAAGGAAACTTGTCAGGTCATTTTTCCTGTCCCTTTTGTTGGGGACACTTACATGGGGAGATTCGGTTTTGGCAGCAGAACGAATTTTATATATTCCCCTTGATGACCGCCCAGTCAATCTTGCTTATACGGTGGATACCTTTAAAAAAGCGGGGATCGATGTCGTGACGCCGCCAACTGAGCTTCTAAGCTCGTCTTCGCGCAAGGGTGATCCTGATGCTCTGGGAAAATGGCTCCAAGAGGAAGGCCCCTTTGCAGAGGCAGCTGTTGTTGCCGCCGATTCCCTTATTTATGGAGGCCTTACCACGAGCCGGACCCACGAACTCAGTGAGACCTTGCTCAATGAGCGGGTCAATGTCCTGCTTGATTTCAAGACTCGTCATGCCGATATTCCTCTCTATGTGTTTGCGACGATTATGCGCTCCCCCAAGTGGAGCAGTGCCCCTCAGGAGCCTCAGTACTATGCCCAGTGGGGCCCAAAACTGTTTTTGTGGGGCGCCTTGCGAGATAAAAAGGACATGGGGCCGCTTAGTCGGAAGGAAGAAAAGGAACTCGGGGCCCTTCAAAAGGAAATTCCACTTTCCATCCAGAATGATCTGCTGCAGCGTCGGCAAAAAAATGCGGCCGTCCTAGCCCAGCTGTATGACGCGGCGGAAGCGGGAACCTTTGATTATTTTCTGATTGCAAGGGATGACTCAGCACCTTATTCCGAGGCTCACCTTGATGCCCGCAGACTGCTTCAGGATCGGAAAAAGTCCTACACGATCCGCTCTTTTTCAGGAACCGATGAGATGGGGATGATTCTTTTGACGAGGGCCTATTACAAGGCGCGGGGTCTGACGCCGATTGTGTATGGGTTCTATGCCCCCGGCGCAGGAAAAGATACCGTTCCTGATTACGAAGATGGAACCATTGCTCATAGTTATAAGGAACATGTCTGGGCCCTTGGCGGGTATCCTGCAAAACGAGCCAAGCGAGCCGATTTTGTGGCGGGAATTTATACGCCGCAGGACGGCGTGACACGCGGTGCAGATCAAGCGGCCAATACGGACCTTGTAACGTCAGGGATGACGGCTTTTCTCGATCAGTCGGAGGCCTTTCTCAGGGCGGGGTATGCCGTGGGCATTGCGGACATCGCTTTTGGCAACGGCAGCAGCAGGGGCCTGATCAAAGGACTTTTTGAACGCCGGCTGCCGCACAGCGCTGAGCCCATGGCCTATGATCTTGCGTCCTACGCCGGCTGGAATACGGCCAGCAATTCCTTGGGATACACGTTGGGACAGGGCCTTATGGCGCGGCAGATGACGCCGCAGAAAAGAAAGGAGCTTCTTACGGTGCGCTATCTCGACGACTGGGCCTATGAAGCCTTGGTGCGGCAGCACCTACGTGTGGAATACACCTATCCCAACAAATGGCAGGAAGGAAAGTTTACTCCAAAGGAAAAGGAAATCCTTCATACAGCCCTTCAAAAGGAAATGAAGGAAACGGCATTTCCTTATTTAGGCCAGCGTGTGGATGGGTACACTTATGACCTGCCGTGGAACCGGACTTTTGAAGTATCGGTGGTCAAAAAGACCATGAAATGAACGGACCGTCTTAAGGCGGCAGAGGAGGAGAATCATGACATTATACGATGAAGCCATGCAGATGAAAAATGAGCTTGTTGCCTGTCGGCGTGATTTTCACGCCCACCCTGAACTTGCCTGGACGGAGTTTCGTACTGCCTCCCATGTGGCAAAAGCGCTTAAGGACCTGGGTTATGAAGTGCTCATGGGAGCTTCCTGCATGAAGGAAGACGAAATGATGGGCGTTCCTGATAAAAATGAACTTGACCGCGCCATGAAACGAGCAATCAAGGAAGGGGCCGATCCCAATCTTGTGAAAAAGATGGAAGGCGGCAAGACGGGCGTCGTGGGCATCATGCATTTTGCTAAGCCGGGTAAGACGGTGGGCCTGCGCTTTGACATGGACTGTCTGCTTGTCGATGAAAACCCAACGGACGCGCATCGCCCGACCCGGGAAGGCTTTGCGTCGACCCATCCGGGCCTGATGCATGCTTGTGGGCACGATGGACACACAACCATTGGTCTTGGCGTAGCACGCCTCATTGCCGCCCACAAAGATGAAATGGCAGGCACGGTAAAGCTCTGCTTCCAGCCCGGTGAAGAAGGTGTCATGGGTGCCCGCGGGATGGTGGCAAGTGGTATTGTCGATGATGTGGATTATTTCCTGAGCGGGCATATTGGTCTTGGCAATGGCGAAAATAACAGCCTAGTCTGTATGACCGAAGGATTCCTTGCAACAAGCAAGATTGATGCGTTCTTTACGGGAAAACCGGCCCATGCCGGTGCCAATCCCCAGAATGGCCGCAACGCCCTTCTTGCAGCGGCCCAAGCTTCGCTGGCCCTCCATACCATTTCCCGTCACAGCGACGGCCCTTCCCGCGTTAATGTGGGAATTCTCAAGGCAGGGACGGGACGAAACGTCATTCCTGACAACGCGGTCATCAAATTTGAGACCCGCGGCGGTTCGACAGCCATCAATGAATTTATGGAAGGAGAAGCCCGCCGCATGGTCAAGGCCGCAGCTGATATGTACGGCGTTACCGTGAAAATGGTCGCCCGCGGCAGTGCGGCGTCAGGCAATTCTTCACCTGACATGGGCGAAGAGGTCTATGAAGTCGTCAAGGGACTTGGCGTCTACAGTGACATCGAAAAAAATCATACCGTCAGCGGCAGTGAGGACTGCTCGTACTTTATGAGCCGCGTCCAGAATCATGGCGGCAAGGCCGTTTACATGCTCTATGGGACGGAGGAAGCTTCGGGTCATCACACCAGTGAATTTGATTTCAATGAAGATGTCCTGCCCCTTAGCGTCTATACCGTAACGGAACTTGTAAAGCACTTTTTGAATAAATGACAAGCGTTCTCCCAGCAAAGCAAATCTTGTTTTGACGGGAGAATTTTGGCTTTCCCTTTAGGACAGACTCTTGGTGCGATACTATCAGGACGCGCAAAAAATGACTGTACCACGGGGAATTCATTGTGATACACTAGTAGCACAGTACCAACAAATTTGCTGAGGGGGATCAAAGTTAATGAAAGAAAGACGCATTATCGAAGTCGAAGAAAAGCTGCCCATCCTTCAGACGCTGCCGCTTAGCCTACAGCATCTATTTGCGATGTTTGGCGCTACGGTCCTTGTACCTTTCCTGCTGAACGTTGACCCATCAACGGCGCTTTTTATGAACGGTGTTGGCACTTTGCTGTATCTCACCATTTGCAAATGGCGCCTGCCAAGTTACCTAGGTTCGAGCTTTGCCTTTATTTCGCCTGTCCTTGCCGTTACCCACACGGCGGGCCTTACGTATGGGGACGCGCAGGGTGGCTTCATTGCCTTTGGGCTCTGCTTCATCCTTGTGGGCCTTCTGGTGAAAAAAATAGGGACCCGGTGGATTGACATGCTCTTTCCGCCTGCTGCTATGGGGGCTATTGTCGCCATCATCGGTCTTGAGCTTGCGCCCATGGCCATGAACATGGCAGGCTTCATGGATCCTGTAAAGGGCATGACAAACGTCCAGGCTATGGAGATTTCGTCGGCAACGCTCATTATCACCATCCTTGCGACCATCCTGGGCAAGGGCTTTATCGGCATCATTCCCATTCTCATTGGAGTGGTGAGCGGCTACGCCATTGCCTATGGGCTCGGCGTGGTTTCCTTTGAAAGCGTTGCGGCCGCAGCCTGGTTTTCGGCTCCGACCTTTTATCGTCCCAGCTTTCATCTTAACGCCATCATGATGATCCTGCCTGCCGTTTTTGTCGTTCTTGCCGAACATTTGGGGCACCTATTTGTAACCAGTGACATTGTCGGCCGTAACCTCATCAAGGATCCTGGGCTTCACCGCTCGCTCATTGCAGACGGCCTTTCCAATGTGCTTTCCGGACTTGCTGGCTCCACGCCGAACACGACCTATGGGGAAAACATGGGGGTCATGGCCATTACCGGCGTATACAGCACATGGGTCATTGGCGGCGCTGCCATCCTTGCCATTATCTTTTCCTTTGTCGGCAAGATTGCAGCTCTCATCCACAATATCCCCGGTCCTGTTATGGGAGGTGTCAGCATTCTCCTTTTTGGCTTCATTGCTGCTTCTGGACTGCGCATGATGGTTGACCGCAAGGTGGATTTCACCAAACCGAAGAACCTGATCCTTTCGGCCCTGACCCTCATTTCCGGTCTTAGTGGTGCCACCATCGTCATTGGTCCGGTTCAGCTCAAGGGAATGGGCCTTGCTACAGTGGCAGCCATCCTTGCCAGCCTTGCCTTCCTGATTTTTGAAAAAATCGGCTGGGTGGAACGGGAGTAGAGCGCGAACTTTTTTCGCAATTAAGCGCAAAATGAGCGCATCTTTCGTTGAAAATATGATACAATTATGATATATTGTTCTGAATATAACAAACAGGGAGGAAGAACATGGAAAACTTACAGCATGAGCTTGTCCTGGTCGTTGACTTTGGCGCCCAGTATGCACAGCTGATTGCGCGCCGTGTCCGTGAATGTGGCGTTTACTGCGAAATCATTCCTTATAGCTATACCATCGATCAAATCAAGGCCAAAAATCCGAAAGCCCTGATCTTCTCCGGTGGACCGAACAGTGTTTATGCCGAAAATACGCCGTCTGTCGACGATGGTGTCTTCTCCTTAGGAATTCCTATCCTCGGTCTCTGCTATGGTCATCAGCTCATGGCAAAGAAACTGGGCGGCGTCGTTGCCCATGCTGGTTCTGCCGGTGAATACGGAAAGACGGCTGTTTCCCTTGATCATGAGACGCGTCTTTTTTCCGGCATCGAAAAGAACAATATTTGCTGGATGAGCCATCAGGACTATGTCGAAACCGTACCGGAGGGCTTTGTTGTGGCAGGGCACACGGAAGAATGCCCCGTTGCGGCCATGATAAACGAGGAAAAACGCTTCTATGGCGTCCAGTTCCATCCGGAAGTCATGCATACGCCCTTTGGCAAAAAAATGTTCAGTAACTTCCTCTTTGATATCTGCGGCCTTTCCGGTGATTGGTCCATGTCGAGCTTTGCCCAGACCCAGATCAAAGCTATCCGTGAAAAAGTGGGGGATAAGAACGTCCTGTGCGCCATGAGCGGCGGCGTTGACTCCTCGGTTGCTGCCGTTCTCGTCCACAAAGCCGTGGGCAAGCAGCTCACCTGCGTCTTTGTTGACCATGGTCTTCTTCGTAAAGATGAAGGCGACCAAGTAGAACAAGTCTTCAAACGCGATTTTGATATGAACCTCATCCGCGTCGACGCCAAGGAACGTTTCCTGTCGAAACTCAAAGGTGTCAGCGATCCGGAAAAGAAACGCAAGATCATTGGTGAGGAATTCATCCGTGTCTTTGAAGAAGAGTCCAAGAAAATCGGTCATGTCGACTACCTCGTTCAGGGCACTATCTACCCAGACGTTGTTGAATCGGGCGGCACCGGCACCAGTGCCACCATTAAGAGCCACCACAACGTCGGCGGCCTGCCGGAAGACATGGACCTTGACCTTATCGAACCGCTGCGTGCGCTCTTTAAGGATGAAGTTCGCGCCGTAGGCGAAGAGCTGGGGATCCCGAGCGAACTTGTTTGGCGTCAGCCCTTCCCGGGACCGGGGCTTGCTATCCGTGTACTTGGTGAAGTGACGGAAGAAAAACTTGCCATCGTCCGCGAAGCTGATGCTATCTTCCGCGAAGAAATCGCCAAAGCCGGTCTCGACCGCAGCATCTGGCAGTACTTTGCCTGCCTGCCGAATATCCGCAGCGTTGGGGTCATGGGTGACTTTAGAACCTACACCAACACCATCGCCCTGCGCGCGGTAAACAGCACCGACGGCATGACAAGTGACTGGTCCCATATCCCGTACCACGTCCTTGATATCGTCTCCCGCCGCATCGTCAATGAAGTGCCTGGCGTCAACCGTGTCGTCTATGACATCACGAGCAAACCGCCTGCAACGATTGAGTGGGAATAAGAGAAACAAGAAGAGGAAACACCCGTCAAGTCTTTGGAGACTTGACGGGTGTTTTTGTTGCAAGTAAAAAAAGAAATTCCTTGCGGTAATCCTTCTTCTTCGTGCAAGTCCTTCCCGTGGAGATCAGTACAATGCCAATTAGATATTGCAGCTTACTTAAAATAGGTATTTAACATAGTAGAACAGATGCAATAACATGAAATAGCTGCGAGAAGACCGGTGATTATCTATGTCTTCTTTTCTTATCGGGCGCTTACCGGTTTGGCGCTGGACATCCAGTCTTTGGCATCACAGCCTCCTTCTCCTTATTTGTTTAACCTACTTCTTAAAAAAAGTCCTTGCAATATACCTTGCGGGGGTATATAATCATTTCTGCAATAAGATACCCGCTTGGGGTATATAAAGAAAGGACGATAAGTATGAAAGAGACTGTTTTGCAGGTGGAAAACCTGCAGAAAGATTTTAAGGCAAAGTCGGGCGTCATCCACGCCGTAAAACATGTTTCCTTCCAAGTGGAAAAAGGTGAGATCTTTGGTTTCTTAGGTGCCAACGGCGCCGGTAAGTCAACAACCATCAACATGGTGACGACGCAGCTGCTTCCTACGGGCGGCAAGATCCTCTACGATGGGAAGGACCTTACGGGCGATGTGGCCGCTATCCGCCGCAAGATTGGTGTGGTTGCACAGCATAACAACCTGGAGCGGCAGCTCACGGCAGAGGAGAATCTTTATTATCACGGCCGTTATTTTGGCATGGACCCTAAGGTCATCCGTGAGCGTTCGGAAGAGCTTCTGCGGAAGTTTGGTTTATGGGAACGCCGTAAGGACTTTGTCCGTTCCTATTCGGGCGGCATGGCGCAGCGTCTCAAGATTGCACGGGCCATGCTCCACAATCCGGAGGTCCTTTTCCTTGATGAGCCGACAACGGGACTTGATCCGAACTATCGCAAGATCCTTTGGGACCAGATGCTTAAGATGAACAGGGAAGGAACGACTATTTTCCTCACGACCCATTATATGGAAGAAGTCGAGTCCTTCTGTGACCATGTTGCCATCATGAAGCAGGGCGAACTTCTTGCGTATGGGACGGTAGAAGGTCTTGAAAAACAAACTGGGACTCATTCCCTTAATGATGTATTCCTGACCCTCACGGACCGTGACGGTGTCGATGATCGGCAAAGTGCCAATAGGGAGGCGTAAGTGATGAAAAATTCTAAGAATGAAACAACAACAGCCTTTTGGGCCATGGTGTCCCGTGATCTCTTGGTTCAGTGGCGGGATCATAATGAATTTATCTTTCGTGTGGCCATGCTGCCCTTGATTCTCATTGTTGTCTATGGCTTCATGCTGCCGACGGTGGGTCTTCTGCCTGTGGAATTTCCGACTCATATGTTCTGCGGCATGATTGGTATGAGCATGCTCATTACGGGCATTCACGGAACGGCTGTCCCGATCTCCATGGACTTCCATAACCTCCGCGAAATTGAAGACCGGCTCCTGGCGCCTGTATCAAGCCGTACCGTGGCTTATGCCAAGATGACCGTCGGCGTCCTTGAATCTTTTGTGGGCGGCCTCATCGTTCTTCCTATTTCCCTTATTTTTATGGGTCACGCCATTTCTATCGACCTTTCCCTGGAGCGGCTGCCCCTTCTTGTCCTGGTCCTTCTTCTCACGGCGTTTGCTTCGGCTGCTATGGGACTTCTTGTAGGAACCATCATCAAACCCTCCCAGATTGCAGCCATGTTCCCCGGTTTCCTCATGCCCGTTGTCTTTTTGGGAAGCATCTTTTATACTTGGCACCAGCTAGCGCCCCTACCAATCATGCAAGCTATTACCCTCATCGATCCTTTGACCTGGATCAATGAAGCTATCCGCGCTGTCATGACGCCTCAAATCCGCAGCCTGCCTCTGTGGGTAACGATTATTGGCATGGCGGGTTGGATTCTTTTCATGGGACGGATTGCGTTTTCGAGATTTGATCGGATGGTGTATAGTCATTGATTTTACTCGGAGCATAAATTGCTCCGAGTAAAACAGTGTATCTTCATTGCTTGGGAAAAGCGTTATCTGTGGCAATGATAGGATGTCTATATTTCCAAGAACGTGAGTCTTCTTGCAGTATTGAGCTTAAAACAGCAGGAATGTCTGGTTAAGGCTTTCGTTATGTCTTTTTCCTTTGGGAATGATGCAGGATGACTCAACCCATTGCAATCTAGTCTTTCCCGTCTGGTGTTTTTCGTATGGCCTTTTGCTTTTGAAATGCCTTCGTGTTTTTACTTACAACTCAAAACTTATAACTGCCTTTGACGCGGTTTGACGCCGGCGTTACAGTGTTTCAGCATTACAGCCGTTTTTCAGCCGTGAAGCCAGAACCGTAGGATTGAGCCATCTATTCAGGGCTAATGCCCTGAATAGATGGCTCAACAGCATACTTTAAATCATCCTTATTTTCCTGTATAATATCTTTACCATCACACCTTTAGGAGGAATCATGCCTAAAAATAGACTGGAAGCGTTCAGCGACGGCGTTCTTGCCATTATCATCACCATTATGGTCCTTGCTATGGAGGCGCCGGAAGGAAAATCTTGGCGCGACCTTGGCGCCGTCATTCCGACGTTCATTGGCTATATCATCAGCTATACCTATGTTGGGATCTACTGGGTGAATCATCATCGACTGATCCAGTCCGTGGAGACCATCAAGGGCCGGAGCCTGTGGGCCAATCTTTTGTGGATGTTTTTTGTATCCCTCATTCCTTTTGCTACGGCCTGGGCTTCCAACACAGGATTTGCCGCTGTACCTGTTTCCCTTTATGGCGGGGTCCTTTTCCTTACGGCCATCGCTTATCAAACCCTTGATATGACAATCCGCCATGCCAAAGGACAGATGGACAGCCTTTGGACGGTTGTGACGGGGGACAGACGGAACCTTCTTACGGTTATAAGCTATGCCGTTACTGTACCTCTTGCCTACATTTATGTGCCTGCGGTCTATATTATTTATGTCATGACGGCCTTTTTATGGATCTTTCCCGAAGTAGAAGGTCACGCTTCTTAAAGCCCTGCTCGTCAGCCCTTTTGCTTTCTCAATCAGTGAGGAAGTAAAGGGCTTTTCTTGACGCCATACGGGCCTCATTGTATCATGATAGAAAGTAGAAACCGGTAAGAAGAGAGGCCCCCATCTTGTATGATCAGCGTCTTGAGACATTTTTGTGCGTTGCCGACAACGGCAGTTTCAATAAAGCAGCCGAAGTTTTATATATTTCTCCGCCTGCTGTCATCAAACAGATCAATGGTCTTGAAAAAAGCCTGGGCTTTCCGCTTTTTGTACGGACTCACCGTGGCCTTTTTTTGACAGCAGCAGGGGCGTCACTTGCCGAAGATGCCCGTTACGTGATTCAGTACAGCAAGGATTCCATCGTCCGGGCCCAGCGAGCCATGGAGCAGGGAGCAGAGACCATCCGCATCGGGTCTTCACCCATGACGCCGGCCCAGGTCCTCGTGGACTTGCTGCCTCAATTGCAGGATCTTGACCAAAAAATCAAATTTCAGGTCATTCCCTTTGAAAACACGCCGGAAAACGCGCGGGAAATCTTGTCCCATTTAGGACGCAATATTGATGTTGTGGCAGGGATTTTTGATGAAACGATGCTTCGCCTGCGGAGGTGCCAGGGTTTTGAACTCAATAGAACACCTCTTTGCTGTGCCCTTTCCCTTCATCATCCCTTGGCGAAAAAGGACTTTCTCACTGTAGAGGACCTTCATGGCGAGGCGCTTATGCTCATTCGGGAAGGGTGGAACCATTATGTGGATGAACTGCGTCACGATCTCATGGACGGGCATCCTGAAATCAAATTGATAGACTTTGATTTTTATGATACGGAAGCCTTTAACGAATGTGATCGGAAAAACGCCCTCCTTATGGCTGTTCCTCAGTGGGAAGCTGTTCATCCTCTTCTTAAGATTCTTCCTGTGAGGTGGGACTACACCGTCCCTTATGGACTTCTTTACGGGCATAAGCCTTCGGCGCCGGTAAAGCGCTTTTTGCACGCCCTTGCGCAGATAACGGAAAGGTTTACTGAAAACGAGTTTTAATGAAAAGGTTTATACTGCAAAGCTAAACGAGACTTCTGTGGAGGTCTCGTTTTTTTTATAATGGGGACAGATGAGAAAAGGAGGATCTCCTATAAAGATAACCTTTGGTATCCTCGCTCTTTTGGTCCTTCTGTTCTTTGGCGCCGGCTGTGGGGACATGCAGGCAATCCAAGCACCGCAAAAAGGACAGACAGGGCAGGAAAGGGGAGTGACGATGAACAAACCATTCACACAAAAGACATCCATCAAAGAAGTCATTGAATCACCTGTTTTAGAGCCCTATGGGCGGCTTCTCTTTCCTGTTCATACCGGCTGCATGAGCGGACACACCCTGGAGGACCTCCAGCTCATTTGGTACAGCCACATTGATCCCCAGGAAACAATCGCCATTGTCAATGCCCTTTGGGAGCGGGCCCGGCAAAAAGAAACAGTTTTTTATGATATTTACAGTGATGCCGAAAAGGCGGCGGATCCCCGCAAAAAAGACACGGGCCTTTTCTTCTTTAAAGGCCGGAAAGGCGCACCCTTTGCCGTTGTGAATGCTGGCGGCGGTTTTGTGTATGTGGGCGCCATGCATGATAGTTTTCCCCACGCTTATGAGCTTTCCAAACGGGGTTATAACGCTTTTGCCCTCATTTACCGCCCCGGCGCGCAAACAGCCTGCGAAGATTTAGCAAGGGCCATTAGCTTCATCTTTGCCCATGCCGCTGAACTGGGCGTTGACACGAAGCACTATTCCCTCTGGGGCGGCTCGGCAGGGGCCCGCATGGCGGCCTACCTTGGCTCTTATGGCCCCGCAGCTTTTGGCGGAAATGACCTGCCTCGTCCAGGGGCTGTCATCATGGAGTACACGGGTCATTCGGATTACACCAAAAACGACCCGCCGACCTTTGCCGTGGTTGGTGACGATGACGGCATCGCCAATTGGCGCGTTATGCAGCGCCGGTTGGAAACTCTAAGCAATCTTGGCATTCCCACGGAATTCCATCATTACCCTGGCCTTGGCCATGGCTTTGGTCTTGGCACCGGAACGGCGTCAGAAGGCTGGTTTGATAAGGCCGTTGCCTTCTGGGAAGCACAAATGAAAAAGTAACAGAGGAGGAAAGAATCATCATGAAAAAAAGGATGCTTGGAAAAGACCTTGAAGTTTCTGCCATCGGTCTTGGCTGTATGGGCATGAGCCATGCCTATGGCGCGCCCAGTGACCGCAAGGAAATGAAGGAACTCATTGCGCGCGCCGTCGAGCTTGGCTGCACATTTTTTGACACGGCTGAATCCTACGGCACGGAAGAAAACCCTCACGACAATGAAGAACTCTTGGGAATTGCTTTAAAGTCCTATCGCAGCAAGGTTAAGATTGCCACGAAGTTTGGCATCAGTTTTGACTGGGACGCACCGTCCGTCAATAAACCGCTCGTCGTCGATTCTCGTCCGGAAACGATCCGCAAAAGCGTGGAAGGCTCTCTAAAGCGGCTTCAGACGGACCATATCGACCTCTACTACCAGCACCGCGTCGACCCCAAGATCCCTATTGAGGATGTGGCGGGAACGGTGAAGGACCTTATTGATGAGGGAAAGATTACCCATTGGGGCCTTTCCGAAGTGGACGAAGAAACGCTGCGTCGGGCCCACAAGGTTTGCCCGGTGACGGCCATTCAGAACCGCTATTCCATGATGGCCCGCTGGTATGAATCTCTTTTCCCCGTCTTGGAGGAACTGGGCGTGGGCTTTGTTGCTTTTTCGCCCCTTGCCAACGGTTTTTTGACGGCGGCCTACAAAAAGGGCACGGCCTTTACGGAAAAAGGCGATTACCGCTCCGTCATGCCCCAATTTTCCAGTGAAGGGCAGGTTGAAAATGCAGGCCTCGTAGTCCTTCTCGAAAAAATCGCCCGCGAAAAAAACGCCACGCCGGCCCAGGTTTCCCTTGCCTGGATGCTTGAGAAAAAGCCCTATATTGTGCCCATTCCAGGGACGCGGAAGTGCAGTCGTCTCGAAGAAAACTTGGGCGCTGCAGCCCTTAGCTTTACGCCGGAAGAACTGGCGTCCCTTGACGGGGAGCTGCGCCATACAAAAATGTCCGCGGTTTTTGGTGGCACGGCCATCAAAAAATAAATCGGTATGATTCATTCAGTGATAATAGGAGGTACTATTATGCGTAAAAATCTTGGCACGAAACCATTCTTTTATCCACTGCCCGTCCTCATCATTGGTTCCTATGATGAAAAGAGGAACCCGGATCTTATGAACGCCGCTTGGGGCGGCCTTTATGAAGCCGACAAGGTGATCTTGAGCCTTAGCCCAAGTCATCAGACAACGGAAAACATCAAGGCAAAGAAAGCCTTTACCATCAGCTTTGCTGATAAGGCACATCTAGTTTCCGCCGATTACGTGGGCCTTGTGTCGGCAAAACATGAACCGAAGAAAGTGGAAAAATCGGGTTTCCACGTTGTAAAAAGTGAACTTGTCGACGCACCCCTTGTAACAGATCTTCCCGTTGCCCTTGAGTGCTCCCTCATTAAGATGAACGAGGACGGTACCATCATTGGCAGGATTGAAAATGTGAGCGTCGACGAAAGCGTCCTTGATGAGGCAGGAGAGCTTGATATGACGCGGTTTGCGCCCCTTTCCTTTGAACCTTTCCATCGCACCTATCACGTCCTCGGCGAAAAAGTAGGCACGGCTTTTAAGGATGGAGGTAAACTCAAATGACGCAGCGTCCCTTTGTTGTCTGTCATATGCTGACAAGCCTCAACGGCAAGATTGATGGGGTATATTTTGAAAATCCAGCGGCCGGTCCTGGTCTTGATTGCTTTGGCAAGATCCGTAACAGTTACCATTGTGACGCGGTCATTTTTGGCGCGGCGACCATGGAAGCCTTCTGCGAGGGAAAACTTAATGAGACCGCCCTTGCAGACAAAAAGGACCTTCCTAAAAAGGATTGGGTGAGCCCAGAAGCGGCAGATAATGAGGGCTTTCAGGTGGTCCTCGATCCCCTGGGGAGCCTTGCCTACCATCGGTCTTTCCTGCAGCGCGGCACAGGGCCCCGTCAGCACATCATTGAAGTGGTGTCGGAAAAAGTCCCCGGAGCGTATCTTTCCTACCTCCAGGAAGTGGGCGTCTCCTCTATCGTAGCCGGCAAGGATAGCCTTAAAGGCGCCGTCATCCTGCAAAAACTAGCGGACCTTTTTGGTATTTCCCGCATTGCCTTAAGCGGTGGCGGCCTCACGAACGGCACCTTCCTGCGGGAGGGCCTTATTGATGAACTGAGTCTTGTCATCGTTCCCGTCGCAGAAATGGAAAAGGGGGCAACCTCTTTTGAAGCTATGGATGGGGCGCCCCTTTTGAAGAACTCAGCCTTTACCTTAAAGGGTGTGGAAGTCCTTGCAAAAGATGCGTTGTGGATCCGCTATGAGCGGGTAAAAGGATAAGGAGGTTGGCGATGAAAAAGAGACAATTTCTTGCAGCCGCCCTTTTTAGTGCGGCCGTGATGACTTTTAGCACGGTTTCTTTCGGAGAAGCGGCAGAAGCCCTTCAGATCAAGGAACAAGGCGTCTTTTCTGCCGGCGGGACCGTACTCCATTCTCCGGGAACCTTTGACATCTGTCACTACTATACATCGCGGGAAGGGTCCACGGCCCATGTGGATCACGCCAATGTCCTTTATGAAGTGCCCCAAAAGGAAACGGGTCTTCCCATGGTCTTTCTCCATGGCTATGGTCGGTCCCGCACGGGATGGATGACGACGCCGGACGGCAAGCCGGGTTGGGCGGATTTCTTTTTGCGCCATGGTCACCGTGTGTACCTTATTGATGAACCGCGCCGTGGTGAGGCAGGGGCAACGGGGAAGGCGGGCACCATGACGACGACGCCCAGTGACCAGACTTGGTATACGCAGTTTCGCATCGGCACCTACAAAAATGGCGCCTTTACATATAATAAGGACTCTAAGTTCCCCAAAGGAGAAGCGGCCTTGAACCAGTTCTTCCGGCAGATGACACCGGATACGGGCATGGATAACGCCGCCGGTGAGCAGGCCATTGATACGGATGTTGTCGCAAAGGCCGTTGCTGCTGCCATTGATGAAATCTACGACCGGACGGGGAAAAAGTCCATCCTCGTGACCCATTCCCAGGGCGGTGGACCGGGCTGGGAAACGGTGCGCTGCACGCCCCATGTAGCGGCCATTGTCGCCATTGAACCGGGCGGCGCTGCAGCGCCTGGCAGTGCGGCTTATAAAGCGTTGGCAGAGAAAAAAATCCCTGTCACCTTCTATTATGGGGACTATATTGGAAAAGACCTTCCTGATATTCCCGCAGCTGCTATGTGGCAGCGCATGGCAGAAACGGCCGATACCTTTACAGCGGCCTATGAAAAAGAAGGTCTTACGAGTACCGTCGTCCATTTGCCCAAGCTCGGCATCAAAGGGAACTCTCATTTTATGTTCGAAGAAGCAAATCGTGACGAGATTGCCGCGATGATTGAAGAGTGGATCAGGAAGTACGCGAAGGGATGAGGCATTTATTTGAAGCGATTTTTATGCCGAGTAAAGATAAAGGCGACCTTCGTATGATATAATAGGACTGCAGCTTCAAAACGAAAGGCTGCAGAAAGGATGGATTCCATGAAAGAATTGACTCCTGACCTTCTCCAGGAATTTAGTCGGTCCTATGCCCAAAAAGACGGGGCACAGACTCTTCATATGACTCTTTATAAAACCGATATGGCTGACCTTTCTTATGTGCCGCTCAAAGGGGAGGCCCTTAAAGGTGCTTTTTCCGTGGAAGTAAAGACCCGCGGCATTACGGCACAGGAACAATCGGGCCGGTGCTGGCTTTTTGCGGCCCTAAATATTCTTCGCGAAAGGGTGGCAGAAAAATGTAGGCTCGATGAATTTGAGCTTTCCCAGAACTACCTTTCTTTTTATGATAAGCTGGAAAAAGCCAATAACGTCCTTCAGATGGTCATCGACCATGCCCATGAACCTATCAAGGGGCAGCTCATGCAGTATGTGCTTCAAGGCGTTGCTGATGGGGGATACTGGTGTGAAGCCGTTGACCTTGTGGAAAAATATGGTGTCGTACCCAAACAAGTTCACCCGGAAACATACCAGTCTGGTCATACGGCCCGTTTTGTGAGCATCATCAACCGCCTTGTGCGCAAAGACGCGTGGGAACTGAGGGAACTCGTTCTTGCGGGAAAGGACCCTTATGCACGCAAGAAGGAAATGATGCAGGAAATCTACGATGCCCAGTGCATTGCTTTTGGAGAACCGGTCCAGACTTTTGATTTTTCCTATCGCGACAAGGATAAGGTCTATCATGAGGAACGGGACCTGACGCCCCTTGATTTCTATCATCAGTACGTCGAAGGTTCACTCCGGGATTATGTGGCCATCGTCAACGAACCGACGGACATCATGCCCCTTCATAAACCCATCCAGTTCCACGGTGTGGAAAACATGGTGGGCCGGAATATGCTGGCTCTGAACCTGCCGCAAAAAGAGATGGAAGACCTTTGCGTCAAGCAGCTGAAAGCGGGCGACGCCATTTGGTTCGCCTGCGATGCTGGAGCTTATGGCGCACGGAAGGAAGGCGTTTGGGATCCGGAGAGCGTTTGCTGCGAGGCCCTTTTGGGAGGTTTTTCAACGGATATGCCCAAAGGCCGGCGTCTGGAGTATAACAGCAGCTCGGCGACGCATGCCATGATTCTCGTAGGCGTTCATTTTGATGAAACGGGTGCACCTGACCGCTGGAAGATTGAAAATTCCTGGGGTAAGGATGTGGGCGACGGCGGCTATTTCGTCTGCTCTGAGAAATATTTTGAGGACTTTGTTTACGAAGCGGTCATCAATAAAAAGCACTTGACGGATGCGCATCTCAAGATGCTTGAAGATGAGCCTGTCATCATCAATGCGTGGGATGAAGATCACTGAGGACGCCAAATTCCAGGAAATTGAAAAATATTCTTGACATTCCTCTAAAAATTGTGTAAGATAACATAGTCAGCTGTTTTAACGGAGTGGTACTCAAGTGGCTGAAGAGGACGGTTTGCTAAATCGTTAGGAGGGTTAAACCTCGCCAGGGTTCAAATCCCTGCCACTCCGCCATATCAAATGATAAGCCTTCAGGAGCAATCCTGAAGGCTTTTTGTGTTTTATTCAGACTAAAAAACGGGCTGATTTGATGTACTGCGTGCAGAGAATCAACGCAGTCTCCTCGCCAAGTCCCAGCTACTCCAAGCGGAACCCTTGCTCCTTCAAAAATTCACCAACTTCTTTTCGGCGAATCACGCTAAAAAACTCTGTCATTTTTTGTGTAAAGTCCGTATCCGCTGCGTTGCTGTCCCGCTCACTGTAATATGTCCTCATAATGGCGTCGTAGTCATGAAGGTCCGTCAGGGTCTTTTTGTCATAGGTATTTTCCACATAGACATTCTTTTTGGGAAGGCGCGGCTTGACGCCATTTTTGGCAAGGGGCGTACCGACGGTGAGGCCCAAAAGGGGAACTGTAAATTTTGGCAGGTTCAATTGCTTTGCGACGGTCCTGATGTCGTTGCGGATGCCCCCGATGAAGCAGATGCCAAGACCCATCGATTCCGCGGCGACTGCAAAGGATTGAGCTGCTATGGTGGCATCAACGATGGCAACCATGAGCGATTCCATGGTCCGGATACCATCCAAGGGTTTGCCCGCTTTTTCAAGCATCACGGCTTGACGGTACAGGTCTGCTACAAAGATATAAAAGGCGCCGCTTTCTTTGACGTAGGCCGCGCTGTTTGTGATATCGGCGAGCGTTTCTCGCAGACCTGGATCTGTAATATCAAGTAGGGAGTAGGCCTGGACGAAGTTTGAAGAGGAGCCGCTCTGGGCAGCTCGAAGAAGCTGGTCTTTTGTTTCCGCGGAAAGGATAGTCCCTTCAAAACTGCGCACAGAAACGTGGGAATACAAGGTCTCAAGGGTCTTATTCATAGTAACCTCCTAGGTTTTTGAACATTATACCATGACCGTGCCAAGTGTTGTCAACGCAGACATCGGCCCCGTAACTTTTGATTTTTGGACTGTCAACTTTGCGTCAAGTAGGGTATGATAGGGGTAACTTGATTTAAGTGAAAAGGAGAATCCCTATGCTGCAGGATATTGGTCAAGATCTTTTCCACAATGAATATATGCCGGTCCCGCCCCAAAAAGAAGATGTTGTCTTTTCCTTTGATGGCGGCAGAACCCTCCTTCGGGAAGGGAACGAAGGAATCGAAGTGCCCCTTGTCGGACTGCTAAAGGAGGAGGAGCTTCCTCATTTGCAGTATCTTTTTCGCATGGGGGACCGGTCCTGCTATCTTTGGATGGGCAAGGAGCCGCTCCAAAAGGCCTGCTTTTCCTATGAAATCGTTCGTAAATTCCGCCTTGCCCGTCCTCAAGCGCTCTGCTTTGCTGGTCAAACGGCCTATCATCTGTACCGCTGGTACCGAGACAATCGGTTTTGCGGAGCCTGCGGCCATGAAATGGTCCATGATACAGTGGAACGGGCCATGCAATGCCCCAGCTGTGAGCATGTGGTCTATCCCAAAATCATGCCTGCCGTTATCGTCGGTGTCATCCATGACGGAAAGCTCCTTACGAGCCGCTATGCCGGCAGGGCCTATGGCGGGCTTGCCCTCATTGCTGGTTTTGTGGAAATTGGTGAGACCGGTGAAGATACGGTACGCCGGGAAGTCATGGAAGAAGTGGGCCTTAAGGTTAAGAACATCACCTATTTTGCGACCCAGCCCTGGGGCTTTGAATCGGATCTGCTCTTAGGGTACTTCTGTGAAGTCGATGGGGATCCGACCATTCATGTAGACCACAGGGAACTTGCTACAGCCGAATGGATGGATGCAGAAACACTCCAAAAAGAAGAACTTCAAACCATTACCCTGACGGCTACGATGATGGATACCTTTCGGAAAGGCCTCTATCCGCCTAAAAAATAAGCCCCTGCGTCAAGGGCGGGAGTAAGTACCGCTATTTTTGACAAATGTCAGAAATAATGGTATAATTGACATATGTCGGAAAAAGGAGGCCGGCCATGGGCAGAACGAAAAGGAGCCGCAGGGTAGGGACTTATCCCGAGTGGAACAGTTTTGTCCCCGAAGATGGGGAGCACCCGGAGACGGTCTTTCTTTCTATCGAGGAGTTTGAGACCATCCGTCTTATCGATTATGAACATTTGACGCAAAAGGCTTGTGCTGACAACATGCAGGTTGCGCGGACAACGGTGACGGATATGTATGACCATGCCCGTTTTATCCTTGCTGACTGCCTTGTAAGCGGCAAGAAACTCGTCATTGCCGGAGGCCATTACAAGCTCAAGGAGCCCGCTTTGCAAGGCAGTGATTTTGTGAAAGAGAAAGGATTTGATATTATGCGTGTTGCGGTTCCCTATGAGAACGGTTCCGTGTTCCAGCATTTTGGCCGGACGGAAACCTTTAAAGTCTACGATCTTGATCACGGTGCTATTGTCTCGTCCGCCCTTCTGCCTACGATGGGCCAGGGCCATGGCGCGCTGAGCGGCTTTCTGAGGGAAGCTGGTGTGGATACGGTCCTTTGCGGCGGTATCGGTGAAGGCGCAAGACAGGCCTTGGGCGCGGAAAAAATCAACTTTTATGCCGGCGTAACCGGTTTATGTGACGACGCTGTTGCCGCTTTTTTGGCAGGGAACCTTGTGTATTCAAATGAACCCCATGTCTGCGGTCATCATGACCACCATGAGGTCGGCTGTCATCACAAGTAAGGAGAATAGAGCAGGGAGCACCTCAGTCTTTCAGGTGCTCTTTTTTTGTGGTTCTATAATTTATTTTGGGGCGCTAAAGTGACCGTCCAGGTGCGTGTCCTC
>UPXT01000043.1 GCA_900538365.1 uncultured Acidaminococcus sp. | reverse complement strand
TATTGATAAATGTTCTTGATTAAAACAACTGTTCAATTTGCACTTGCAATTATCCGTAAAATAAAAAAGCTTTGTTACAAGCAAATCAATTCGCGTAAGCAAAAAGGAGACAAAGATCTTATGGAACCCATTGACGTTGGCATATATTCCCTGCTCCCACCCCTCATTGCCATCACCCTTGCCCTTATCACTAAAGAAGTCATTTCTTCCCTCATGCTGGGAATCCTTTCCGGCGGCGTGATCTACTGTGCTTTTACAGGCACCGGCTTCATGGATATGGTAGCCTTTCCCTTTGAGGTCATGGCAAAAACCGTCGGCACACCGGATAAATTCAACATCATCCTTTTCCTCGCCCTCCTAGGTGCCCTTGTCTGTGTTGTTACCAAAGCAGGCGGTTCTCAAGCGTATGGGGCCTGGGCCACGCAAAAAATCCGCAGCAAACGGTCCGCTGAACTTGCCACCAGTTTTCTCGGCGTGCTCATCTTTATCGATGACTATTTCAACTGCCTCACAGTCGGAACGGTTATGAAGCCGGTTACGGATAAATACCATATTTCCCGTGCAAAATTGGCCTACATCATCGATACGACGGCCGCTCCGGTCTGCATCATCGCCCCGGTCTCGAGCTGGGCTGCCGCCGTGGGCTCCACCCTTTTTGAAACGGGCTCTTTTAACAATGAACTGTCCGCATTCTTTGCCACCATTCCTTTCAATATGTATGCCATCCTGTCCATCCTCATGGTCCTCACTCTTTCGTTTACGGATCTCGAATTTGGTCCCATGGCGGACGCGGAATGGAAGGCAGAGACCCAAGGAAATCTGGGCGCCATTGACCAAAAGGTCAGTCAAGCTGACAAAGCGGCCCTTCCTAAAGGAACGGTATGGGACCTCATCATCCCCATTGGGGGCCTCATTATCTTTACCATCCTTGCCATGATCTATAACGGCGGTTACTGGACCAAACCCATGACCATCCAAGAAGCCATCGGCAACTGCAACTCTTCAGCAGCCCTTGTTCTTGGCGGTTTTATGGCCCTTATCCTTGCTTTTATCATGTTTGTTCCCAGAAAGCTCCTGTCCTTCAAGGATTTCATGAGCAACATTGCAACCGGCATCAACACCATGGTACCAGCCTACATCATCCTGACACTCGCTTGGACCATTGGAACGCTCTGCCAAAGCTATCTTGGCACGGGGAAATTCATCGGCATGCTCGTTGAACAAAGCCATCTGCCTGTGGAACTGATTCCGGCCATCGTCTTTCTCGTATCCGCCGGATTGTCCTTTTCCATCGGAACGGCATGGGGCACGTTTGGGATCTTTATTCCCATTGTCGTCTTCATCTGTCAGGCTGCGCCCAGTGAGATCATGACCGTGACTTTGGCGGCCACCCTTGCTGGTTCCGTCTTCGGCGATCACTGCTCACCGATTTCCGATACGACGATCCTGTCATCGTCCGGTGCAGGCTGCAACCACATGCAGCATGTAGCCACCCAGATTCCCTATGCAACGGTCGTTGCCATTTCCTGCTTTATCAGCTACATTGTTGCCGGCGTAACAGGCGGCAGCGCGCCCCTGACGCTCTTTACAGGCATCGCTGTGCTCTACCTGCTGCTCTTTATCCTCCATAAACGGGCAAAAAGACGGCAGGCAAAAGCATAATAAAAAATAGACCTGCTGCTCACATTGGGCAGCAGGCTTTTTTATGACCATTTTAGAGCATTGGCGATTTTCACCAAAAAGAGCATGACCGGCACTTCCGTAAGGACGCCCACAGTCGTTGCAAGGGCAGCCGGGCTTGCAGTCCCAAAAAGAGCGATGGCAACGGCTACAGCGAGTTCGAAGAAGTTTGATGCCCCAATCATCCCCGCTGGTGCAGCAATGGCAAAAGGCAAATGGAGAATCCGGCAAGTGCCAAAGCTAATGGCAAAGATGAGAAGGGTCTGTAAGATGAGCGGAATGGCAATAAGCACAATATGGAACGGGTTGTGAAGGATAAGCTCCGCTTGGGAGGCAAAGATGATGACAAGCGTCAAGAGGAGCCCCGCCATGGTCATGTGATCAAACTGAGGAAGAAAGACTGTTTCAAAATAATCCTTCCCTTTTCGCCTAGTCATCACCCCGCGCGTCAGCATACCGACCACAAGGGGAATGAGGACAAAAAGAACAACACTGAGAAAAAGCGTTCCATAAGGAACAATCACCTGTGAGACCCCTAAGAGAAACTGAACGATAGGGATGAAGGCAACCAGGATAATGAGGTCATTGGTGGCAACCTGCACGACTGTATACGCAGGGTCCCCCTTTGTAAGTGTGCTCCAGACAAAAACCATGGCCGTGCAGGGCGCCGCGCCTAACAAAACAGCTCCGGCAAGATACTGGCGGGCAAGGTCCGCGCTGATCAAAGGACGAAACAGGACCATCAGGAAAAAGGAGGCCACAAGATACATAGTAAAAGGCTTCACAAGCCAGTTGACAATCCACGTGACAAAAAGGCCTTTGGGATTTTTCCCTACGCTGCGGATACTCTCAAAATCCACCTTCATCATCATAGGAAAAATCATAACCCAAATAAGGAGCGTAATGGGAAGGGAAATCCCGCTTACCGTAAGACCATTCAGCAAGGTAACAAGGCCCGGCATAAAATGGCCTGCGGCGATGCCTGCAGCCATACACAAAAGGACCCAAAAGGTCAAATAGCGCTGAAAAAAACTGATTTCCGATGCTGGTTCACATCTCAAGATAGATTCCTCCTTTCTGTTAAGATTCACAGGTACAGTCCCTCTTTTTCTGTAAAAAGCAAATGCAGTCTTTTTTGGGGGATAGGATATGGTGCAGTGCCCCTTCAAACTTTTCAAGGGTATCAGCGCACAAAGCATAATAAGTATTTTTCCCCGACTTCCGGCTCGTGCAGATACCACACGCAAGGAGCACCTTCATATCATGGGACAAGGTGGGCTGGGTGACGGAAAAATAATCCAGCAGGTCACAGGCACAGCGCTCGCCGCAGGAAAGCATATCGACAATGGCAAGGCGCTTGGGATCGGACAGGGCCTTCAAAAGGCGTGTCAAATCTTGATAACTGTCAGTCATTGGGAACCTCCAATACATAGATTTTTTTCTATATGATTCTACTGCTGCTTTTCTTTCCTGTCAACAGAAAAAGAGGGGGATTTTATCGGCACCATCAAATCCCTGTGGTATAATATGAAATAGCAGTGAGATTTACTTGATAAGGACTGATTACTATGTTATCACTTGATTTTTTGCGCAGCGAAGGCGTCGAGGAAAGCCTCATCAAAGACCTTGAGGCCTATCGCAGCAAGTTTCCTGTAACAGAAGCGGATAAGGACCGTGTGCCCGTACCCCATTTTCCTTTTTTTGGCAAGGAAGTCTGGGAAGACGCCCTTTCTGCCCTCTTATGTGGGCAAAATCTGCTCCTTGTCGGTCCCAAGGCAACGGGCAAGAACGTGCTTGCCGAAAACCTGGCACAAGTTTTTTCCCGCCCCATGTGGAACATTTCCTTCCACATCAATATGGACGCATCAGCCATGCTGGGAACCGATACCTTTAAAAACGGGGAAGTCCAATTTCGTCCCGGTCCAGTCTATGAATGCGCTACAAGGGGCGGCTTCGGGGTCTTTGATGAAATCAATATGGCCCGCAACGAAGCCATGGCCGTACTCCATTCCCTCCTCGACTACCGCCGCCGCATCGATATCCCGGGGTACCGCATGATTGAAGTGAGTCCATGCTGCCGCTTCATTGCCACCATGAACTATGGCTACTCAGGCACGCGGGAGATGAACGAAGCCCTCATGAGCCGCTTTACGGTCATCCAGCTGCCACCCATCAAGGAAAAACCTCTGACTCGTCTCTTACGGACGGAATTTCCGACCATGAAGGATACGGCCTGTGATGCCTTTGTGCAGATTTTTCTCGATTTGGAGAAAAAATGCAGTGAAGCTGAAATTTCCGATAAGGCCCTTGACCTGCGCGGTCTCCTTGACGCCCTCCATCTCATGGAGCGGGGCCTTGAAGCCCACCGGGCCCTCAAGATGGGCATCATCAACAAATCTTTTGACGAATATGAGCCGGCCCTCATCCTCGATGTAATCAATCTCCACATTCCAGGATCCTATGGCAGACGTGATATTTTCAGTGACTAAGAAGGTCCATCATGGCAAAGAAAAGATATGACTACCGGCGGAAACGGGCCCTCAACATCGTCTGGGACGTATCCGGGGACTACACTTACGATCCAGATTTCCTTTCCTTTGTCCCTGACACGCACGAACCAAACCTCTACCTCAATGCCATCATTGGAATTGTCCGAAAATATTATGACATGAAGGTCCTGCAAGCACTTTTTGATGAGATGAAGACCGCAGCCCTTGCCGACCTTTTCAGTGACCTTTTGTGGCTGGGGCTGGAAGGCTGCGCCTATGTCAAGGAACTCCCCCAGCGCCCTGTCCTTGCCTATCTGCGAAGGGAGCAAGCCCAAAACTATTTTGACGGCCCCCTTTCCATCCGTCATGGAGTGGCCCAGGAAATGCAGGCGGCCCGCTGGCATGAGGTCCTCGGTGAAAAAACGGGGCTCATCGATCCTTGGGCCAAGGGGCTTTATGAAGGGCTGCGTTTTGACCCGTCGTGGACGGCAGAAGAAATCTGCAGTCATTTTCGAAAGCTGATAAAAAAGTACTTTGTTTCCCGCTTCCTCGTTCGCGAAAGCTTGGAGAAAGTCATCATCTCAAGTCCTGTAGCTGCCATCCTGAACTTTCTCGTACCACAGTTTCGGACGCGGCATGAATCCCTCCTGAACTTCCAAGTCGTGCGTCATGATGAGGAAGAAATCGTAAACGGCAAGAAGGAACGTAATGGCCTCATGGCCCTTATTACCGGTCAGACTGCCGTGAAAAATCACGACTATATTGTCACCTGCTTTGGTGCCTCCCTTTACAGTGCCGATAAGGTGCTTGCGATTGAGCGGCAATACTGCACTGGCCCCCATAGGGGCGCCCACCTGCATTTTACGCGGGGGCGCCTAGGGAGCAAAGGAGCAACGGGAGACGCTTCTCAGTGGCTTTTAAATGCCCGCAGGCAGCGCGCCCGCAACATCACCTACTATAAAGAAAATAACGAAAAATATCGCAAGAGCATCACCCGTCTTACGGGGCAGCTGCGCACAGCGCTCCAGATGACGCGCATGAAGCTGCCCATTCCAGCAAAAAGCGGAGAACTTGTGCCCGGGCTCATCTGGCGGGGGCTCTACCTGGACGACGACAGGGTCTTTTATGGTCAGGAAGATGTCTATACCCCAAACTTTACGGTTGACATTATGCTTGACGCCTCAGCCTCGCGCGGCGAATACCAGCGGGTCATTGCAGCCCAGGCCTACGTCATTGCAGAGGCCCTGCGCGCCTGCGGCATTCCTTACCAAATTTATTCCTTCTGTACCCTCCGAGGCTACACGGTCATGACGCTCTACCAAAGCTATGAAGAAAAGAAAAAAAGTATGAGTGTCTTTAACTATTGTGCCACGGGCTGGAACCGGGACGGTCTTGCCCTGCGCGGCGCCCGCGTCCTCATGGGGGACCTGACAGATGCCAAAAAAATCCTTGTCATGCTGACGGACGCATCGCCAAACGACGACCATCCCCTTTATACTGGCAAAGGAGCCCTTAGCCAGCACGAATACCGGGACGAGCGGGCCGTTGATGATACGGCGGCCGAAGCCGCGTCCCTACGCCGCGACGGCGTGCGCATTGTGGGCCTTATCAACGATGAAATTGCGGGCTCCATGGAAGATGCCCAAAAAATCTTCGGTAAGGATCTTGTTCGCGTAAAGACCCTTGACAAGATGGCAGAAAGCGTGGGAAAGGCCCTGTGCCACCAGATTTCGACATTCTAAAGGGCGCCTGACTTGACAATGTTATGTAAAAGGACTATGCTAACAAGGTAAACAGAATATTTGGGGAGCTTTTTGCTGAGAGGAAGTTTGACTTCGACCCACAACCTGATTTGGATAATGCCAACGTAGGGATGACGCGACTGACAGGCGGGGATCGAAAAGATCCCCGCTATTTTGTTTGAAAATTTTATAGAGCTGAGACTGGACCAAAAGGTTCACGAAGGGGGGCACCACCTCGGGTGCCAACTTTCGTGGACCTTTTTTGCCGTTTCAGTAAAAAGGAGGAAGGAAGAAATGGAAATCATGGTAAATGGCAAGGCCTGCACCCTCAAAGAAGGCGCCACCGTTACGGACGCCCTAAAGGCCCTAGGCGCCGTACCTATCTACACGGCCGTGGAAATAGACGGCAGACTTGTGCCAAAAGAAGATTGGGACGCCATGGCGCTCAAAAAGGACATGCGACTGGAGGTGGTGAGCTTTGTTGGCGGCGGCTGAAAAAACGGCAATTCTCACCCCTTGGAATACATCGGACCCAGTGGCAGGCGCCATTTACAGTGCCCTTTGCGAGCGCCATGGGAAAAAGGTCCAGGAAAAACTGGACGCTGGCTTTGTCACCATCTGCGGTCTCGGTGGCCTCGGCTCCAATATCGCCGTGAGTCTTGCCCGCATCGGGGTAGGCCATCTGCGCCTTATCGATTTTGACAGCGTGGACTGGACGAACCTCAACCGCCAGTCCTATTTTGTGGAGCACGTGGGCATAAAGAAGACGGACGCCCTCAAAGGATTCCTCATGAAGATCAATCCTTTCCTTACCTATGAAACCGTCACGGCCCGCGTCACGCCGAAAAACCTTGCTTCCTGCGTCGGGGACGCGCCCATCATCTGTGAAGCCTTTGATAAGGCGGATCAAAAGGCCATGCTGGCCCATGAGGTGCGTCGCCAAAAACCGGATGCCTATCTTGTAAGCGGCTCCGGTATGGCGGGCTTTGGCAAAACAGGACTCATGAAGGTGCGGGAAGTGAGCCCCCATTTTTATCTTTGCGGCGACAGCATCTCGGCCCCTAAACCCGGTGCTGGACTCATGGCGCCCCGCGTTGCCATCTGCAGTGCCATGATGGCAAACATCGTCACATGGCTGCTTCTTGGAAAAAGCGGTGCCTGTTAAGCGCCGCATCTTTTGAAAGAATATGGAGGAGATCAATATGAATAATAATGATACTTGGACCTTGGGCGGGCATACTTTTTCATCCCGCTTCATCCTGGGATCAGGGAAATTTTCCCTGCCCCTTATCGAAGCAGCCATCAAAGGGGCCGGCGCGGAAATGGTGACCCTTGCCCTACGCCGCGTGAATACAGGAGGAAAGGCCAACATCATGGACTATATTCCAAACTCGGTGACAGTCCTGCCCAACACATCGGGTGCCCGAAACGCTGACGAAGCTGTCCGCATCGCCCGTCTTTCCCGTGAAATCTGCCATACGCCCTTTATCAAGATTGAAATCATGAAAGATTCGCGCTACCTCCTCCCCGATAATGCGGAAACCATCAAGGCCACGGAGACTCTTGCAAAGGAGGGTTTTGTCGTCATGCCCTATATGTTCCCGGACCTTACAGCGGCCCGCGCCATGAAAGAGGCCGGAGCAAGCTCAATCATGCCCCTTGCCGCCCCCATTGGGTCCAATAAAGGCCTTGTCAATAAGGAATGGATAGAAATCCTGCTTGACGAAATTGACCTTCCCATCATCGTCGATGCCGGTATCGGAAAGCCGTCCGAAGCCTGCGCCGCCATGGAAATGGGCGTAACAGCCATCATGGCCAACACGGCCATTGCCACAAGCGGAAACCTCGTCCAAATGGCAGAAGCCTTCCGCCTTGCCATTGAAGCGGGTCGCCGCGCTTATCTTGCGGGGCTTGGCCGCGTCCTTCCAAAAGGGGCCGACCCCTCGAGTCCCTTGACAGGCTTTTTGCGGGACGAAGACTAGGAGGCGATGACCATGACAGAAGAAAGGATCAACCCCACCATTGTGACGGAAGAAGCCAAAAAGACCTTTGCCGCCTCTATCAAGGATCCCATGACCTACGAGCCCGGCATGGACCAGCTGCCATCCACCATGCTGGAAGATGTGGAACGCCTCATGAAAGAATTCGAAGAACGGACCTACACGACGGGTGACGTCAAAGCGGCCCTTAGGAAAGACGCCCTTTCGCCCCATGATTTCGGAGCCCTCCTCTCGCCTGCGGCAAGGCCCTACCTTGAAGCCATGGCGCAAAAGGCCAAAGCCGTCAGGGACCGCTATTTCGGCAATAGTGTTGCTCTTTTTACGCCCCTATATCTAGCAAACTACTGTGAAAACTACTGCATCTACTGCGGCTTCAACTGCCACAACAAGATTCACCGGGCCCGCCTTGACCTCGCCCAGATGGAAGAAGAAATGAAGGCCATTGCCGCCACAGGTCTTGAAGAAATCCTCATGCTCACAGGCGAAAGCAGCCACATGTCCCCCGTATCCTATATTGGGGAAGCGTGCAAAATGGCAAGCCGCTACTTCCGCATCGTTGGCCTTGAAATCTACCCCGTGAACCAAAAGGACTACGAATACCTGCACCAATGCGGCTGTGACTTTGTGACCGTTTTCCAGGAAACGTACGACCATGACCTTTATGGCAAGCTGCACCTTGCGGGCAACAAACGGGTCTTCCCCTACCGCTTCTATACGCAGGAACGGGCCATTTTAGGCGGCATGCGCGGCGTTGGTCTCGGCGCGCTCCTGGGTCTTTCGGACTTTCGCCGCGATGCCTTTGCTACAGGCCTTCATGGCTACCTCCTGCAGCGCAAGTATCCCCACGCGGAAATCGCCTTTTCCTGCCCTCGCCTGCGCCCCATCAAAGGCAATACGACCATTTACCCCATGGGCGTCGGCGAAGCGGAACTCCTTCAGATTTGCTGTGCCTACCGTCTGTTGATGCCAAGTTCGGCCCTCACCGTCTCAACACGCGAAGTCCCCCGTGTCAGAGACCACCTCATGCAGATTGCCGCCACAAAAATTTCCGCCGGTGTGAGCACAGGCATCGGTGCCCACAGCCACCAAAAAGAAGAAGGGGACGACCAGTTTGAAATTGCCGACCACCGCTCCGTGGACGCCGTCTTTAACGACCTTGTGGCAGAAGGGATGCAGCCCGTCATGGCGGACGGGATTTTCCTATGAGCCGTTCCTTTCCCTACGTCCTTGTAACGGACCGAAAGATTTATCCAGAGCCACTGATTCCTTATCTAAAAAAACGCATTCCTGCCCTTTCACCGTTTCCGGCGGCCCTCATCCTTCGTGAAAAAGACCTGCCGCTGGAAACATACCGGGCCCTTTTCAATAAGGTTGCCCAGCTCTGTAAGGACTGGCGTCTCCCGCTCCTTGCACACAATCATCCGGAGCTCGCCCTTGATGAGGCGATTGCCGGAGTTCATATGCCTCTCAAAAATTGGCTTCTCTGGTCGAAGTCCCATCCCCAAAAAGCAGCATACCTATTGGAAAAGGGAAAAATGAAACTGCCCTATCCCCATGGCGTGGGGATTTCCGTCCACTTGCTGAGTGAAGTTGAAACAGCCCTTCAGTTAGGAGCCTCCTACTTAATCGTAAGTCCTCTCTTTCCGACCTCCTGCAAACCCAACAGTCTTCCCCTTGGGTTGACGCAGCTTCCCGACTTCATACGATCTTCGCCCCTATCCATCTATGTCTTGGGAGGACTTAGCTGGCCCGATCCAAGGGCCTCCCAGCTGGAGGCCCTTGGTGTCCGTGGAGCCGTAGTTCGAAGCGCCATCATTTAACAGGAACCTCTCTTATTGTTTCATTTTAGTACTCTTTTTATGGCAAATGTTCATTATTTCATTGATATTCTAAAATAATTCTCTTTTAAGTTATTTTTTATTTATTTATGCTATAATAAATAGTAAATACGAGTTCATCAAAGGGTCATATGATTGAACAAAAAAGAGGGGAAGTAACATGAAACATCGCGGTTCTTTTCAATCTGCAGCAAGTACATTGGGCATATTGTTCTGCGTGCTGTCGTTATCACCGGCAGCATCAGCTGAAGTGCTTACCATGGGATCTGGTTCAGAGATGACCTTTGCGGAAGATAGGGTCTTCGAAAATGATTCCAGCGAGTCAACGCTCTCCAAAGGGAGCGGAAACACATGGGATAAGGGGAGCTCAGATCAACTGACCATTACAAACGCGGACGGAAGCCTTACTGTTAAGGGGCCGCGGGCTGGGGTCTATGTGCCAAACGGGAAGACGCTCACCATGAAAGCCCAGGAACTGGCCCTTTCTTCCACTACCGACACTCAGCTCATTGATCAGTCCAGTGGGTGGTCTCCTACCCTTCTCCAAGCCGCCGGGCTTTACGCGGAAGGGGGAAACGTAACCCTTGAAGGAGAAAAAGGAATCACCCTGCAAGGATTCAACCATGGTCTCTATGCAAGTGGGCCCAGCGCCAATGATGGAATGGACCCCTTTCCCGGTGCGGGCGATGACTATGAAGGCTCTTTGGATATTCCTTATGACCCGACCGATTCGAGTGTGCCCTCCAGTGGATTCAATACGGATGAACGCACCCAGATTACCCTTAAGACAAAAGGCAGCAACACAATCACAGCCACGGCCGGCGATACCCTGCAGAATCAGAACCCTTATGGCATCTCGGGCATCCAGACCTGCCTAGGTGCCGACGTGACGCTTTCTGCTGGAAAGGACAATCTCATTTCTGTCCCATCAAAGGACGCCTATAGCAGCGGAATCAGCGTTGGAACCATAGCCAGTGTCGGAGAAGCCGGACCGGCCTTTGGAACCGTCACCCTTACAGCAGGCGGCAGCAATCGTATCACCGGTGCCACCTACGGCATCCGTGGGAGCGGCTACAGCAGTACCGATTTTACGGCGGAGGGCAGCCCTATCACGTCTTATCTTGCTGGGAAAGTTATTCTCAAAGCAGAGGGCGATAATGTCATTGAGGCCAAACAAACGGCCATCAACCTGTGGTCCGGCATGGAAACCAGTCTAGCCGCCAAAGGAACCAACATCATCTCCGCGGAAAATAGCACAGGGGCCCAGCTGAGTACGGAGGCCAAGCTGACACTTGCGGGAAGCACAAAAATTACAGCCCCTCTCTACGGCATCATGACGCGGAACACCTCCCAAACAAGCGTCGATGCTCAAGGCGGCACCCTTACAATTACGACGGGCACAGAGCCTGTCATAGGTAAGATAACAGATTCTGTCACAGGTGAGGAATTTGATGCCGTGACGACGCGTCCTATTGCAGTGGCGTCCCTTACGGGCAGTCAGACAGAAATCAAGAATGCCTCCCTTGCCGTAAAGAGTCATATCGCCTTTCTGGCAGCTCATGCCGTGGATACGTCCAATGTAGACCCAGGTACGCCCGATCCCTTCCAAGAGGGAAACGACAGCGGCTCCGGCGGGTTAGTTACCGTAGAAAGCGGCACATCAGCTGAATCCAGCGATGGGGCCATTCTTTCTGTAACCTATGGAAAAGACAGCTCTGTAGAGGGCAATCTTCTCGCCTACGACAAAGGCACCATCACGATGACACCCACGAATGGGGCAACCCTCACCCTTACGGGCAACTTGTCTGCCTATGGAGAGGATGCCTACGTCGGCACCGACTTTGAAAATATAACAGGGATTGTCCCGATGGACCCTGAGGCGGCCCTTCCGGGCGGGGCCATTTCCCTTACGCTCAGTGACGACTCCCTCTTTACGGGGCAAGCCGATACGGGGCTTCTATATGAGCGCATCACGGCAACCTCCTGGCCAGAAGAAAGCCTCCCTTCAGGAGAAGATACCATTCTTCCTTCCCCGTTGGGAATAGGAGCCATTGATCTCACCCTTGACGCCGGCAGTACATGGAACATGACGGAAGCATCTGCCGTAACGACCCTTTCGGGCGACGGCGGGACCGTGCAGTATCAAAGCGGCGGAGATTCCCTTGAAATTGGGACCCTTTCGGAGAGTCACACCTTTGCCATGGACCTTGATGCTGATGACGGCAGCCAAAGCGATATGCTCTACGTCGAGAACGGAAGCAGCGACAAAGAGACCCTCGTCATCAAAAATATCAGCACCTTGGATGAGGAAATGGATCCAGGTGACGCCGTTCGTTTTGCAACGGTCAAGAACCCAGGCTACGGGTTTGGCAGCGGCACCCTCGTCACAGCCCTTTCTTCCGGCATCTATAACAACCTCTACAAGACGGAATACCGTTCCGTTTCGTCCGATGCCTTAAATATGGATGCCTACAATAACGATCGAAACGGCGGTGCAACCTACTCTGTTTCTCAGGAAACCGGTCCTCTCACATTCGGAAAACCCGGTACGGAAAATGTAGAAGCCCTCTATAACGGGGACGATGCCGTCAACATCTATGTCGTCAAGAGCCGCGAACACAACGAAGGCGCAAAGACGCCCTCCCGTCTGGCAGACCTTTCTTGGCGCTACCTTACAGATCTTGACACCTTTACCAATCGCAGCGGCAATACGCGGTACTTTACACCGGACGCTGACGAGGGGGCTTGGATTCGTTTCCGTTACCGCAATCTTGGCATTGACGGCATGGGCGAACTTGATGGCAACACTTATGAGCTTGGCTATACAACGGTCTTACGGGATCAGGAGCCTCATAAGCATCGGTTGAGCGCCTCTATGGCCTACACCAAAAATGAAGGCCACTTTGAAGGAACCAGCGGAAACCTGGGGCTTCGTGATACCGCCATCAGCGTCTATGATACCCATCTTTACACCCCGACGGACCTTAACAGGAAGGCCGACTGGAAAAAAGGCACCCACAGCTATTGGGACAGCTATCTCAAATACCATTACGGCAAAGAAGACTACAGTGTTACTGATGCCACAACAGGCACAGGCTATGCAGCCGATTACAGCAGACATTCAGTCAATCTTTCTACCGAATACGGGCGGGTCAACAAGCTCTCGAAAGACTGGAGCATCGTTCCGCAGGCCCAGGTCCAGCTCTCCTACCTTGGCGGCTATGACGCCGTCGATTCCCAAGGTCTTTTTCTTTCTGCAGATCACCCCATGTGTCATGACATGGGGCTTGTCGATGGTAAGTCGATTCCCAAGGTCTTTTTCTTTCTGCAGATCACAGCTGGAGCCTTGTGGGGCGCCTCGGCTTTGACCTTGTAAAGCGCCTCGACCCGAAACTTGACAGCAAATGCTATTTCAAGGCCTCCCTCCTCCACGAATTTCTCGATGGAGATGATGTAACAGCTGCATATGGCACCGACCGTTATACCAAAACAAATGACCAAAAAGGAACCTGGGGCGTTATCGGCCTTGGCTACAGCGTCAAGACCGGGGATAAACAGTCCATGTACTTTGACGTGGAGCGCTATGTCGGGCATGACTATCATCGCACCTACAGCATCCGAGCTGGATTCAATTGGAAGTTCTGACTGCGTCCTTACAAGGAACCTTTCGGAGGTCTTCTCCTTCATATTCAGGGAGAAGGCCTCTTTTTTGCCTTGAAAAAAGCACTGTAGTATAATGACAGCATCAAGTCTAGGGAGAAGCGCCATGGATACTCATCTTATTGAAAATATCATCAAGATTGCCGAAGAAAAAAGCATCACCAAGGCGGCGGAAAAGCTTTATCTCACCCAGTCCGCCCTGAACCAGCAGCTCCTTAAGATCGAGCGGGAGCTCGGAACAGCCCTCTTTCGCCGCACCAAAACGGAAATGATTCCCACCCAGGCCGGTGAAATCTACCTCAAGGGCGCACGGGAGATGCTCCGCACAAAGAACAGGACTTATGCGGAAATCAGCGATCTTACGGGAAGCTATAAAGGGACCCTATCCATTGGAATGACACCGGTCCGCGGTCCCGATATGTTCGTCCACGTCTATCCCCGATTTCACAAAAAATATCCTCACATGGTCGTTGTTCCTTACGAGCTCAACATTTACCGCATGCAGCCCCTCATTGCCCGTGGCGACATTGATTTTGGCTTCATGACCCTCTTTCCGGATCAAGAGACCCAGAATGCTTATGAGACCCTTTTTGAGGAAGAAATCCTGCTTGCCGTGCCCGCTTCCCTTGCCGTTACAGGCGTCCTGGAGGCAAAAGAAAGCGCTTATCCCAGACTTTCCCTATCCGAACTGGCCAATCATCCCTTTATCCTATTGCGAAAGGAAACAACCATGCGTCCCTCCATCGATGCCGCTTTTAGGGAAAAAGGGATTGCCCCCCATGTCCTTTTTGAAACGCAGAACCCCTCCACCATCCTCGAAATGGTCAGGGCCGGAATTTCCTGCGGCATCGTCGCCGAATCGACGGCCCGTCATTTTACCAAAGGCATCCGCTATTTTTCCTTTGAAACGCCCCTGCGCTGGTCCATGACGGCAAGCTACCAAAAAGGTACGACCCTCAGCCGTGCCGCTCGTGACTTCATTGACATGGCGGCAAGTTACTGGAAAAAGCCCAGGAGCTACCGAAAAAATGACGAAAGAAAAGGACAAAAAAACGATGAAGGATAAGGAGATTGCCCTGATCTTTGCGAAAAAGAACAGCTTTTCCATTGTCGTCAGCAAAAAAGATGATGCGGGGCATGTCTACTTTGAAGCCTATGCCCTGGACGGGCCGGAATGCAGCCTTGTGACCGCACCAAAAAAAATTGTGGTGACGGAAGGAAAAGCCGCATGGATGGAGAAATAGAAAGAAGTAATCAGCCAACAGGCGCGATGGAACACCTTCCACCACGCCTTTCTTTTATTGGTAAAATGGCCGTTTTACTGTGGTGACTCGTTCCCATCTATGGTAAACTTAAAGGAAAGACGTTACAGCAAAAAGGAGGTGTGGTTCCCCCTTACGGAACCAGGTCATGACAGAAAGAGAACCTAAGGAAATCATCAAAACCCTCATCAATGAGTATAAAACCTATAAGAAAGCGTCCTTTCTCATCATTCCCATCCTTGCCATAGCAGCGGCGGCGACCTTCTTCAATCGAGGTCTTTCCCTCGTCCTGTTGGCGGCTGCCGTCATTTACCAAATTTTTTATCTGCGCAAAAAACAAAAAAACTATCTTGCGTCCGTCACTCGGGAAAACCTGCGTCTTACGACAGCAAAGAAACTGCATTCTGAGCCGCCACTTCCCCAAAGCGGCGGTGAGATAACGGCGACAACGGTTCATGAAGCAGAGCTCATTACACTCTCTGACGATAAAGCAAAGCCCTATTTTGCACAAGGCATGAGCGGCACCTATAAGGATGTCCCCATTTCCGTCTGCGATGCCACCCTCCCCTGCTTTTTTAAACTGAAAGAAAAAGGGAAGAAACGAATCCACATGAATAGCGGGGCCTGGTTCCACTTAACGCTTCCCAAGGAAACGGATCTTGATTTTAGGCTGCTCCAAAAGGACTCCTTCCCTACGCCGATGCGTCTTGCATTCTTTGATGCACATCCCCAACTTATCAATCTCAAAGTGCCTGATATTCGTCTCAATAAGGATTTTGCCCTCTACGGCAAAACGGGGAAAGTCACCTTATCGGAGCCTTTCCTTGATGCCTTGAAGACACTTTCCGATTACACACCCGGCCGCATTGCAATCAGTGTCCGCAAAAACCAAATGGACGTGTTTCTGCGGGGCCGTTTCTTTGCCATGCCGATTACGGTCCGCACAGCGCCTTCAGAAAAACTTCTTACCTTTGACCCCATGCCGGAGCTCGATAAGATTGTGCATCTGGCGTCACTTCTTGTAAATGAAAAAACTGCCCGCTAAGGGCAGTTTTTTCATTTACAAGAAGTGATATGAAAGGCCACCTTCCGGGTGGAAGATGGCCTTTCATATATGGAGTTGAAGAACAGGCAATGTTACTGTTGGGCAGCTTTTTGCTTTTTCAGCTTTCTGGCGTTATAGAAGGAATACCAGATGGAAATGGCAATGAGGACCCAGATGAAAAGACCGATTGGCCGAGAGAAGAACACCGCAAGGCTGCCCTTTGAGGCACTAATAGATTGGATGAAGTAGTTTTCAAGGTCCTTACCCAGAATAAAGCCGATGAGGAAACAAGACGATGGAATGTGGATCTTACCAAAGAGATAACCAACGATACCAAATCCCAGGAGCGTCCACACATCAAAGATACGGCCATTTTTCGTAGCGTAAGCACCTACAATGCAAATCATCATAATGACCGGATAAAGGCGTTGTTTAGGAATATAAACGAGTTTGCTGATCCACTTAATTGGATAGAACATGCACAGGAACATGATAATGTTTGCAAGAAGCATCCCGACAAGAATGCAGTTCCATGTATCTGGGTTCTGGGCAATAAAGAGCGGACCTACTTGAATACCCTGGAACATGAAGGCAGAAATAAGGACAGCCGTCGTCGAGTCACCAGGAATACCCAAGCTCAGAAGTGGAATGAGAGCGCCGCCCGTAAGGCTATTGTTAGAGGTTTCTGAAGCAATAAGACCCTCAGGGACACCCGTTCCCATCAGTTCAGGGTGTTTGGAAAAACTTTTTGCCTGTGCATAGGACAGAATGGATGCGGCAGATCCGCCAACACCAGGAAGGACACCAACAAAAGTCCCAATCAAAGCCGAACGAATTAGATTGACGCCTTGTCCCTTGAAATCGCTGAGAGAGAATTTCTTACCTTCGATCCCACCTTCGTCAACACGTTTGAGATTAAAGGTCATACCTTCTTCTGCTTCCTCAAAGATTTGGCCAATAGCAAAAAGTCCAATGAGGACCGGCAGAAGTTGGAACCCGTCTTGCATGTAAGTCATCAGGGAATCAGGAACCATACGGTATGCATTGTTGACACTGAACATCCCCATAAGACTGATGAAAACACCGAGGAAGCCAGCAAAAATACCACGCAGCATCTGTCCATTGGAAAGAGCAGCAATGACTGTAAGGGCAAAGAGGATAATAAGGAACTTTTCTACAGCACTGAAACTTAATGCAAAGGCACTGAGGACTGGCGTCAAAAGAGCTAGACAGGCCAAGGAAATCATGCCCCCGATAAAGCTGGAGAGAATCCCAACCTTCAGGGCACGTTCACTCTCGCCTCGTTTTGCCATAGGAAAACCATCAAAAGTCGTTGTAATTGAAGATGGCGTGCCAGGGATATTAATCAAGATAGCAGGAACAAGACCGCCTGAAATCCCGCCGACATAAAGACCCAAGAGCAGGAACATGGCTGTCTGAATATCATAGGCATAGGTCAAAGGCAGAAAAACAGCAACAGCCATAGTCGCTGTCATGCCCGGAATGGCGCCAAAGACAATCCCGCCAATAACACCAAGGAGACAGACCAAAACGTGAGTAAAAGTAAATGTAATCATGATGGGCTATCCTCCTTTCTCAGTAAATCGTGATGCCGTAATCAATGAAGGTGATACTGCAAATTCCGCTGGGAAGCGTAATATTGAAAGCAACACCAAAAATTAGACTGACAATGACAGGTGCCAGGATGGAAATTATAAGACTCGTTCGAAGAGCCTTTTTACTCCAACCTGTATAAAGTACATTGAAGAGGAATACAAAAATAATGCTGGTAACCGTAAAGCCAACCTCTTCAACAACAAAAATGTAGCCAATGAATAGGAGCAGCGTACCGAAAAGTTTCTTGAAATCCGCATTTTCACGGAAGAACGGGCCAAAGCTGCCAAAGAATTTTCCGGTTGCTGCCTTACGTTCCCGGCCCTCTACAAGGACTATGACAGCAAGCATGATAACGAGCAATGTACCGATGATTTTCGGCATCAGCAAGTGCTCTGTGGAATAAACCACACTGATCATATTTTCTTTCCCCTCTTTCTTTTCATAAAAAACGCTTCCCGAAGACATCTATTTCATTTCGCATCGGGAAGCGCCATTTGATTTCACTTAGATGAAGGACCGTTCTCAGTGGCTGGTCAGCGTATCCAGAGCCGGAGCTTGTTTAATCAAGGATTCACACATCTTACGTTTACCATAGATGAAGTCCTTGGAAGCCTGAAGAGTTACTTCTTCAGGTTTCAACGTGTTGTAGTAAAGGGCAGCCATGTCTTTCTGGAACTGCGGATCCTTTACGATTTCAACCATAGCCGCTTCATATTCTTTGAGGACCTTTTCATCCATGTTCTTCGGGAAGTACATGGCAAAATCTTTTGCAAAGTCGAAGGGTTTGCCTTCAAATTCAATTCCGTCTTCAGCCATGGAGTTAATTTTAAGCCCGTTCACCTTGCCGCAGGAATCAAACATGTTCATTGCAAGTTTAGCATCGACACCATCCTTGGTATATTGTTCGAAAGCAGAGGTATCACCGTAGATAACGTCAGCATTGCGGTCCCAGAGGCGCTGCAGCTTATCAGCCGTCGTGCCGCCAACGATTGCTTTGATGCGGCTGGCAACAGCATCGCCTTCCTTACGTTTTACATCAAGGTAGTAAGCAACGAAAGCAAGGTGGCTCGTTGCTCCCGATTCAATATTGAAGGAAACCGTCTTATCCGGGTTTGCTTTCAAGTATTTCGTCACTTCAGAAAGGGTCTTGTACGGAGCATCCTTAGCAGCCCCAAAGCAACCGCCAGGGTTCTGACCGATACGAGGACCAACTGTCAAGTTTTCCAGAGCATATTTCTTATCAACAGAGCCAAAGAGTACGCTCAAAAAAGTCATATCGTGGAACATCATGACCGTCGTACCATCGCCCTTGGCCTTGGAAATGGTATCAAGTGCTGCAGAGTTCCCGATGGCGTCAACCTTACCTTTGAAACCCATTTTCTTAGAAAGATAGCGCGTAACAAGATCGGCCATCATGTAAGAGTCACCAGAAGTCGAAGTGGAACCGATGACGACTCGGACATTTTTCCCCTTGAGGCTGCCCGCAGTCGATTTTTGGTCCCCACCATTGCCACCGCCGCCGACACTGCAGCCGGCCAAGGACATGACAACGAGGCTGGCACTAAGACATGCCATGATTCGTTTTCCTAATTTACCCATAACTTCAACACTCCTTTTCTTTATTGCCTGCCTTCCTTCCACGATAGAGGAAGGCGGGATTCTTATGAGATTCCTTCCACATTGCAGAAGAATCAACACCTAATTGAAGGTTTATAATCTTCCATGATTTCAGAAAATACGTGATTCATCATAAAAGAAGGCATCAATATTCGATTCTCCCCGCATTACATCTGATGCAATCTGCTTCGGATAAGATGTAATTTTCTGTTATTTCAATTTTATTCTATGAATATCATTAATTCAAATTCTAAATAGTTAGTTTTTCTCTTAGAAAAACTAATTGAAACATTTTCATAATAGTGTTATATACCACTATATTAGATTGTTATGCAATGTTTTTAATGTTTTATTTGTATTTTATTGGTTCTTCACGGAAATTTGTGGGGTCATGGACAAATAAATATTGAAAAAGGA
>UPXT01000042.1 GCA_900538365.1 uncultured Acidaminococcus sp. | reverse complement strand
CAAGGGTTCGCTATGGATTTTTAAGTGTTCAACTTAATTATACAATCCGCCAAAAATTTGAAAAAAGTAAGAAAGGCTCTTCCCCACCCTGCTTTTTTCAGGAAAGCAGGAAAAAGCGCCGAAGCTAAAGCTCCAGCGCTCAGGAATAAACAGGGCTCTTAAAGGATGCCACTAGGCAGCTGCATCGTAACGCCCGGTCCAATGGGAAGGCCCAAAGTCATCCAGACAATCAGGAAAATGATCCACGCAACCTGCAGGCAGACAGCAATCGGAATCAGATTTGAGACAAGGGTCCCAATGGCCGCTTTAGGCATATATTTTTCCTGTGCCACGGAAAGAATCATCCAAAGGTAGGGATTCATCGGTGTAAAGCAGTTTGTTGGCGAGTCGCCCAGTCGGTAAAGCAATTGCGTAAATCCAGGGTGATATCCCAAAAGCATGAACATCGGCACGAAAATCGGTGCGAAAATAGCCCACTTGGCAGATCCGGAAGACATAAAGATGTTGACGAGACTTGTGATGATAATGAAGACGACACACATGGGGAGTCCTGTAAAGCCAACCGTTTCGAGGAAATCAGCACCTGAAATGGCAAGGAGGGTTCCCAGATGGGTCCAACTGAAGAGGGCTTGGAATTGACCGCAGAAGAAGCAGAAAACGACGAATGCACCCATCCCGCTCATTTGATGGACCATCGCTTTGTTGACATCCTTGATGCAGGTGAAGGATTTTGTTGTCACGCCGTACGTAATGCCAGCCAAGCTAAACATGATAAAGAGAAGGGGAATGAGGCCCTTAAGGAGCGGAGAACCAACAAAAGTATGTCCATCCTTAGAGAGGATACCCGAGAAAAAGCCAACAGCCAAGATGGCAATATAAAGGACAATGACCAGACCCGCACGGTTAAGTCCCTTGATTTCGAGTTCCGAGACACCGCCCAGTTCCTCATCAGCACCGGGCCCTTCGTATTTGCCAAAGCGTGGCTCTACGATTTTGATGGAAACAAGGGCAATCATGAAAGCACAAAGGAAAGTAGAGACAAACATAAAATACCAGTTGCACGTTACGTCTACAGCAAAGATTCCCGCTTTGCCAAAGAACCCATCAATGGCTTGGTTCGTAAGGCCTTGCAGCAGGGAATCGGTTCCGGCAATCATGAGGTTAGCGCCAAAGCCCGCTTCCGCGCCTGCAAAACCGACCATCATCCCAACAACAGGATGCTTCTTGACACCGATATAGGCAACAGCCGCAAGGGGCGGAATGACAACCATGGCCGTATCGGACGCAATGTTGCCGCAGACGCCAAGAAAGGCAACGATAAAGGGAACGAGAGAGGGCGGTACATTCTTCATGCTGCGGCGCAGCAGCGCGGAGAGCATGCCTGATTCTTCACAAAAACCAATGGCAAGGGTCATGGTAATGACAAGGCCCAGCGGTGCAAATCCGGTAAAGTTCTTCACCATCGTCGTGAGAAGCCACTGGATGCCTTCTTTTGTAAAGAAGTTCTGGGACGCCACCAGTTTGTGAGAGGCCGGGTTTTCCAGTGCGAATCCGGCCTGGGTGCAAATTGCCCCAACAATGGCCGTAATCACAAATAAAATGCCAAATAAGATGGCAGGAGGTGGCAATTTATTGCACACCCGTTCGACCGTATCCAAAAAACGGTCGAGGAGACTTGCTTTTTCTTGCAGCTTCTTTTCCATGTCTTTTAAGTTCCTCCTTTGATGGATCCGCAGGCAATTGCTTCATCGGCGGAGGATCCGTGAGGGTCAGGGCGAAATTTCCTTGGATTGACAGGGAATCCATAAGGTAAGGGTTCAGGGAAAAACGCGATGGCGATTCCTGGATCGCAGGGCGAATCAGACTTTTGAAGAAGGTCAGCGCCTTTCATATTGTCTGCGCAGTACGAAAAAATAAAGTGCATGATGCTGAAATGATGGGTCATTTCGTTTTTGATTCTGTATCTATTATAACAGATTTTTATTTTGTTATATCATATTTTCCTTATTTTTCTATTAATTTGTCCTTTTCAAAGAGACATTGTATGAATTCTTTTCAAAAATTATTCGTCTTTCCCGACTTCCTTTTTTATATTCATTCAGCCATCATTGATTATATAATTCTTTCAATTTTTGGCAATTCATTCCATTTTTATCAATTATTGTAATCACTATACACGGATTGCCTTTTTCTGCCTTCCTCTACTCCTCTTTTTATAGGCCATTTTATCATCGATAAAAATAGCTAAAAAAATCACTGCCCTGCAAAATGTTCGCAAGGCAGTGCACACGATAGGAAATCTAAGACAGATTATATTCCCTTACAAAATCCCTGGCGGCAGCGTCGCACCGACACCGGGGCCAATGGGGATTCCCAGGAGTGTCCAGGCGATGAGGAAAATGATCCAAATGAATTGGAGGGCAAGGCCCAAGGGAACGAGGCTGGAGACGAGTGTCCCAATGGCGATATCAGGCATATATTTTTCCTGGGCCACGGCAAGGACCATCCAAAGATAGGGCATAACGGGAGTAAAACAGTTGGTCGGCGAGTCGCCAAGGCGATAAAGGAGCTGGGCATAAGCAGGATGATATCCGAGCATCATGAACATAGGGACAAAGATTGGTGCGAAGATGGCCCATTTGGCAGAACCGCTTGACATAAAAAGGTTGATAAGCGCCGTGATGAGAATAAAGGCCACGCTGAGGGGAAGTCCTGTAAAACCGATTTCCTGGAGCAGGTCCGCCCCTTTGATGGAAAGGAGGGTTCCCATATGGGTCCAGTTAAATAGGGCCTGGAACTGACCGCAGAAAAAGCAGAAAACGACGTAGGACCCCATGGCACTCATTTGTTTGACCATAGCTTTGTTGATATCCTTTAGACTTGCAAATTTTCCTGTGGTGAGGCCGTAAGCAATGCCGGCTGCACTGAGGACAAAAAAGAGAATGGGAATGAGTCCTTTAAGGAGCAGGGAGCCCACAAGGGTATGGCCATCTTTGGAAAGGATGCCTGTAAAAAAGCCTGCCATGACGATGATGACGAAGATAAGAACGACAAGTCCCGCGTTTTTTATGCCGCGCTTTTCCGCTGTCCCGATTTCAGCGACGGTCTCCCCTCCCACGGCCCCTTCATAGGTCCCAAAACGGGGTTCTACAATCTTTTGGGAGAGCCACCCGATCACGAGGGCGACAAGGAAGGTCGAGGCAACCATAAAGTACCAGTTGCAGGTAACGTCAACGGCAAAGTCCTGGTTTCCCAAAAAGCCCTTGATGGCTTCGTTTGTCAGGCCCTGCAGCAGGGAATCCGTACCGGCAACCATGAGGTTTGCCGTAAAGCCTGCATTTGCACCGGCATAGCCAACAATCATACCAGCCACAGGATGTTTCTTGACGCCTAAATAAACAAGGGCACCCAAGGGCGGGATGACCACAGCCGCGGTATCAGAAGCGATGTTGCCCAAAGTCCCGACAAAGGCAATCAGATAAGGGACGAGAGCTGGCGGTACGCGGCGCATGGATCGATTCAGCAGGGAAACCAAAAGCCCTGATTCCTCGCAAAAGCCAATGGCCATGGTCATGGTAATGACAAGGCCTAAGGGAGCAAAGCCCGTAAAGTTCTTCACCATATTTGTGAGGAGCCACTGAATACCGGCCTTACTGAAAAAGTTCTGAGCCGTGACGATCTGGTGGGTGGCCGGGTTTTCAAGGCGCACTCCCATTTCCGTAAAGAGGACACCCAAAAGGGCGGTCAGGACAAAGAGCAGGCAAAAAAGAATAGCCGGGGGCGGCAGCTTGTTGCAGCCCTGTTCAACAAGGTTCATGAAGGCCGCAAGGGCGCCTTTTTGTGAAGTTTTTTTCTGGTGCTGTATCATCATCAATTCCTTCCTTGTGTCATAAAAATATCCGGCAAGGCACGAAAGCTCCGCCGGATGTTCGAAAAGTGCAGTACTTTTTTAAACTAGAGAGCGTACGGGTAGATATTTTTCCAAAAGGAAAGTTGTTTCAATCAGAGGATGCCTGGAGGCAGCTGCATGCCAACGCCCGGTCCAATAGGAAGACCCAAGGTTTCCCAAACGATGAGGAAAACGATCCAGGCAATCTGAAGGACGATGGCGATAGGAATCATGTTGGAAATAAGGGTCCCAATGGCAATGTCAGGCATGTATTTTTCCTGGGCCACGGAAAGGATCATCCAAATGTAGGGAGACATCGGGGTAAAGCAGTTCCCCGGAGAGTCGCCCAAGCGGTAGATGAGCTGGGTAAATCCAGGATGGTAGCCAAGGAGCATGAACATCGGAACGAAGATCGGAGCGAGGATGGCCCACTTGGCAGAGCCGCTCGAAACAAAGATGTTGATGAGGGCCGTAATGAGGATAAAGGCGATGCACATGGGCAGGCCCGTAAAACCGATTCCTTTGAGGAAGTCAGCCCCGGAAATCGCCATGAGCGTGCCCAGGTGGGTCCAGTTGAAAAGAGCCTGGAACTGACCGCAGAAGAAGCAGAAAACAACGTAGGCGCCCATACCGCTCATTTGCTTGACCATCGCTTTATTGACATCCTTGACGGATTTGAAGCTGCCCGTCGTGATGCCATAGGTAATGCCGGCAATACTGAAGAGGAAGAAAAGAATCGGAATGAGGCCTTTGAGGAGCAGCGAACCGACGAGAGTGTGCCCGTCTTTGGAAAGAATGCCTGTAAAGAAACCGACGGCAAGGATGACAATATAGATGACAACGGCAAAACCGGCACGATGAAGGCCTTTTACTTCAAGGGGTGTCACTTCCTGGATGGTTTCGTCTTCATCTTTGCTGTGATACACAGGGAACCGAGGTTCCACGATCTTGGTTGAAACAAGGCCAATCACAAGGGAGCACAGGAAGGTAGAAGCAATCATGAAGTACCAGTTACAGGTGACATCAACAACGAATTTCCCAGGCGTACCAAGGAACGCATCGATGGCCTGGTTCGTAAGGCCCTGAAGCAGGGAGTCCGTACCAGCAATCATGAGGTTTGCTGTAAAACCAGCCTGGGCACCGGCATAACCGACAATCATCCCAACAACAGGATTCTTCTTGACACCGATGTAAACAAGGGCAGCCAGAGGTGGAATGACGACCATGGCCGTATCGGAAGCAATGTTGCCCACCGTTCCAAGAAAAGCAATGAGAAACGGAACGATGTTAGGCGGTACGTTCTTCATACTGCGCCGCAGCATGGCAACAAGCATGCCTGATTCTTCGCAGAAACCAATGGCCATGGTCATGGTGATGACAAGGCCCAGAGGCGCAAATCCGGTGAAGTTCTTCACCATGCTGGTCAAAAGCCACTGGACGCCTTCTTTGGTAAAGAGGTTTTGGGAATAGACGACCTTATGGGTCGCGGGATTTTCAAGACCAAAACCAGAGAAGGTAAAGAACATCCCAACGAAAGCCACGATGAGAAACAGGATACAAAATAAGATGGCAGGCGGTGGCAATTTGTTGCAGACACGTTCAATCGTGTTGAGGAACCGGTCCACCCGGGACAGTTCCTTTTCATTTATTGCAGCCATAATGAGTCCCCCTTTAGATAGAATGAGTGCGCTGTATGAAAACCCCGGACGGGGAAATCATCTTTTTCAGAATTTTGGTACATATCCATTATATCATTGGAAAGGAGCCGCGCCTAGTAAAAACTAAGAAAGGCTGATATAATGGACCATGTAAAAATTTCTCCCTACAAAAAGGAGTCTGGTCATGGAAGACGTTGTCATCAAGATCCTTCCAGATTTTACAATCTGGAAGCTGCATAGTTTTAAAGAAATCCTTCTTTTTTTCCTCGTACTTGCGACGGGCCTTATTGTGTTCCGCTGGAAATGGCTCCAGATGAAGAAAGCCCGTACACCGGAAATGGCTATGAAGCGTGTCAAGAAGGCCATCAGGGATGGGTCCCATAAAAAGGTTTATTTCTTTGTGCCCCCAAAGGGCAGCCTTGCTGGCGTCGATCTCATTGCCCTTCTTCCGGGGAAGGCACTGCTCCTTAGAGTCATCCATAAGGGCTACCGCATCTACGGTCATGATCAGGATTCCACGTGGCGCGTGACGGATAACGCGTCAAGTCTCATCGTAAAAAATCCTGTACGGGCCCTCAAAGAATCCGAAGCCGTCTTTAAGGAAACTCTGGCAAAAGAAGGCACTCCCCACGTACAGGTGGAAACCATCGCCGTCTTTGCCGATAACTACGCCGAGCCATCGTTTTTTACGGAGGAAGACGTCCTTCCTCACCTAGCTTCGACGCAGACGCTAAAAAAAGAAGTCCAGCGGATAGTCAAAGAAAAAATGACGCCGGTTCCGGAAGGACTCAAGAAATCCTGCCTGAAACACTATGTACCTGCAGATGAAGGATAAGAAATAGGATTACCACGACAAGGGAGCGGAGGCTCCCTTTTTTGATGGAAAAAGCTGTTATATTATGAACATTAAACGCTTCTTTATTTATTTTGTTCATAATTAACATTGGTCTATTTATACAACACAAAAGGTGCCATTGTCAAGGGATTAGGAGAAATATTACGGACAATTTGAAAGTATATTGTATGCAATATGCAATCATTATGGAATTGTTTAAAAAAGGAAAGGACGAAAAAAGAGGATAAAAACAGGATAAAAAGTAGGTCAACGGAAAAATAAACAATGGGTATTGTTCGGATAATAAGAAAAGCCCCAAAGGCACGGACCCAAACCGCCCCCTATAGGAGGCAGCGTCGCTGCCTGTACAGTCTCTTTACTCCACCAAATACAAAAGCCGCGAAGAAACTCATATTTCTTCGCGGCTTTTCACTTACAGCTTATTCATCAGCATTTTCGCTGTCCATACTCTCCTGCACTTCATCGGGACGATGGAGTTTGAGCTGGATATTGCGGTATTTGGGCATGCCCGTACCTGCCGGGATCAGCTTGCCAATGATTACGTTTTCCTTGAGACCAAGGAGCGGATCGACTTTGCCTTTGATGGCAGCATCGGTCAGGTTTCTCGTCGTTTCCTGGAAGGAAGCGGCCGACAGGAAGGAATCCGTTGCCAGAGAAGCCTTGGTGATCCCGAGGAGGATCGGATGTCCCTGTGCCGGTTCCTTGCCTTCTGCCATGACTTCATCGTTTTCATCTTCAAATTGCGCGATGTCCACAACGGAGCCCGGCAGCATCTTCGTATCCCCAGCATCGTCAATGCGATATTTACGCATCATCTGACGGACCATGACTTCAACGTGTTTGTCGTTGATTTCAACGCCCTGGGATTTATAGACACTGAGGACCTGCTGTACGAGGTAGTGGCGCGTAGCGGCAGGACCGCTGATACGCAGGATATCGTGCGGATTGAGGGAGCCTTCGGTCAGGCGGTCGCCCACTTCCACATGATCGCCATCGGCAATATGGAGTTTGGCCCCATAAGGGATATGGTAGGAATCTTCCGTGCCATCTTCGCGGGTAATGATGACAAAACGGCCATCTTCCTTTTCCTGGACACTGACGGTCCCTGCCGATTCGCTGAGGATACCCGGATGTTTCGGTTTACGTGCTTCGAAGAGTTCTTCGACACGAGGAAGACCCTGGGTAATATCGTCAGCACCGGCAACGCCGCCCGTATGGAACGTACGCATCGTAAGCTGGGTACCCGGTTCCCCGATGGCCTGGGCAGCAATGGTCCCGACAGCTTCGCCGATTTCGACCTTGCGGGCCGTGGCGAGGTTGCGGCCATAGCACTTACGGCAGACACCAAAGTGGGATTTGCAGGTAAGGACGCTGCGGATCTTGACTTTTTCACGGAGGCCGGCGATGACATCAGCCATATCTTCTGTGATGTAGTCATTGATGTGATAAAGGACGTGACCATCCTTGTCTTCGATTTCTTCGGCAAGGGTTCTGCCCACGAGGCGGTCGCGGAGGGATTCCAGGACCGTGCTCTTGTTCTTGCCGGCCGTAATGGCTTCAACGTAGATACCGTCAACTTCATTGTTGCGGATACTCAGTTCCTTTACCGTACCATTATCAAGAATGGTTTCGATGAGCTCTGCCGTGAACTTATCGCCCTTATGGCCAAGGACTGTTCCTTCCCCATCAAGGATATCTTCCGCCACTTCCTTATCAAGGAAGTGATGGGTCATATGTTCACGGAAAGCCGTCTTGACCTTGTCTTCGCTGACGTTGATGGCAAGCGTCTCAGCGTCTTCACCATTTTCTTCATCGAGCGGATACAGACGGATTTCCAGGACCTTGGCAGCAAGGAGACGGTCAAAGACATCTTCCGTAACCACCGTATCGGCTTCGGCAATGATGGAATCATCGTCAGTAAGGACGCTGGAAGCAAGGGTACGGCCTACGGCATATTCCTTCAGCTTGCGCTGGCTGGAACCAAGAACGTTCTTGCAGAAACGAGCCCGTTCACGGACGAGGTTCATGTTCGTTACGTCGCAGTCATCTTCACGGACGATGACATCTTGGGCAACGTCGACAAGGCGGCGCGTAAGGTACCCAGAGTCAGCCGTTCTAAGAGCCGTATCGGCAAGACCTTTACGGGCACCGTGCGTGGAAATAAAGTATTCCAATACGGTCAGCCCTTCACGGAAGTTCGATTTGATCGGACGGTCGATAATGCGGCCCGACGGGTCAGCCATCAACCCACGCATACCAGCGAGCTGACGGATCTGCTGTACGTTACCGCGGGCACCGGAGTTGGCCATCATGAAGAGCGGGTTGAACTGATCCATGGTGTTCTTCATCAGGGCATCGGCAACATCTTCCGTAGCCTTGTTCCAAATGTCGATGACTTTGCGGTAGCGTTCGTCTTCACTCATCAACCCACGGCTGAAGAGGCGTTCGACCTTATCGACTTCTTTTTCAGCAGCCGCAAGGATTTCGCCCTTTTCCTTCGGGATTTCGATATCCGAAGCGGCAATGGACAGACCGGACAGACAAGCATTGTCATAACCGAGTTTCTTGACTGTATCAAGGACGCGGGCCGTGCCAAAGTTCCCGTAAAGTTTATGGGCCTTGGCGACGAGGCGGCCCAGTTCCTTCTTGTCAATGAGTTTGCCAAGAAGCCAGGTCCCATCTTCCTGCTTGGAATAGTACCGCATTTCAAGCGGCAGTTCGCAGTTATAGATGATATTGCCCATACTCGTCGTGACAAGGCTTTCGCCTACGTCGGACGGTTCAGGATAGATTTCGGAGTTGGGGACACGGACCTTGATCTTAGCCTGGAGGGCGATGTCCTTATTGAAGTATGCCAGTCTTGCTTCGTCAAAACTGATGAAGGAGCGCCCTTCCCCTTTGGCCCCTTCACGGAAAATGGTGAGATAATACGCACCCAATACCATATCCTGCGTCGGAACGGTGATAGGTTTCCCATCTTTTGGAGCCAGGATGTTATTGACACTCATCATGAGCACACGGGCTTCAGCCTGAGCTTCGGCGGACAGCGGCAGATGGACAGCCATCTGGTCACCGTCAAAGTCGGCGTTGAAAGGCGTGCAGACGAGCGGATGAAGTTTAATGGCGCGGCCTTCGGACAGAATCGGTTCAAAAGCCTGGATGCCCAGACGGTGCAGCGTCGGGGCACGGTTCAGCATGACAGGGTGTTCCTTGATGACTTCTTCCAGAACATCCCAAACAGCATCCGTTGCGCGTTCGACCATTCTCTTTGCGCTCTTGATGTTTGTTGCCGTGCCGTTTTCGACAAGGCGTTTCATGATAAACGGTTTGAAGAGTTCAAGGGCCATTTCTTTCGGCAGGCCGCACTGATGCATCTTCATTTCAGGACCTACGACGATAACGCTTCGGCCGGAGTAGTCGACACGTTTACCCAAAAGGTTCTGACGGAAACGGCCCTGCTTCCCTTTGAGCATGTCAGAAAGGCTCTTTAAGGGGCGCGTGCCAGGACCCGTCACGGCGCGGCCGCGACGGCCGTTATCGATAAGGGCATCGACAGCTTCCTGGAGCATCCGTTTTTCGTTCCGGACGATGATGTCCGGAGCCTGCAGTTCCTGAAGGCGTTTCAAACGGTTGTTGCGGTTGATGACGCGGCGATAGAGGTCGTTCAGGTCGCTTGTGGCAAAACGGCCGCCATCAAGCTGAACCATCGGACGCAGGTCCGGCGGAATGACCGGAATGACATCCATGATCATCCATTCCGGCTTGTTGCCGCTCTTGAGGAAGGCTTCGCAGACATCGAGACGGCGCACGATGTTGCGTTTTTTCTGGAGGCTCGTCTCCGTCTTGAGAGCTGCCCTCAGTTCCTTCGTCAGTTCTTCAACGTTGATTTCGTGGAGCAGTTCCTTGATGGCTTCGGCACCAATGCCGACACGGAAGGTATCTCCAAATTCATCCAGTTTTTCCTGGTATTCGGCTTCTGTCAGGAGCTGCTTTTTCGTCAGGTTTGTATCGCCCGGATCAAGGACGATGTAGCTTGCAAAATAGAGGACCTTTTCAAGGGCACGCTGACCAATATCAAGGATGGCGCCCATGCGGCAGGGAATCCCCTTGAAATACCAGATGTGGGAGACAGGAGCAGCAAGCTCAATGGAGCCCATGCGGTCACGGCGGACTTTTGCCCGCGTGACTTCGACGCCGCACTTGTCGCAGACTACGCCTTTATAGCGGATGCGTTTGTACTTACCGCAGTGGCATTCCCAGTCCTTGGTCGGGCCAAAGATGCGTTCGCAGAAAAGGCCGTCCCGTTCCGGTTTCAAGGTTCTATAGTTAATCGTTTCCGGCTTCGTGACTTCACCGTGAGACCAGGAACGGATCTTTTCCGGGGAAGCCAGGCCGATTCTCATAGAATGAAATTTATTTACGTCCAACAAGAGCACTCACTCCTTCCTACTCTTCATCAGAGCCGCTGTCATCGCCTTGGGAATCATCCATTCCCATGTTGCCGATATCGGCAATGACATCAAAATCGCTGTCTTCCGTCTGGTCTTCATCGGGGCTCACTTCTTCGTCGCTATTGGTGCGGCTTTGGGCTTGTTCCCCGGTGTTGGCAGCCGTGGAGACCTTGCCGGACATATCCATGTCAAGCTCGCGGGCAATATCGCCCATTCCGATATCTTCATCCTCATCGTCAAGATCGATTTCATCATCATCTTCATCGAGGACGCTTACATCAAGACCGATTGCCTGCATTTCCTTGACAAGAACCTTGAAGGATTCAGGAACACCCGGTTCAGGGATATTTTCACCCTTGACGATGGATTCATAAGCCTTTACACGTCCAACAACATCGTCGGACTTCACGGTCAGGATTTCCTGGAGGGTATAGGCAGCGCCATAAGCCTCGAGGGCCCATACTTCCATTTCACCGAAACGCTGTCCACCAAACTGTGCCTTACCACCAAGCGGCTGCTGGGTAACAAGGGAGTACGGACCGGTAGAACGTGCATGGATCTTATCGGCAACGAGATGGTGAAGCTTGAGGTAGTAGATGCAGCCAACGGTAACAGGGTTGTCAAAAGGTTCCCCTGTACGGCCATCATAAAGGACAGTCTTGCCGCTGGGATCGACACCAGCCGCTTCGAGGGTACGGGCCATATCGTCCTGACGGGCCGAGTCAAAGACCGGAACCGCGACAGGAACAGCGCCATCCACCGTTTCCGGCATGCCCAGTTCATCAAAATCATAGCCAGCTTTGCGCAGGTCTCTTTCGACGTTGGGGTCATGGTTATCAATGCGCATGCCCAAAGCGGTTGCTGCCCAGCCCAGATGGACTTCAAGGATCTGCCCAATATTCATACGGCTCGGTACGCCCAAGGGGTTCAGTACGATCTGGACCGGTTCGCCGTTAGGCAGGAACGGCATATCTTCGCGCGGCAGGATGCGGGAAACAACACCTTTGTTTCCGTGACGGCCTGCCATCTTATCGCCTTCGCCGATCTTACGTTTTTGAACGATGCTGACACGAACCTGTTTATTGACGCCAGGCGGCAGTTCATCGCCGTTTTCACGGGTAAAGACTTTGACGGAAATGATGATCCCGAATTCCCCATGAGGAACGCGGAGGGAGCTGTCACGGACTTCACGTGCTTTTTCAGCAAAGATGGCACGGATGAGGCGTTCTTCGGCAGAAAGTTCCGTTTCCCCTTTCGGCGTGACTTTACCAACGAGGATATCGCCAGGGCGGACTTCAGCACCAACACGGATGATCCCGTCTTCGTCGAGGTCCTTCAGGGCATCTTCGGAAACGTTCGGGATATCGCGGGTAATTTCTTCCGGCCCCAATTTCGTATCACGGGCATCACAGTTGTATTCTTCAATATGGATGGAGGTAAAGACATCTTCCTTGACGAGGTCTTCGCTGAGGAGGACGGCGTCTTCGTAGTTGTAGCCTTCCCAAGGCATATAGGCAGCAATGGCGTTGCGGCCAAGGGCGAGTTCACCATGATCTGTTGCCGGTCCATCAGCAAGGACCTGACCTTCTTCGATCTTATCGCCTTTAAAGACGATGGGTCGCTGGTTGACGCAGGTACTCTGGTTGGACCGTTTGAATTTCAGGACATTGTATTCATCGATGCCTTTTCCATCATCACGGGTGATGAGGATCTTGTCACCGCTGACATACTTGACCGTACCAGCATGTTTAGCCAGGATGCAGACACCGGAGTCAACAGCGATCTTATATTCCATCCCCGTACCAACAACAGGTGCCTTTGGATTGAGCAGAGGCACAGCCTGACGCTGCATGTTCGCACCCATGAGGGCACGGTTGGCGTCATCGTTTTCAAGGAAAGGAATCAGGGCAGCTGCAATGGACATAACCTGTTTAGGCGAAACGTCCATGAAGTCAACCCGTTCCGGCGGAATCGCAAGGACTTCGTTCTTATCACGGCAGGTGACGTGGGTATTCACAAAATGGTTGTCTTCGGTCAGCGGTTCGTTGGCCTGGGCAACAACATAGTTATCTTCTTCATCAGCCGTCAGATAGACAATTTCATCGGTAACGCGCTTATTGACCTTATCGACCTTGCGGTATGGGGTCTCAATGAAACCATACCGGTTGATCACGCCATAGGCGGCCAGGGAACCGATTAGGCCGATGTTCGGACCTTCAGGGGTCTCGATTGGGCACATACGGCCGTAATGGGAAGGATGGACGTCACGGACTTCATAGCCGGCACGTTCACGGGAAAGACCGCCAGGTCCCAAAGCAGACAGACGGCGTTTATGCGTCAGTTCGGCAAGCGGGTTGTTCTGGTCCATGAACTGGGACAGCTGGCTGCTGCCGAAAAATTCCTTCACAGCCGCAACGACCGGACGAATGTTGATGAGGGCCTGCGGGGTGATGACGTCAGCATCCTGGATGGTCATGCGTTCACGGATGACACGTTCCATACGGGACAAGCCAATGCGGAACTGGTTCTGCAGGAGTTCGCCAACGCAGCGGACACGGCGGTTGCCCAGATGGTCGATATCATCTTTGCCTTCCATGCCATCAATGACGTTCAGGAGATAGCCAAAGGAAGCAATGACATCGGCCGGCGTAATGGTCCGTACGGAAGCTTCAATATCCTTTGTTACGATCATGCGTTCCGCATGTTCTTGGAACTTGACGTAGACGATGGCATAGCCCTCATCGGCAAAGATACCGCTCTTTTCGATGGTATCGATTTCAGCATCGCCAATCTTCGTCCCTGCAGGAAGGACCACGGCCCCTTTCGTACCATCCGGGTTTTCAGCGCACAGGTCTTCGGCAAGGGTCTTGCCATGAAGGCGATGACGCCAGCCCAGTTTCTTATTGATCTTGTAACGGCCGACATTTGCCAGGTCATAGCGGCGATTGTCGGAGAAAAGATTATAGATGAGCTGTTCCGCGTTTTCAAGGTTGGCCGGTTCGCCCGGACGCAGCTTCCGATAGATTTCCAGAAGGGCATCATCTTCATTTTTTGTTGTGTCCTTGGCAAGGGTGGCCACAAGATAAGGATGCTCCCCAAAGACACTGATGATATCATCATTTGTCGGCAGACCCATAACACGCAGAAGGGCTGTAGCAGACAGTTTGCGCGTCCGGTCCACACGGGCATAGATGATGCTGTTGAGGTCGGTTTCATATTCAATCCAGGCCCCGCGATTCGGGATGACAGTGGTCCCGTAGAGGAACTTGCCCATCGGATCCATATCCTTGGCATAATAGACACCAGGGCTGCGGACAAGCTGGCTGACGATGACACGTTCTGCCCCATTGATAACAAAGGTCCCCGTATCGGTCATAAGGGGGAAATCGCCCATAAAGACAGTCGATTCCTTGATTTCGCCCGTATCTTTATAAAGCAGACGGACGTCTACGTTCAAAGGAGCCGCATAGGTTGCATCTTTTTCCTTGCAAGTTTCGATATCATACTTCGGATCACCGATGGTAAAATTCTCAAAACTCAGTTCCAGACTGTTCGTAGCATCCTTGATGGGTGATACGTCCTGGAACGCGTCATGAAGTCCTTCCCTGATGAACCACTCATAGGATTTTCTCTGCAAGTCAATCAGATGCGGCATCTTCAGGACTTCTTTGATTCTGGCATAGCTGTACCTTTTACGGTTGCCATTATGAACCGGCTTGAACAACATATGGGTTCTCACTCCTTTACATCCTGCAGGTTTTTCAACACAAAAAAACAAGGCCCACAATCAAAATGAATCTTTGATTAGCCTTGTAAAAACCAAGTTCCCTCAGTCAGCATTTCGTGCTCCTCTCAACCAAACGATCGGAACGCGATGTCCAACCACTGAGCACTCGCGAAACCTTATAATCCTGCTAGTAAATAAAATTTCATGGACTGATATTGTACCATGTATTTTGAGTTATTGCAAGGAATTTTAAGCAAAAATAGTTATTTTGCAAGAGTCATAAGGCACGGCGCCAAACCGTATCCCTTCGGGACTGGGCGTCAAATGGATCCACACAATAACCCGTTCCAAAGTCCGGTGATGGAGCATCAGCTCCCTTCGCAGCGGTTTTGGACCATGGAAGGAGACGCACAAAAAAGAGACAGGAAAAAGGCCTGTCCCTCTTTGAAATGTACCCTCTTTACCGGACACACAGTAAGGAGGGTACATTTTGTCTTTCTGTCTCTTTTTTCTTCATTAAAAATGATACTGCAAGCCCACGTTCCAGCTCCAGTCCTTATCAAAGCTAGCACCGGAACCCCGTGTGACTTCGCCGTAAAGGTCCAAGGCCTCCGTGACTTTCACGCAGGCGCCGAGGCCATATTCAAGCCACGTATCACGATAGTCATCATGGATGGTGAGGCGGTCGCTGCCATAAGCGAATGTATCCTCTAAGGCCCCGCCAAAATCATGGTACCAATCAGCCCTCACGTACGCACTTATTTTCTCATCTTCATAGCCCGTCCGGATCCCAAGACGGCTCACAGCCGTACGGACCGTATCAGACTCGACGCTGACACCGCTTGCCTCGGCAAAGGACTCCCGTTTCAGCCAGCCTGCAGTAAGCTGTACTTCCGGCGCCAGGAAGAACCCCTTCCCCAAAGCTTTTTTCACGCCATATTCGGCGCCCAAAAGGGCGCCCGTGGCATCATAGGAACCAGCGTGACGCGCACCAAGGCCAGTATAACGATAATCATTGGCAAAGCGCTGCAGTTTGAAGCTAAAGTCCCAATACTGACCATCCTTTTTAAGAACCGTATCATAAAGGCCCAAGGTATAGCCCTTGAGGTCACTTGTGCCATGGTCATAGGACGCGTCGCCTTCAAGGTAGGAAAAGCCAAGACCCTGCAGTTGGCGTCCCTTCTCCGTTTCGTGGTCGTAGATATCGCAACCCACTTCATAACGATTTGCTTTGACAGTGCTCCCAAATTCGCCGTCATGGCTGAGCTTGCTGCCGCCCGTACGGGCCCAAATGCCATGAAGGGTTTTGGGCTCTGCTGCAGCGCCTCCTAACCGGCGGGTCAGGGTATCCATTTCCCCGCGCCACAGCAGATAGTCCGTCGTTCTTGCACCGGCAAGGCCGGCCACAGTTGCCGTGTGATGCCCATTCAGGGTTTCCTTTTTCTCCACCCAATCAATATAGATGTCGCTTCCATCGTCCGTGGCCTTTTCACCCAAATGGAGCGTGACAAAGTGCAAAGGCTGCTCTTCCGTATCAGAAAGAAGGCCGACGGAAGAAAGACTGGTGCCCATCGTATGAGCAATAACCGTCCCTTCAATGGCATTTGTCCAGTACACATTGGGATTTGTCTTTTCAAGGGAAAGGGTTGCCTTTTGGGTAAAGCCCTGCGTAACCGTAAGCGTATCGGCACCATAATTTTGGGTCGGATCCACATCAAGAAGAACCGTGCCATTCTCATTGTTATAGGTCCCGATGGTCAAAGTTTCGCCGCCCTTGCCGTCTTTCAGGTCCAGGACACCATTCTTCCCGTCGTAGGTGCCGATGGTAAGAGATGCATCCCCAGCAGGACGAATGATGCTGCTCTCTGAATGGACAGTCGCAACTGTACTCGTCCCCGTATTCTTCCAAAGGGCGCCTGGTTTGAGAGTGACCGTCATCGTACCGGCTTCGTCTTCTGCCCTTCCCGTAAAGGTGCCCGTTACGCTGGCCGAAAGGATTCCTTCCTCTGCCGTCTTCAGGGTGCCGTTGAGATTCTTTGCGCTGATATCGGTCGAGCCGCCATTTTTTGCCGCAATGCCTGCTGCCGCATCGATGGTCTCCCCCGTAAGGGTAAGGGCAGCCTCCTCACTCAGCGCCGCCGCTTCCTTTTCAAGAGTGACGGTCCTTGTCGCCGCAGAGCCCACATCGACTTTTCCGTACGCATTGACTGCCTCTTCCGCCGTGATTTCCTGTCCCCAAACGGTCGTTCCGCCAGCGCCAAAAGCATCGACACGACCTCGGAGCGTGGTCTCTTCTGTTTGATCTGAACCAACCCGCGTCCTTCCCTGGGAATAAAGTGCGGCGTCTTCACCGGTTGCCGTGAGGGTCACGGTCTTTCCATTGAAGGTTACATCCGCGTCCTTGTTGACCTTCGTCGTGCCTTCAACACTTACGTCTGCCGTTTCCGTTCCAAAGGTCGTTTGGGTGCCCTCAGCAGCTATGACAGCGGCCCGCTGGTCCAATCCATTAAAATCATCCACGCTATCGCTGCCCCGCGTGATGACCAGTTTTTTCGTTGCCAGAAGCTCACCTGTAGACCCGCCTGTCGCAGAATAACCTTCGGCCGTAATGGTATCCGCCTTGATGGATAGGCTGCCGCTATCATTGAGCATAATGGACCGGACAGTAGGATTGGCCGGCGCGGCATTTTGGATATTGACCGTTTCCGCTTCCATTTGGAGGGTTGTCGTCTTGTTACTTGCCTTATTGCGGTAGGTGCTGATTGTCTCGACGCTAATGGTCCCTTTATGTCCGTCTTTATCCACAGCCTTCATGATAAGTTCTGTATTTCCGCCCTTTATTTCACCAGCGGAAATGTTGGCTCCCTGGAACATAATGGAAGAATCGTAGGAACTTACAATATTTCCCGATGCCGTAAGGTCCCCACCGGAAACGATGGAGATGGTCCCGCCATTTGCGGAAATTGCGGCAGGTGACCCGTAGGAAGGTTTCGGCGCGTCAATTGTCACATCGCCGCCCGCCGTAATGGATACACTGGCTTCCTTGGTATAATAAGATGGCTGATTTGTCATCACCGTTCCGTAGATAGTTACGTCATTGCCCGCTTCCACGGTGAGTCTTCCTGAGCCGCCGATGCGGCTCTTACTTTCTTCTGCCTCTTTGCCAAGGGTCATGTCCTTTGCCCGCAGGGTGAGTGCCGAACCGGATTGATCCGTATTCATGACGTCAATAGAAAGCTTATCTACCTTGGCGCTGCCAATGGTGCTTTCGCTCGTTCCCAAGGTATAGACGCCGTCAAACTGCATGGTGCCGCCCGTTGCCTTGGAGCCAAAACTTACATCACTGTCCTTCGTGGAAAGAACCGTATTTTTGACATCAAACCGGGCCGCACCGTCAATGACAACACGGGACGGATTGTTTGTTCCAGTTTCAAAATTATACCCATCGAGCGACCGGATTTCCCAGCCGTCCATAGAAACGGTGCCGCCGTCCGTCGTAAAAGATGCACTCCCATCCTGGACATAGAGGGTGGCCTTATTGCCGCTTCCGTCACTGGGGGCCTTGAAGTCCAGCCCTTCTTTGGCGTGGACATTGACGGACGAGCCGCCAAAAATCTGGAAGGCCGCTTGGCCGCCCCTGACCGGCGCGACTGTCACCGTTCCCGCATCGATGGCAGCCTGAACGGCACCGCCGCCATTAGGAAAAGCTCCAATTCCTTCGAAGGTCACGTTGCCAGTCGCTTTGGCTTCAAAGGCGGCACCCTTTACCAGGGAAACCTGGTTCAAGGTCATGGATTCCGTATAGCCCGCGTCACCAAGGGAAATCTTCTTTCCTTCGGAATAGACGGAAATACGGGAGCCACTGGAAAAATCGGCACCGATGGTCATATTTTTCCCATGGACGGCCACGTCGGATTGCTGGGTGCTGATTCCCTTTTGGATAGTCACGGTTTCCGTTCCCGTGCTGTTCCCAACGGTCAGTTCCCCTGTGTAATCGTTTTTATAGGTCTCACCTGTAGCGGGATCGGTCCATTCCCAGTGCCAGCCATTGATACCTTCGGCCGTGATGTCGCCGTCATCAGTCGCACTGACCTGATCCGGGCCCGCGATGGTACCGTACGTATGTTCCTCCGCATAGACGCTGCCTGTGTAAAGGCTCAAAATGACAAGGGCGGCTAAGATTCTGCAGCATGATGTTTTTTTCGATGCATGGTGGGACTCCTCTCCTAGTAACTACGTATAATTTGTTATTTATCTATTCTTTTTTATATAATTGTATCATAGATAACCATATAACTAAATGGCATATCTCAATTTCTCTTTTTCCCCATCTTTTTGAGATAAAAAAAAAGACCGCCGCCTAAGCAGCAGTCTTTCATTTTGGAATTAAGCTTCCGCTTCAACAGGAACGATGCTGATGATGCGGCGATCCTTACCCCATCTTTCAAAAGCGACTTTACCGTCAACCTTTGCGAAAATGGTGTAATCCTTACCCATCCCAACGTTTTTCCCCATATGGAAACGGGTACCACGCTGACGGACGATGATGGAGCCAGCCGTTACAAACTGACCATCATGAGCTTTCGTGCCCAGACGCTGAGCGTTGGAGTCACGACCGTTGTGAGTGGAACCAGAACCTTTTTTATGAGCGTGTAATTGCAGGATTAATTCGAACACTAAACTCACCTCCTGTGTTCCTCGATAGCCAGATAGTCGGAATATGCCTTTTGAATGCCCTTCAGTCCTAGGACCATGGTCCGCAGGAGGACTTCGGTTTTGTCATCGGGCGCATCAACCAGTCTGACGCAGAGCAAGCCGTTTTCTTCGTCGACGCTGTAATCCAGCGTACGGGAAAGGACCTGCTCCATCCCAAGTACCGGGACCTGGGATGTGAGGGAAACCATGGCACACACTTCGTCAAATCCCTCTGGATTTGAATCGGCATGGCCCGATACACGGTATTCCCTGATCTTTCCTTGATCATCTTCGTAAATATCGACTTTGATCATGGCTTATGCTTCGATAGAAGTAATTTCAACGCGGGTGAAGGGCTGACGATGACCCTGGCGTTTGCGATAGTTGCTCTTTGCTTTGTATTTGAAAACAAAGATTTTATCAGCTTTGCCCTGAGCAGCAACCTTTGCAGTGACTTTAGCGCCTTCTACAGTCGGTTTGCCAACCTTGACATCCCCATCGTTTACAACGGTCAGGACGTCATCGAAAACGACTTCGTCGCCTTCCTGGACGTTCAGTTTTTCAACTTCCAGGACATCCCCTTCGCTGACACGATACTGTTTACCACCAGTACGGATAATAGCGTACATTCAGATGCACCTCCCTCATTCCAAGACTCGCCGAATACGGTACTCCTTCCGGAGTTTTCGGAACCTCTCCGGGCGGTAGTGCTAAAATTAGATTCAGCCCTATAAATTTACTATATGAAGGGGGAAAAGTCAAGTCATTTTGGGCTTTCTTTCCTCGCCCGAATTGCAATAATAAGTTGAACACCCGGCGAACCTTCATGCAGTAAGTGCTG
>UPXT01000041.1 GCA_900538365.1 uncultured Acidaminococcus sp. | reverse complement strand
GCTATTGAGTGTGTTTCTTGATTATAGTTGTTCAAATTCAACTTGCAATTTACCATGTAAAAAACACCTTTAAATTTTCTTGATTTTTAAAGGTGTCTCCCGGATACCTTTATCGAATAAAGATATTGAAATCATACCTTTAAATTTTTGCGTTTTTTAAAGGTATCGTCTGGATACCCTTATTGGATAAAGGTATTAGCTTGAAACCTTTATGAAATAACGATATCATGCTCATACCTTTAAATTTAAAAAATTTTTAAAGGTATTTGGAGGTATTTCTATGTACAATAAAGATATTCCCCATAACAATCTTCCCCTTATTCCACCCGCGATTAATCTTGAAACGGTGCCCATACTAAAGAAAACCATCGCTGCCAATACTGCACTTGCTGAATGACGAGGCTGGGAAGTTACCCAATCAAATCCGCTTCTGCTATTACAGTCTATCGCACTTCAAGAAGCAAAAGCATCCAGTGAAATTGAAAATGTCGTAACAACGAATGATGAGTTGTACCAAGCATGATCAACACCAACAAATATAAATATTACACCTGCAGCCAAAGAGGTTATGCATTACAAAGAAGCCTTATGGTCTGGTTATCAAAAAATTAAGGAAGGCCATCCCCTTACCATTAATACATTTATTGAATTGTTCCAGATTGTCAAAGAACGTCAAGATGGAATTCGTTCAATACCTGGAACTTGCTTGAAGAACGGAGCAGGCGAAGTCATCTATACTCCACCGGATAACAAGTATGATATTCTTCGCCTTTTGGGCAACTTGGAAACCTTTATCAACGTGCATGATAAAGACGCTATCGATTCCCTCATAAAACTAGCTATCCTGCACGATCAATTTGAATGTATCCACCCGTTTCCAGATGGGAATGGCCGTGTAGGCCGTATTCTAAATGTACTCTATCTGGTTCAGGAACAATTACTAAACTTCCCTATTCTCTATCTATCGTGATATATCATCGAAAACAAGACAGAATACTATCGTGCCTTAAAAGGAGTAACCGAAAATCAAGATTGGGAGCGGTGGATTCTTTATGTGCTCGATTCCGTTGAACAGACAGCTAAAAACACTCTCAGCAAAGTAAAGGACATCTATACTAGCAGAGAAAGAATGGCCCAAGAAATCAAAAATAAGCTTCTCAGCATCTATTCCAAGGAATTGGTTGATCTTCTCTTTGAACAGCCTTACTGCAAGATTAGCTTTTTGGTCAGCCGTGACCTTGCAAAAGCGCAGACTGCTTCAAAATATTTGCGTCAGCTTCTCGAAGCAGGATTTCTAGATGTTCAGAGCATTGGCCGTGAAAAATATTATATCAATCGTCAATTGTGGGATATTCTAACCCGATAAAAAAACACGGTGAAAAATGATTGATTTCATTCTTTCACCGTGTTTTTTTCGTCCGTACCTTATGCCTTTTGCTTTTCTTCCAGATACAAGGGCAGGGTCACGACAATCTTCGTGCCGAAATGTTTGCGGCTTGTGAGGGTGATCGTGCCATGATGCTGCTCAATGATGTGTTTGACAATGGAAAGGCCTAAGCCCGTACCGCCAATACGCTTGCTGCGGCTTTCTTCGACCCGGTAAAAACGTTCAAAGACGCGGTCCTGTTTATCCTTGGGGATTCCGATACCCGTATCTTCGACGGTAAAAAGGAGGTCCCTGCCGGTTTCCGCTTTTTCCATCGTTACATAGACATGCCCACCAGGGCGATTGTATTTAACGGCGTTATCAACAAGGTTCAAGACCACTTCGCGCAGCATATCGGTGTGCCCCATGACCTTATCCTCCGTGAGCGTGAGATGGAGCTGGACCTTCTTATCTGCAAGCACGGGTTCCATAAAGCCCGCAATACTTTCCGTAATGGATTTGAGGCTTACGGCTACGGGCAGGTCCTGCGTTTCCGGGCCTTCGATCTTGGTGAGGAAGAGGATGCTGTTGATCAGTTTCAAAAGTCGCTTTGATTCCTTCACGATAAGGGCGCCAAAACGCGTCACGTCTTCCTTCTTTGCCACCATACCTGCCGCCATCATTTCCGCAAACCCCTGGATGCTTGTAAGCGGCGTCTTCAGTTCATGGGTGACGTTCGCGGTAAACTCGCGGCGCAGCTTTTCCTGCTCCCTGCTGATGCGCTCGATGGTCTTTTTATCTTCTTCCAGGGTATGGATATATTCCTGGATGGTACGGCTTTGTTCCGTGATTTTATCGACAAGGGGACTCAGCTCGGGGTACGTGGCCGGAAGTTTCGGAATATCCACTTCCTTATCTGCTGTCACAAGGGGTTTGGTCCCCATGACACGCATGTAATCGGCCGTCTCTGTAAGCGGCCGAAGAAGGCGCTTGGTCAGGTTCGTTGCAACAAAAAAACAGCAGCCGCCCATGAAGACGATAAAAATCAGGATATAAGGAATGAGACTGAAATAGGCCGCGTAAACCGTATCCTGGCGAATGGCTGCTCGCAGGACCGATCCGTTGGGCAGACGCCGCGCCGCATAGTACGTAATGTGGTCCAAGGTAGCGGACTGACGCGCAGCAACGCCGTCCACTTCCTTAAGGGCCCGCACAACTTCAGGGCGATTGCCATGATTTTCCATTTGGGCAGCGTTGTGATCTGTTTCATAAAGAACGCGCCCGTCGTGCCCAATCCACGTGAAGCGGAGACGATGATTGGAAGCCTCAGCTGTTTCCTCGATAAATTCAATGATATCATCTGTACGGTTGGCCTTGGCGGCAATGACCGTGACGGTGTCTTGAAGGACGGTCATGGTCTGCGCCCTAAGCGTCCGCCAAAAGCCGACAGTCAGGAAGAGAAGCGTCAAAAGGGCTGCACCAATCCCTATACCAATGAGGCTCAAAAAGATTTTCTTTTTCATGATTCTGGATCATCTATCCGGTATCCCACACCGCGGATTGTCTTGATGATCTGTCCTCCCTCACCGAGTTTCTGACGCAGGCTCTTGATATGCATGTCGATGGTGCGGCTTTCACCAGCGTAGGTAAATCCCCACACGGACTCCATGATCTGTTCCCGTTGGAGTACGATGCCTATATTCATCATAAGATAGTGGAGCAGTTCAAATTCCTTGGCCGTCAGCGTCACTTCTTCCCCATAGGATGAAACGGCATGCTTTAAAGGGTCCAAGGTGACAGGACCGCACGCCAGCGTCTCAGTAGGTTTCTCCACCCGGTGGGAACGGCGCAAAACGGCCCGGATCCTTGAAATCAGTTCCAAGATGCCAAAGGGTTTGGTGACATAGTCATCAGCACCAATGGTGAGACCCTTGACAACATCATATTCACTGGTCCGTGCTGTCAGCATGATGACCGGAAGATCTGCCGTCCTCCCCCTATGCCGGATCTTTCTAAGGATTTCGATTCCGCTTTCCCCCGGCAGCATAATATCAAGCAGCACCAGATCAGGGATCTTTTTTTCGAGGGCGTCGTAAAAAGCTTCCCCATCAGCAAATGTCTTTGTCTCAAACTGCTGGCTTTCCAGGGCATAAGCCACAAGTTCGCGGATGTTCTCATCATCTTCCACACAGTAGATACAAGGCATCGTCACCCCTCCTTTTTTCTTTATTATAATACGAAGGAGAAGTGGCGTCTCATTTTTTGTGTAAAAATTGTGTAAGAATAGAATACAATTTTTACACATAGCGAAAAAAAGAAGCCGCAGGAAAATGGAAATCCATTTTCCTGCGGCTTCTGCAGCTCCTTAACAGGAATTATTTCAGGCTGTCAGCAAGGATAGCATCACTTGCGCAGACAGCAACAACGTCAACGATATCGCTGACAGAGCAACCGCGGGACAGGTCGAGGATCGGTTTAGCCAGACCCTGAACCAGAGGCCCAAGGCAGGTAGCGCCGCTGAAGCGTTCAACCAGCTTGTAGCCAATGTTGGCAGCAGCAAGGTTCGGGAAGATGAGAACGTTGGCATGGCCAGCAACGCTGGAGCCAGGAGCTTTTCTTTCGCCAACTTCAGGAACAAGGGCAGCATCAGCTTGGAGTTCACCGTCGAAAGCAAAGTCAACGTTTCTTTGTTTCAGGATTTCAACAGCCTGCTGAACCTTATCAACGGATTCACCAGTGCCGGATCCCTTCGTGGAATAGGTCAGGAGAGCAACGCGGACATCTTTGATCCCCAAAGTGTAACGGGCACGGATAGCGCAGCTCGTAGCGATATCAGCAAGCTGTTCAGCCGTCGGATCAAGGATAACACCACAGTCACCAAAGACCAGTTTGCCGCCTTCACCAAGGTTGGTGTTGCTGAGGACGATAAAGCCGGAGCAAACGGTCTTGTTTCCAGGACGGACACCGATAACCTGAAGGCCAGCTTTGATAACGTCAGCAGAAGTACGGGTAGAACCGGAAACACACCCATCAGCATCGCCCATGGCAACCAGGCCGGCACCGAAGAAGGTCGTGTCCTTGGTCATGATTTCGCGGGCTTTGTCAACGGTCATGCCCTTCTTTTCACGGCGTTTTGCAAAATAAGCGCACAGTTCATCCATGCGTTCATAGGTTGCAGGGTTGATGATTTCAATGCCTTCAAAGGAGACACCCAGTCTCTTGGCATCACGGTTCAGCTGTTCAGGATCTCCAACAAGGATGATCTTGGCAAATCCTTCACGAGCAACAATGGCAGCTGCTTTAAGAGCTCTGTCAGAGTTGTTTTCCGGAAGAACGATTCTCTTTTGAATCGGTTTGACGCGAGATTTCAGATGATCAATAAAAGGCATTCCTAACCACTCCTATTTGTTTTTTGAATGAAGAGCTGGGCGCTCTACTTCTAATTTGACATTATATCACGTTTTGTAGATTTGTGCTTGTCCTTGGGACAATTTTTTCTTGAGGCCTCACAAAATCTTTACTTGTGAACTCCGCATCGTCTCCAAGGCCGCCTCATGGGAATGAGGGGTGACCCCAGCGCAGCAGCGGCTGTCAACAAGGACGGGCACTTCAGGCAGGGCCGCCTTGATGATAAGGGCATTGGAAATAACGCAGATATCCGTGCAAAGACCCACAAGCTCAACACTCTCGATGGTATCCCGCAATTTTCCAAGCCTTTCAGCAAGAGCAAGGGAGCCAAAAGTCTCCTTTTCCACTTTTTCCGCAGCAAGCCGCTCCGCCAGGCTCTCCAGTTCCGGCACAAGGCGATGACCCGCGGTTCCTTTGATGCAATGCGGTACAGGAAGGATTCTGCCTTCCTGCGTTTTGAGATAATCATCCCCATGGGTATCGAGGGTAAAAATGACCGTTCCATCAAAATGGGCGGCTTTTTCTGCCACACGGGGCACTATGGCTCGGGCTTCCTTGGTTCCAAGACTTCCAGAAACAAAATCTTCCTGCATATCGACAACAATCAGGACCTTTTTCTTCATGACCAGTCTCCTTCATGCTTTTGCACCATTATACCATGGGAGACGCCGGTCCTTTTGCTGCCTGTCTTGTCACCGTGATCCTTCATTTTGTTTCTTTGGTTCTTCAAACGTCTCTGCCGCCTCCTTAAGGAATTTTCGAATCGTCAAGTGCTGGGGACAGACATGCTCACAAGCGCCGCAAAAAATGCAGTCACTGGCCTTTCCTGCATTTGCCGTCACGACATTTTCATAGTAAAAATTGGCATTGCGATTGTTGAAGACACGCATGGAATTGAGAAGGGAAAAAATATCTGGGATAGGAATCTTCTTCGGGCAGTGATTTTCTTCGATACAGTAGCGGCACGCCGTACAGGGGACAGCATCAAGCTTACTGAAGACTTCGACAACGCCGTCAAGGGTCCTCTTTTCTTCATTCGTAAGAGGTTTGAAATCCTTCATGAAAGACGTATTGTCCGCCACCTGGGAAAGCGTACTCATGCCCGATAAAACCATGAAAATTCCCTCATGGCCTGCCACGAAACGAATGGCATAGCTTGCATTCGACGCCTTGGGAAAGACGCCCTGCTGGAGGGTATCAAGAAGATGCTGCGCCTTTGGCGGCAGTTTTACAAGGCTCCCGCCCTTGACAGGTTCCATGACAATCACAGGTTTGTGGAAGCGGAGACATGTCTCATAAACCCGTCTTGCATCAACAGCAGCACTTTCCATATCAATATAGTTCATCTGGATTTGGACAAACTCAATATCCGGATGATCTCCCAAGATCCGTTCCAAGACCTCTGCCTTATCATGGAAAGAAAGGCCCACATGGCGAATCTTGCCTTCTTTTTTAAGGGCAAAAGCCGTCTCATAAGCATGACAGCGCTGAAACTTATCGTAGTTGCCAAGATTCTGGGCATGCATCAGGTAAAAATCAAAATAGCTGACGCCGCACCACTGGAGCTGTTTTTCAAAAAAAGGTCGGATATCTGATTCTTGATCAAAATAAGGGGCCGTGAGCTTGTTGGCAAGAAGATAGGCTTCCCGCGGATAGCGGCTCGTCAAGGCCTCGTGGAGCGCTAGTTCCGATTCACCATTAAGATAAGGATGGGCCGTATCAAAGTAATTGAATCCTTCCGCCAGAAAAAGATCCACCATCTTTGAAAAAGCTGGAATATCAACCTTCTCCCCTATCATGGGAAGGCGCATAGCTCCAAAGCCAAGCTTTTTCTTCACTTCCGGAAATCCTGTCTGCATTGTCATCCCTCTCTTTCTAAGAGTGCTTTTTTTCATAAAAAACCTGCTTCTTGCCTATTATTTTACAATGAGGAAAATAGAAAAGAAAGAATAAAAAGCATCGAAGGGACGCGAAAAAGGGCCCTTTCCGAAAGGTATTCCCTTAAGGAAAAGACCCTTTTGCCCCGCTTTATGCTGAATAAGGAGCTATTTTTCCCCCCTGTCACCAAGGGTGAGTCCAAAGTTTTTTTCTCCCCGCGCTTCATCCTAAACGGCAAAAGTAAGCCTCATCTGGTGCCACACGACATTCCCGTGGGTTGAACCCGAAACGCCCTCATCGACAAAACCAAAACGGGCATAGTAATGGATCAGTCGTTTTTTGCAGGTAAGGACAAGGCCCTTGCGGCCTTCCTCGCGGGCCTGTTCAATAAAAGCCTTAAGGACCTTTGCAGCAAGCCCCTGATGCTGATAATCTGGATCCGTATCAAGTCCAAAGATCATCTGCCAGGCACCATTTTCATCATGCATGGTCGCCGTTTCATACATTTCATCCGTAAGATCTCTTTCATCCGTCACAAAACCATTGACAAACGAAACCAGACGGGATCCATCGAATAAGAGCAAAAAATGATTTGGGTAGACCGCAACCCGGTCCCTCACGGAAGCCTCCGTCGCCGCCTCTGCCTTGGGAAAACAGCGTGCCTCAAGGGCCGCAATGGCCGCAGCATCTTCTTTTGTCGCCTTTTTCAGTTCCATATCAAGATCCTTTCTTACGGGCATTAGGCCCGTCCTTCTTCTTGTTTCTTCTTCAATATATCGATGATGGTCTTTTCCGTCTCCACCATTCCAGGGGAAGCGATGAGGCCCATATTGCGCATGGTTTCTTCTGCTGTTTTACCATTGATTCCATGGTTACTGAAGATATAGCGTCCCCGCATGGCAAGTTCTGCCGATGTGAACGAAAGTTCTACTGCTGTAATGCCCTTCATGATACACCCTTGGTTGCCCCCATCGCAAATCATGCCTGTAATGGAACTTGCCATGTTACTGATTGCTTTTTGGATTTCGTCATGGCCACCGCCCATGAGATAGACAAGTCCACAGGCAGCTCCCGTCCCCGCTGCTATGGCACAGCCACAGAAGGCCGAGAGTTTTCCCGAGTATTCTTTGATGTACATACAGATAAGATAACTAAGGCAAATAGAACGAAGAAGGACCTCTTCCGTTAAATTCTGCACTTGCTGATAGGCATATAAAGGCATGGTCGCCATAATTCCATGGGCTCCTGAACCAGTAATGCTCATAGCAGGAAGATTAAGTCCAATCACACGGGCTTCAATAGCTGCATTGCAAAACAAGTTGGCGGTTCGAATGGCATCCTCCGAAACTAGTTTATTATCATTCATGGCTTTTAAAGTCCGTGCAAAAGTTGTCTGCTGATTCCGGAGAGCTTCCTCAGCCAAAGCCCGATTCATGGTCACCGCCTCTTTCACAAAGGCGATTTCTTCATAGGGTACGGTCTTTATGTAGTCCAGTATGTCCTCTATGCTGCAGCGATGGATGAGGGGAATTTCATTTCCTTCTGCCTGAGCAAGATTGTCCGCTGAATAAACGGCCTTTCCGTCTTCTTTTATTTCTACCACATGAGTATGGGCATCGCGAATCACGACTTCCGCCTCATGAGTTTTCCCCATGACTACTGCACGAATCTCGATGCGGCTTGTAATACGATTCATAATGACATCAATGATACCATTTTTGACAAGCCCTTCTGCTTTCTTGACATCTTCTTCCGTTACACCATCAAGACAGAGGAGTTCCTTTTGCGGATCTGCCGCAACTAAACCAAGGGCCGCGGCAAAATCATTTCCTACATGGGTTGTATTGGGGATACCACAAGTAAAAGCATTCTTATAAAGCCCGCTCGTCAGGTGAAGGACGACCCTTGTCACTTCTTCAGGCAGATGGTTCCGGGCCAACGCTACAGCAAAGGCAATTGCTGCCGGTTCAGTTACACCTAAAGCAGGTTTCATATCTTCTTTGATCAGTCTCGTCAATGCATGCATAAGGCTTCGATCCTTTCTGAAAGTACAGCCATGATAATACCACAAGGTCACCACAGAAGAAACCCGCAAAAGAGAAATCACACACTTTTGCGGGTAGGGGGTAAACTATTTGAGACAATCTTTGAGAGATAAAGTTTTGCTTCCATCCTCTAAAATCATGCAAGGAATGCCAAGACGCTGAGTTCCACAAATATCCTTATAAAGTGCATCTGTTTCACGAAGTGTCAAGTATTCCTTAAGTCCGGCATGACTTCCTAAAATGTCAACAAAATCAACTTCATACCCCTTTTCTGCAAGAACATGAAGCGCATAGAGGGTATCGAAACACTGATGACTACCAATTACTTTGATTTGCATTATGATTCTCCTTTCAAAGCTCAGCCAGCCTATTCAGAACAGCCGCAGCCATTATCATGCTTTTTATCCATCCAATTTTTTCCTTCGACCATACGGGTAATCATCATAGAAGCAACAGTGTCACCACTGGCATTGAGGCATGTCGCCATAGGATCGACAAGGTAACCGATCGTCGCAATGAGAGGAAAAGCTTCCTGAGGGAACCCAAACAGCGTCACAATAAGGAGTTCCCCAACAAGACCGCCTCCTGGTGCACCCGATAGGACAAAGGCACTTAAAATAGAAACAATGATGGCTTTGATGTACACATCAACCCTAACAAAAGGAATATTGAAGATACCAAAAAGAAACGCAATTTTGACGATAGAGGAAAGAACCGACCCGTCCATGTGCATCGTTGCACCCATAGGCAAGACAATGCCGTAAATATCTTCTGGAACGCCGATTTCTTCGCAGGCAATCATACTTGTCGGCAGTGTTGCATTGGAGCTTTGCGTACCAAAAGCCGTAATGGCAGGGTTCAGTATATTGCTCCAAAATGCGCGGACACCTCGTTTGCCGCCTGCATAATAAGCATATCCACTGAAGAAAATGACAAAATAGAACAGACACATGGGGTAATAAATAAGCATCGTCCGCCCATAATGACCAATAAGCTGAGGTCCATATTCTCCGACGAGATTAGCAAAATAAGCACCAAGACCGATTGGAGCAAGTTTCATGACCATATCAATGAGTGTCATGATAACACAGTTGATGTTAGCGATGACTTTTCCCAGAGGGGAATCCTGCCCGCCATTCATGGAAACCGCGACACCTGTAAAAATGGCGGCAATAATGCAGGGCAGCATATTGGAACGGCTAAAAATTTTGGGGAAATCATCCACGGTGAGTGTTTTGACGAGCATTTCCCCAGCGGAAATCGGTTTTGCAAGTTCAACGCCCTGCATGGAAACCTGAACACCACTAGCTGGCGGAAATACATTAACTACAATGAGAACAACAGCAGCGGCGAAAAGACCAGTCGTTACAAATGTGAGAATAAGACTTCCCAAGATTTTTCCTAATCGTTTAAGGTTCAGCATACTGCCGACGGCATTGGCAATGGAGAAAAAGACCATAGGGGCGACAATTGTAAACATCAGATTAATGAAGATATCCCCCAAAGGTTTAAGGACTGCGGCCTGTTTTCCCCAGATAACACCAATGATGGCTCCGAGAAAAATTCCTCCCAAAAGAATTAGAGGAAAGCGATAGGACTTCCAAATCTCATTCTTGTTCATCTTGTTCATCTTGTTCTCCCTTTCTCTTTCAGCTTTTCGCCATCTTCCCCCTCGATTCAAAGACAACGAAAATAGATCAGCATATAATTGGCTTGAGTATATATGGATGAATAGATATTGAATGTTTATTTACGAATTTTTTCTACAGCCCTTTTCAGCTGCCCCAACGCTTTTTCCAAGGTCTTCCGCGGACAAGCCACATTAAGACGCATATAACCACTTAAAGAGCGGCCAAAAGAATGACCAGGATTGAGTCCTAGTTTTGCCTGATGAATGAAGAAATCCACCAGTTCATCATTCGTCATATGAAGATCGCGGCAATCAAGCCACATAAGATACGTTGCATCCGGAAGATTCGGTTTGATTTCAGGAATATATTTTTCACAATAAGAACGAACGTAATCAAAATTGTCCGAAATGTAGGCAAGAAGCTGTTCCAACCACTCTTCACCTTCACGATAGGCAGCCTCCATAGCCACGGAACTAAAAGCATTGTTGCGGTGAATATCCATGCTTGACCAATATGTATCAAAGCGGGCTTTCATATTCGTGTCAGGGAAAATTGTTGTTGATGCCTGAAGTCCAGCTAGATTAAAGGTTTTTGTTGCCGATACGCAGGTAATGATGTGATCCTTATAAAAGGGAGCCGCAAGAACCGTCGGAGTATGTTTTTTACCATGGAAAATAAGGTCGGAATGGATTTCATCAGAAACAACGATAAGTCCGTATTTTTGGCAAATTTTCATCATCTTCTGGATATCTTCCGGTGTCCAAACAATACCCAAAGGATTATGCGGATTACAGAAAAGGAACATCTTAGCGTCTTTTGCTTTTTTTTCAAAATCCTCAAAATCAACGGTCCACCCTGTTTCAGTACGGATCATCTGCGTTTCCGCTACAGTTCGTCCCGTATGTTCCGTGATATCATAGAACTCAGAATAAACTGGCGTCTGGAACAGGATATGGTCTCCTTTTTTCGTAAAAAGCTTGATTAAAGAAGCCATCGCGGGAACAACTCCGATGGCCCAACTCATAAGACGGGTATCAGGATTCCACTGATTGCGTTTTTCTTCCCATTCCCTAACAGCTTCAAAATAACTTGCAGGACGGGATGTATAGCCCCAAATCCCTTCTTCAGCCTTCTTTCTGCATGCATCGATGATGGGCTGAGCCGTGCGGAAATCCATATCCGCTACCCAAAGAGGAATCACATCCATGGTTCCAAAAACTTTTTCGCGCTCATCATACTTGGAAGAACGATTTTGACTCCGATCGATGACTTCATCAAAGTTGTATTTCATAAAAATGCCTCCTTATTCCTGTACTGCTACAACTTCAATCTCTACCTTTGCCCCTTTGGGAAGCGCCCCAACCTCAAAAGCCGCCCGGGCAGGGAATGGTTCCGCGAAATAAGTCCCATACACTTCATTCATGGCACCAAAATCAGCTATATCCGCTAAGAGGACTGTTGTTTTCACAACATGTTCCATACCAAGGCCGGCCCCTTGAAGAATTGCCTTGATGTTTTCAAGAGACTGACGGGTTTGTTTTTCTATAGATTCCGCGGGAAATTCTCCCGTTTGGGGATCAATGGGCAGCTGACCCGAAACATAAAGAATGGATCCTTTTGAAAGGATTCCCTGACTGTAAGGTCCAATGGCTTTAGGTGCCTTTTCGGTTCTTATTTCTTGTTTCATGATAGCCTCCTTGGTCTTTCTTGGTTGGCCTCATTATAGCTATATTTGAATTATTTAGAAAATTTTATCTTTCTCATAAAATGATAAATAATAATTCATTTTACTTCTTTACATGAGAAAAATGGTTGTTTTTTCCTTCATTTCCCTTTAAAATGAAAAAATCAATTGATTTCATTTTAAATTTGGATTTGTAGGAGATAGGCATGGAACCTCTTAAAGAAATTGGAAGCAAGATCAAATTCTACCGTATCCAGAAACATATGACCATCAAGGATTTGGCTGAATCCATCTGCAAAAGTCAAGCAACGCTCTATAAGTACGAAAAAGGGCAGATTGCGCTCGACCTATCCGTTCTCTATGACATAGCATCGGCGCTTTCTATCCCCGTGACAGCACTTCTTTATGAGCCGCCCCTTCCCAAAAAAGAAATGTCGGCAAGTATTGTGCCTGCTTTTTTTTCTGGCCTCACATCCTTTTATGCCTACACCTATGATGGAAGACAGAAGAAAATTCGTGAAAGTCTCATCGAGTGCATTCAAAAAGCTGAAGAGACCGATTCTAGTAACGGTCTCATTCCTTCCCCCTTTTTAGGAGAAGGGAGCTATCTCGTTAAAATGTATATGAATCTTCTCCAAGACGATAATGAACATCTTTGTGAGGATTCCTACTTAGGCCGTATGGTTCATTTTGGTGCCATCACAAACTTTATATTTCAAAATTGCAATGCCCGTCTGGACCAGTACATGATTTCTGTTCCCTCACCTTATATAGATAGCGAAACTAAATGGGGACTTGCATTTGGGATTTCCTCCCGGCCGCTCATGCCGACTGCTGGCAAGGTCCTGCTTTCAAAAGTAAGGATCCCCAAGACCAAGGAATTTGCCAAATCGCTAATCCTCACCAAGGAAGATTATCGCCTTATGAAACTCTATAACTATATGGTTGTTGTATAACAAAATCCAAAAAGGGACCTTCGAGAAGCCGCTGCTCTCGTAGGTCCCTTTTTCTATCATATTCTTTTCATCAATTCAGAGTCGTTCCAGCTATGCAGGGATAAAGTTTTCTATCACATTTTTCCCAAGCATTTATATGCATCAAGTAAAACTGCTTTTTCCTGAGCTGATCCATTCATCGATGGATGCTTTCTTGAAACGCCATTGCCGTCCAATTCGCACAGCCGGGATTCCCCTTCCCGACCGGATCCAAAAACGGACAGTTACGGAGCTTACCCCTAGATATTTCGCCACTTGTTCGATTGAAATCCATTGATCTTTAACGTCTGCCATGTATGACAATCCTCCAAATTCTCCAAATTCCTTTTCAGTATTACATAGAACGTGCACCAGAATCCCACTATTACAGTACCACACCGACACTTATTTTTCACTTCTCAATTTCTCACATTATTTTGTAATAAATTTTATTCAAAAAAATATTTACTCCATATCCTTGTTCAAAAAACAATGTTTTGGTCATTCAAATTTCTGTATGCCTATTTATTCTTTATTTTTTTGCAGGATTCATTATCTTTTATGCACGTTTTTTCTTTCTCCCCATCAAGTAAATCTCTTTCCTATCTGGTTATACCTGACACATCTTCTTGATTTTTCTAATCGCAGCGCCTCTTTTCATGGAAACGCCAAAGCGCTTCTTAATCTTCTCTTTATTTTACTAAACAAAGGGACCTTATTATTATACTATAGTTCGAATTATATGGGACTTTAAAAAAATTGAAAAATACGTTATGACAAATAAATATTACTTGCAATAACTTTTTCATCAAAAATCACGGTTAACCATGACTTTCTCAAAAAAAAGACCCCTCAAAGAAGGCGTTACCATCCTTCTTTGGGGAGTTCCTACCATAAGGAGAGCGGCAGCAAACTGCAAGCCGCCTATTCATCTCAACTAAAGTTGCTTTTTCCTGATTTGATCCATTCATCAATATCAGAGATTCGAAAACGCCACTGACGGCCAATACGAACAGCAGGGATGTCCTTTCCCGAGCGGATCCAGAAACGTATGGTCACGGCACTGATGCCAAGATATTCAGCAAGTTCCTCAATGGATATCCATTGTTTCTCAATCTTTGACATAGAGCATCCTCCTTTCCATGATTTAAGGGGATCATAGCCCCACATCGCATGCAGCAATCATTACATCAGGTTTATATTGCCATTTCAATTTGTTTTATTATATTAAATGTTGTTTATTGTCGTTTTATTTTTCAATATTTTTTCATTATCATTTTTTCTTTATGACGAATTTTTTTCCTCTTATTCCATTTATTCATAGCTCTTTTATTCTATGCATGAAAAATGAAGATTTCATGAAGATTGCCGTACTTAACATTTTTATTATCATGATTTTCTCATATTTCTTTTGATTTCTTTTATTTTTATCTCTTTTGTGTAAAAAAGGGGCCGTCCCTAAAGGGCCTCTGATCCAATCTATGGAAACAACAAAAGGTAAAAAATATAAGGGAAAAATTATTTATGGATGCATAAAAGAAGCGGAGCATCACTTTTTGTGCCCCGCACTCATCATCCTATACGAATCAACAGCCATTTTCAGACTGTCATACGAGTTCGCTTCTTCCAGATTCAATCCATTCGTCAATCTCTTCAATTCTGAAACGCCATTGACGGCCAATCCGGACAGCTGGAATATCCTTCCCAGAACGGATCCAAGAGCGAATGGTCACGGCACTGATGCCAAGATATTCTGACAGCTCTTCAATGGATATCCACTTATGATCAACCATTATCCCTCATCGCCTTTCTTCCATATTGGTGCTCATGATACAGCATCATGGGCATTATCGTTTTTTAGTACTTATTTCTTTCGACTGATATTATACTACAAGAAAAAATATAATAAAAGTCACATTTTTCTTACTTATTATCAAAAAAAACGCTAATATATGAAATTATAGACAAATATATGATATTTTCGCTCTTTTTATCCTTAATTCCTATTATTGATAAAAAGGGGACCCCCTTCGCTTCATGATGATCATTTAAGCTCCCAAGGGGTCCCTCTTTTTCGTCCTATTCTCCCGCCCTTATAGGCGGAAATATGTTCACATGGCGTTATTCAGCCGTTAAAATTACTTCTTCCCGATTGGATCCATTCATCGACATCCTCAATCTTGAAGCGCCACTGACGGCCAATCCGGACAGCTGGAATATCTTTTCCCGAACGAATCCAGAAACGAATGGTCACGGCACTGACATCAAGATATTCAGCAAGTTCTTCTATGGAAATCCACTTTTTTTGAATGTGAGACATGGTCAGCCTCTCCTTACACAAAATTTATGAGTGACTGCGAAGAGCCCGATGCGCATTTATGAGCAAATGGCAATCCTTTTGACCTCTTATTCATGGCCTATTCCGCACCCCAGCCAATCGTATGAAAAAGATGAGAATCAATCCCTGGCTCCCTTTATCGTTTCCGGATTCCAAGTGCCTGATCAAAAGGGATTCATCTTTTTTATGATTCTTCATATATTCTTCTTTTTCATCATCATATTCATTCTTTGCTGATTTAGATTATACTAAAATTTCAATTGCATGTAAATTTAGTGTTTTCTAATCGCGGTTATAAGCATTATCTTATAATTCAATAAAATTTTGATAGGATTTGCTGCTGTCTGCCTATATTTTATAATAACCCATCTTCAGGACATAAATACATTGTCTTCATGCGCAGGAAGGCCCTGCCCTTTCACAGGCAGAGCCTTCTTGCACATGAAAAAAGAGAAAAAACATTCAATCATCAAAACTGCTTTTTCCTGATTTGATCCACTCATCAATATCTTTGATCCGGAAGCGCCACTGTCGCCCCACCCTTCTTCCAGGCAGATTCTTTCCACTGCGCAGCCAGTAGCGGATCGTCACAGGACTGACGCCGATATATTCGGCCACTTCTTCAATATTGATCCAACGCTCTTTCTTATCATTCATAAACCCCTCGCAATCTACGGCCGCCAGAAGAAATCAGATCCGGGTCCTACCGCACTGCACGGTTCATCATTATGGAAGAGATGAATCCCCTACGACGCTTACCATTTTCCCATTTTGAATCTTAGTGCGATTTGTTTTTTGAATGATGATTTTTATCTTTCATTGAATGATTCTTATGTCAACTATATTATATAATAAGCATTTTATAATTTGAAGTTTTACTATTTATATCGCAATATCATTATCGTGTTAAGTATCAAATTTTACAGTATATAAGAAGGTATTGCTGTTATTTTCGGTTGGACAAAGAGCACTTCAAATGGCAGTCAACTCTTTTCCACACCCTTTCTAAAATCAACATTTGCAATTCCCGTCATTTTAGATTATAATCTTTCATATCCTTGTGTGACTTGACGCAGGGATCTTTATGCGGATGTGGCGGAATTGGCAGACGCGCTAGACTTAGGATTTAGTGTCTTCGACGTGCAGGTTCAAGTCCTGTCATCCGCACCAAAAAAAGGACCTATCGCTCTCGGCGACAGGTCCTTTTCCTTTTTTCAGTTACACCAACCGACGTTCATAGGGATCGCTGCTAATGCCCTTTTCCAAGATCTGTTTGGCCCATTCCTGGGCACAGAAAAGGGAGTGGTCCTTATAGTTACCGCATTCCTTTTCCTTCGTTCCTGGCACATCTTCCCATTTTGTTGTGACGATAAGTTCCAACGCTTCCTTGAGGGCTTTTGCCACATCCTCTGGATCATGGTGACCCCAGCACAGGAGATGGAAGCCCGTGCGGCAGCCAAAGGGAGAGCAGTCAAGATACCCTTTGATGCGGGGACGTAAGTAAAGAGCCAAAAGATGCTCCAAGGTGTGCATGCCCCCTGTAGGAATTTCTTCCTTGTTGGGTTGGGCCAGACGGACATCAAAATTGGAGACAATATCGCCGTGTTCCCCTTGTTCTTCCCCAATGAGACGTACATAGGGAGCGATGACCTTCGTATGGTCAAGGGTAAAGCTTTCAATGATGACTTTTTCCATGATTGTTCCTTTCCGCATCACCGCATAACGGCAAGAAGCCGTACGTAAATCAAAACTCCCCACCCTCTTTGAGGATAGGGAGCTTACAGTTGAAGTGGTGATCCACCCGGGATTCGAACCCGGGACACCCTGATTAAAAGTCAGGTGCTCTACCAACTGAGCTAGTGAATCATTGGCTTTTCACAGCCTTAATATTGTAACGGGTTTTTCCGCCTTTTGTCAAGGGGAAATTTCCCGTCCCTGCTTCAGTCTTCGAAGAAGGATTTGAGGGTAAAGGTTTGATCACGGTTCGGACCAACGGAAACAATACCGATTTCGACGCCAACTACTTCGCTCAGACGGTTCAAGTAAGCCTGCGCCTCCTGCGGCAGGTCATCATAGGAACGAACGCCGCTAATATCGCATTTCCAGCCCTTGAAGGTCTCGTAAACGGGTTTCGCCTTGGCCAGGACGGAAAGGTCAGCCGGAATGTATTTGATGGGTTTGCCGTCGATTTCCCAACCCGTGCACATCTTGATCTCATCCAGACCATCAAGGATGTCCAGACGCGTAATGGCAAGACTGTCCATGCTGTTGATGCGGGCTGCATATTTGACCATAAAGGCATCGAGCCAGCCGCAGCGGCGGGGACGGCCTGTAACGGTCCCAAATTCATGGCCCGTTTCCCTAAGGTACGTGCCAGGACCATCCGTATCAAAAAGTTCGCAGACAAAAGGACCTTCACCAACACGGGTCGTATACGCCTTGACAACACCGACTACATGGTCAATGAACCGAGGCCCTACGCCGCTGCCCGTAGCAGCATTGCCTGCCGTCGGATTGGAGCTTGTCACGTAAGGGAATGTCCCATAATCGATATCAAGGAACGTGGCTTGGGCACCTTCAAAAAGGACCTTCCTGCCTTCGTCAAAAAAGTCTCCCAAGGCGACACTCGTGTCACATACGTGGGGTCGGAGCGCTTCGGCATATTCGAGATAGGCTTTCAGCATCGGCTCGTAGGCCAGGGGTTCCGCCTTGTAATATTCCGTAAAAAGCTTGTTTTTTGCGGCCAAGGTCCGTTTCAGTTTTTCTGCAAGGACCTCTTTGTTCATAAGGTCACAGACACGAATCCCGGTACGGGCATACTTATCCATGTAACAAGGTCCGATCCCACCTTTGGTCGTCCCGATCTTGTTCGCTCCCAAGGCCAGTTCCTGCAGCTCATCCTGCTTTTCATGATAAGGGAAGACGACATGGGCCCGGTCACTGATGAGCAGATTCGTCGTATCAACGCCTTTGGCCTGCATGCCCCGGATTTCTTCCAAGACGACGCGGGGGTTGATAACAACGCCGTTACCCAAGATGCAGGTTTTGTCCTTATAGAGGATACCGCTTGGCAATAGTCTCAGTTTATAGGAAACATCATTGACAACAACCGTATGGCCTGCGTTGGAGCCGCCGGAATAACGGACCACCACATCGGCACGCTGGGCCAGAAAATCCACGATCTTGCCTTTTCCTTCATCGCCCCATTGGGAGCCAATTACAACGATAGATGACATAACGTTCTCCTTACCTAGATCTTACATCCCATAGCGGGCGTAGATATCATCAATGTGCTTAAGCATGTGTTTGGGTTCAAAGCAGGCTTCAATTTCTTCTTTCGTGAGGTATTTTTCGATATCCGGATCGGCTTCAACGTTGGTCTTGAAATCAGCCCCTTCAAGCCAGCGGGCCATGGCATTGCGCTGGACCCACTTGTAGGCATCCTCACGCAGGACGCCCTTGCCAACAAGAGCAACCAAGAGGTTCTGGCTGAAGATAAGACCGCCCGTCTTGTTGAGGTTGCGGATCATGGCATCAGGATAAACAAGGAGTTTGTCGAGAATATTGGTCATCTTGCGGAGCATATGGTCCAGAAGGATCGTGCTGTCCGGCAGGATGATCCGTTCCACAGAAGAATGGGAAATATCGCGTTCATGCCAAAGTGCCACATTTTCAAGGGCAGCCTGGGCGTTGCCGCGGAGCACACGGGCAAGGCCGCAGATCTTTTCGCACGTGATCGGATTGCGCTTGTGCGGCATGGCGGAAGACCCCTTCTGTCCGGGCGCAAAATATTCTTCTGCTTCGCGGATGTCCGTGCGCTGCAGGGCACGGATCTCCGTAGCCATTTTTTCAAGGGAAGCCCCGCAGACAGCAATAGTTGTCAGATAGAAGGCATGACGGTCACGCTGCACGACCTGGGTCGCCAGGCGAACCGGTTCCAGCCCCAGTTTTTCGCAGACATATTTTTCAACAAAGGAATCGATATTGGAATAAGTGCCGACAGCACCGCTGAGCTTACCGACAGAAATATATTTCTTTGCCAGTTCCAAGCGTTCGATGTTGCGTTCCGTTTCATCCATCCAAAGAAGGAATTTCAGGCCAAAGGTCATGGGCTCAGCATGGATCCCATGGGTTCTTCCCACACAGATCGTGTTCCGATAGGTCTGGGCCTGACGTTTCAGGACTTCATGGAGCTTCTTTTCCAGATCGATCAGAAGTTCGCAGGAATGCTTCATCATGACGCCCATGGCCGTATCCTTGACGTCACTGGACGTAAGCCCTTTATGGATATATTTGGAGGCATCGCCTACGTGTTCCGCTACATTGGTGAGCAGGGAAATGATATCGTGGTTTGTCACCTTTTCGATTTCATGGACCCGGTCCAGTTCAAAATCAGCCTTGGTCTGAATGTCATGAAGGGCATCATCGGGGACAATTCCCAATTTGTTCATGGCTTCACAGGCAAGGATCTCAACCTTGACCATGGTGCGGTCTTCATTTTCTTCCGTCCAGATGGACCCCATTTCTTTACCCGTATAACGTGGAATCACAGTACTTCCTCCTTAGCAAAATGCTTCCTGTAACATTGCATGACAATACAGCGCGCCGTTATCGCCGCCCTCTCATTGTATCATTTTTCCGAACGAGTCGCAATGACTTCTCATATAAGAAAGGGACTTTCCTTGACTCTTCTTAGGATAAGAATAGAGGAAAATCTCCGAAAGATGAAGGCTGGGCTTGCTTTCCAGAGGCGCAAGCCCGTCTTTCATTTTTTCTGAACATAAAATGGTTTTTTCCATAAAATCGTTCACATTATAAAGCCCAAAAAAAGAGGTTCTATAATTTATTTTGGGGCGCTAAAGTGACCGTCCAGATTCGTGTCCTCT
>UPXT01000040.1 GCA_900538365.1 uncultured Acidaminococcus sp. | reverse complement strand
AATTAAGCTGCAACACAATCTTATAGGGGTCTCCCGAGAAAATGTTGACACATACGGGCTAAAGGCATGGAAGAATCAGCAATTCATGGTATAATAAACTGTAATTTTATGTCTTTGGAAGGGCCCCTGTGGGCACCTTCGTATGCTGCCAAGCAGCGCCTTATATGAAAGGAACGCCTATGAACATCCTCAGTGAGGCAAAGGCGGAATTTGCGGAAACGGTCCGTCTGCGCCGTCATTTTCATGAATATCCGGAACTGAGCAATGAAGAAGAAAAGACCATTGCCTTCCTTGAATCGTATCTCAAGGGCCTTGGCCTTGAAACCGTGAATGTCCCTGACGGGGGCCTTCTTGCCATCCTTGACAGCGGGAAAAAGGGGAGGACCCTCCTCATGCGCAGTGATACAGATGCCCTTCCCATCAAGGAAAGCGAGAAAAACCTGAAAGAATCCAAAGCCTGCATTTCCAAGGTCCCCGGCGTCAGCCACGCCTGCGGGCACGACGGCCATATGGCCATGACCCTTACGGCGGCGCGCATCCTTGCCGCCCACAAGGATGAATTTGCTGGCAAGATTGTCTTTTGTTTTGAACGCGGTGAGGAAACAAGCGGAGACATCAAGAACCTCCTGCCCTACATCGTCCATGACCTGAAGCTTCCCATCGATGGCTGCTATGCGACCCACGTGCGCTGGGACATGCCTTCTGGAACCGTGTCGCTTTGTCCCGGTCCTGTCATGAGTGGCGGCTGCGCTTTTGTTGTCGAGCTTTCCGGTCAGTTTGGCCACGGGGCCCGGCCTGATCTTGCCCGGAGCCCGATCGACTGTTTCCACGCCATCTACAGTGAACTTTCAAGCTTTCGGATGCGCCGTGTCGACCCCTTTGAATGCCTGACCATTTCTTTGGGCTTTGTCCACAGTGGTGACCAGTACAATGTCATTCCCGGTACCCTCACTTTTGGTGGTACGGCTCGTTTCTTCAGCTATGACAAGGCAGGGGCCCTGTTTGAGGCCTATCTCAAAAAGACATTGGATCATCTTACGGCCCTTTATCAATGCTCCTACAAAATCACCCATATGCCCAAAGCCCTTTATGAGGTGCGCAACAATGAAACCTGTGCGGCGCTGGGACGAAAGGCCCTTGTGCGGGACCTTGGAAAAGACGCTGTTGTTGACGCGGCGCCTTGGATGGCCTCTGAAAGTTTCGCCCTTTTCCAAAAGCTCTATCCTGGGGTCCTTTCCTTCACGGGCATTCAAAACACGAACCTTGGATGCGGGGCCAACCACCACACGCCGGAATTTGATATGGACGAAAGGGGCCTCATGATGGGCTCTGCCATGGCCGTCAGTTATGCCTTGGCCTTCCTTGCTTATGAAGGGGACATCCCCTTTAAAAAGACGGATGAACCGGTTGAAGAACTGGTCGAACGGAATATTTAACCAATCCAGAACCTTGAGGAGGCGAAACCCTTGGAATCCCATGTCCTAGATCTCATCCATACCATTACCTTCCTGGATGTCATCGATATCTTGGTGGTTGCTTATTTCCTCAATAAGCTCTACCAAATGCTGAAAAACACACGGGCAGCGTCCCTTGTCAAAGGCCTTTTGATGCTGCTTTTGGTCATGCTCGTCAGCAAATGGCTGAATCTGTATGTAATCAACTGGCTCCTTGAAAAATTCATGACCATCGTCATGTTTGCCCTACCCATTGTTTTCCAGCCTGAACTGCGCCGTGCCCTTGAACAGATCGGCCGGGGCAAACTGTTCCGCCGCAGCACAGTCCTTAACGAGATGCAGGTTGAAAATATGCTTGAAGCGGTTGCTTTGACAGCAGATGATCTGTCCCGCAACAAGATTGGGGCCTTGATTGTCTTTGAACGGGAAACGGGCCTTGATGACTATATCGAAACAGGCGTCCGCATCGACGGCCTGATCAGTACCGCCCTATTTGAAAACATCTTTATTCCGAATACACCGCTCCATGACGGAGCCGTCATTGTCCGCGGCGACCGCATTGCTGCCGCAAGCTGCCTGCTGCCCTTGACGGAAGCCAGGAACCTCAGCCAGGAGCTGGGGACGCGGCACCGTGCGGCCATTGGTCTATCGGAACAGACCGATGCCCTGATCCTTGTCGTAAGTGAAGAGACCGGAGCCATTTCCCTTGCCCGCGGCGGCGCGCTCCAGCGCTATTTGACCCACCGTGACGTGAAGGACCTTCTGCGCCCTGTCATGAAGGAACCTATGCTCAACTGGAAAGATTCCATCAAGGCAAAGCTCCTGAGCCTCAAGGATCGCAGCAAAGGAGGCGATGATGATGCTAAGCAGTAAACACCCAACAAGAAATTCGTGGCTGGCCCGGATCATGTGCGTCATCGTTGCGTCCATCCTTTGGGTCTATGTCATGAATGAACAGAATCCAATCACCACCCGCAGCTTTACCGTACCCCTGCAGACCGTGCATCTCCAGGACGACATGCTCGTGAAGGACCTGCCTGAAACGGTCAACGTGCGCGTAAGCGGGACACGGAGCCAGATTGCGGCGCTTCGCACAGCGGATGTGAAGGCCTTTATTGATTTTGAGGGGGCCAGCAAAGGACGCAATACCTATCGCGTTACGGCCCAAACCAAGAACGGCGAAGTCATCGAGATTACACCGAGTTTGCTCCAGCTTGAAATCGATACACAGGTTTCAAAAGAGATGAAATTGGAAGCGCGCATTGTGGGCGTACCCCATAGCGGCATCACCGTAAGCCGGATGGATCTCAATCCCCTGCAGGTGAAGATCAGCGGGGCGGAAGAGCGCATCAATCAAGTGGCCAAGGTCCTTGTCATGGTCGATATCTCAAACCATGATAAGAACTTTGAAACAGATGCGACCGCCGTGGCTGTTGACCAGTTGGGCCGCGAAATGTACGATGTCAAGGTAACGCCCAGCAAGGTTTCGACAACGGTCACTATCGTGCGTCAGCTTGGGACCAACGACTTTCCCATCAAAGCCGACCTATCGGGCAAACTGCCAAGCGGCATCTCGCTGGTCGGAACAAAGATCACGCCCCAGACTGTGCGCCTGACGGCCGATCCCAAGGTCCTGGGTGAACTGAAGGAAATCAAGACGGCCCCCATTGTCCTTGATAACATTACAAGCAATGTGGAACTCAATATGCCCCTCCAGATTCCTGACAAGGTCCTTGCCGATACGCATAACGTCATTGTTGAAATTACTGTGAAAAACGAAAAGGACCAGTAAACCATGCTCTTTAGAATGAATAATCTCCGCGTTGGTCTTGAAGGCCGCCATACCCTGCAGGAAGCAGCGGCACGGCACCTTGGGATCAATCCCCAAAAGATCCGCAGCGTAACCCTCCTTAAAAAGGCCATCGATGCCCGGCGCAGGAAGAATATTACCTTTGTCTATCATTTGCTCCTTGATCTGGAACTCACCTGTGGGGAACGCAGCCGTCTTGAAAAAAAGCAGCTCATCCTGCCCTATAAAAAGGTACAGCTCCCAAAACCCCAAATCGGAAGCGAAACGCTGCATGGGCGTCCCTTGGTAGTGGGACTGGGACCTGCCGGACTGATGGCAGCCCTCGAACTTGCGGAAAACGGCTATCGTCCCCTTGTGGTGGAGCGGGGACGGGATCTTGCCCACCGCGTAAAAGATGTGGAAACGTTTTGGAAAACAGGAAAACTTGACCCTGTCAGCAATGTCCAGTTTGGCGCTGGAGGGGCGGGCACCTTTTCCGATGGCAAACTTACGACGCGGGTCAATGACCCCATTGTGGGCCATATCCTTGAAACCTTTGTTGCTGCCGGGGCTCCCAAAGAAATCCTTTATGAACAAAAGCCCCATGTTGGGACGGACCGTCTCCGCATCATGGTCACGGGCCTAATCCACCGCATCAAAAAAGCGGGTGGGGAGATCCGTTATGAAACACAGGTGACGGATTTTCATCTGGACCCGGAAAAGGGACTCCTGGCCGTTACCCTAAACGGCCAGGAGCGTATTGAGACAAATGGCGTCATCCTTTGCTGCGGCCACAGTGCCCGCGATACGTATGAAGTCCTTTATTCCCGCGGCGTCCATATGGAAGCCAAGGCGTTTGCTGTCGGCGTGCGCATTGAACACAGCCAAGACCTCATCAACAAAGCTCAATACGGGCCGTTTGCTGCGCATCCGAAGCTGGGGGCTGCCGACTATGCCCTTATCTATCATGATGCGTCCGGTCGGGCTGTATATTCCTTCTGCATGTGCCCTGGCGGTGAAGTCGTTGCCTCCAGCTCTGAAATAGGCGGTCTTGTCGTAAATGGCATGAGTCCTTACAAAAGGGATACGGGCCGGGCCAACAGTGCCCTTGTTGTTGCTGTGACGCCGAACGATTTTCCCGAAGGCCCCTTGGGGGGGATGGCTTTTCAGCGCCGTTATGAAGCCCTTGCCTACAAAGCTGCCGGCGCTTACCGGGCTCCTGCCCAGTCAAGCCGCAGCTTTGTGGAGCATACGGTACCGGACTTATCCGTTCCCTTTAAGACAACCTATCGGCGCGGCCTTGTTCCCTACGATTTGAGAAAGGTCCTGCCCGACTTTGTTACCGGCCCCTTGGAAAACGGGCTCCTTGATTTTGAGCGCCGTCTGCCCGGTTTCAGCCGGGAAGGCCTTATGATAGGCGTGGAAACAAGAACCAGCGCGCCCCTGCGTATTGTCCGCGGAGAAGATGGACAGTCCCTGAACTGCCGCGGCCTTTACCCTTGCGGTGAAGGCGCGGGCTACGCAGGCGGCATTACGAGCGCTGCTATGGACGGATTCCATGAGGCACGGCATTTTATGGCACGATTTGCGCCAACTGTGGTATAATTCTGTATGCATACAATTCTGTACAGGTAAAAAGGAGAGTTCATCCATGGAAAACATGACGATTGTAACGGGTCATAAGAACCCTGATACGGATTCCATCTGCTGCGCTTTGACCTATACCTATGTCAAGCAGCAGCTCGGTGTACCGGCTGTTGCTTGCCGGGCTGGCAAAGTCAGCAAGGAAACCCAATATGTACTTGATGCCTTCAAGATGGAAGCACCGCAGCTCATCGAAAAAGTCGAACCGGGCCAAAAGCTGATTCTCGTCGACCATAACGAAGAATCCCAAGCCGTAGACGGTCTTGCCGATGCGGACCTAAAAGAAGTCATCGACCACCATCGCTTGGGCGGCCTGAAGACGGCAGCCCCCCTTTATATGCGTGTTGAACCGCTGGGCTGCTGCTCTACCATCATTGCCAAACTGGCCAAGGAAAATGGCGTTTCCCTGCCGCCGCAGTATGCAGGCCTGCTCTTTTCTGCCATTAGCTCCGATACGCTCTTTTTCAAATCTCCGACAACAACGGAAACAGACCGCAAGATTGGTCTGGAACTTGCTGAAATCGCCGGTATCAAGGATCCCAAAGCTTATGCCCTTGATATGCTGCAGCATGGTTCTGCCATCAACAGCAGCACGCCTGATGAAATTTGCCACGGCGATATGAAGGAATTTGACTTCCCGCAAGGCAAGGTCACTGTTGCCCAGGTGAACGTCATGGATGGCGAAAAAGCCAAAGAAAAATGGCCCGCACTCAAGGCTGCTTTGGAAAAAATGGTTGCTTCCGGTGAATCCGACACGAGCCTTCTTATGGTTACGGATATCATGACGGAAGTGACGGAACTTCTTTGGGCCGGTAAGAACGGTGATGTACTGGAAAAAGCCTTCGGCAAACCTGAAGCTGATGGTCACTTCCATATGCCGGACGTCCTGTCCCGCAAAAAGCAGATTGTTCCGCCCCTGACGGACGCCTTCAGAAAATAAGACATGTACGAGAGACCGTGAAAAAATGAGTGCTTCATTTTCTTCATGGCCTCTCTTTTTTCGTCCCTGATTCAATAAAAACAAGCAATGATCCAGGAGGCTTCTATGCAAAAAATTTCCTTTCTGTTAGGACTCGTACTCCTCACCTTTGGCATGGGGTTGGGAAGCTGCGCCTCCCCTAAAGAAGAGCCCCCAGCAAAGACCCAAACAGCGCCTGCCTTGACGCATCCCATCAGTATGGTTTGGCAGCATAAGGATGAACCCGGTGTGGATCTTTCGTCGCTGCCCAAGGTCCCCGGTCTTACCGTTGTTTCGCCGTGTTGGTACCGTGTAATGGGAGAATTTGGAAAGGTGGAAGGCACGGCCGTTCCAGGGTATACGGAACGGGCCCACGCAAAAGGGTATCAAGTCTGGCCCCTTGTTACCAATTCCTTTGATCCGGCCCTTACCCATAAATTCCTCCAAGATCCTCATGCCCAGCGCTTTATCATTGACCAGCTCCTTAAGGAAGCTGAAGAGCACGGTTTTGACGGGATCAATATTGACTTTGAGAACATCTATGAAAAAGACCGTGACGCTCTCACAAGCTTCATGGCCTATCTGCGCCGTCAATCCCAAAAGCAGGGACTGATCCTCAGTATGGATGTCACAGCCCCCAGCAGCAATCCTAACTGGTCCCGCTGCTACGACCGGAAGGCACTGGCGGGCAACGTGGATTATCTTGTCCTCATGACGTATGATCAATTCTCCCGGCTGAGTAAAGTGCCAGGACCGACAGCTTCTTTTAATTGGGATGAAAAGAAGGTCCAGGAGACCCTTGCTCAGGGTGTTCCCGCGGAAAAACTCCTATTTGGACTCCCGCTTTATATGCGGTTATGGGAGGCTCCGGAAGGGACCAAGGAGTACCGGGCACGGACCCTTAGCATGTGGCAGGCTCAGCAGCTCATTCATGATAAAAAGCTCCTTCCGACCTTTCAGAAGACCTGGCTCCCGGAAGAAAAGATGACCCGTATTTCCTATACGGAAGGAGGCAGGGACTATGTTTTTTGGCAGGAAGATGCCCTGAGTCTCTACTATAAGTCCCGTCTGGCCGTGCAGTATCAGCTGGCAGGAACGGCAGCCTGGCGATATGGTTTTGAAACACCCGATGTCTGGCATCTCCTTGAAATCAGTCAGAAAAATGGGGCCCGCGCCTCCCAACAATGATGTTCTTTTCTTATTTTTATAATAATAATCATAAAATAATTCTTACTTGATTTATAGGCTATGAGCCCGTATAATGTATAAGGAACCCAAAGAAACAATCAAAGACCACTATATCTTGTGGTCTTTCTTACTTTTAGGAACAAGAAAGGAAGCCACCTATGGACATCATGATCCGCAAACGGGACGGGCATTTTGAACCCCTTTCCGTAGAAAAGACCAAGCGTATGATTGCTTTTGCCTGTCTGGGGCTTGATTCATGCGATCCCATGGAGCTCGAAATGGACTCCAAGCTTCAGTTTGTCGATGGCATGACCACGAAACAGATCCAGCAGACCTTGATTCGCACGGCCATTGAAAAAGTCATTCCCTCCCGTCATGAAGGGGGTGGGGTACCCCTTCAGGAGATGAATCCAGATTGGCAGTTTGTGGCTGCCCGCCTGTTCCTCTTTGACCTCTATAAAGAGGCTGCCATCCAGCGCCGTTACAAGGCCTTTGGTTATGGGAACTTCTCCAGTCTCGTTCATATGCTGGTCGAGAAGAAGAAATATGCTGATTTTTTTGTGACAGACTATACGGAAGATGAGCTCCAGGAATTGGGAGACTATATCAAACCGAAACGAGACTACCTATTTAACTATGAAGGAATCAAGCTCCTGGCAGACCGTTATCTTGTACGGGGCTTTGATAAGGAAGTCTATGAACTGCCGCAGGAACGCTTTATGGCCATTGCCATGCATCTGGCCCTCGTTGAAGGTAAAAACAAGGTGGCCTACGCCAAGAAGTTCTATGACCTTATGAGTGAGCTCAAGATGACGACGGCAACGCCGACCCTAGCTAACGCTGGCACGCCGTTTCATCAGCTGTCCAGCTGTTTTGTGGCAGGTGTCGATGATAACCTTTGGTCCATTTATGACGTGAACAGCAAGTTCTCCCGTGTATCCAAGCATGGCGGGGCCCTAGGCATCTATCTGGGGAAGGTCAGGGCCCTCAATAGTGATATCCGGGGCTTCAAGAACTCTTCCGGCGGGGTCATTCCCTGGGTCCGGCTCTATAACGATACGGCCGTTGCCGTTGACCAGCTCGGTAAACGTAAGGGCGGCGCGACGGTGACCCTTGATATTTGGCACAAGGATTTTTATGAATTTGTTGAACTGCGGACCAATAATGGCGATGATCGGCGCAAGGCCCATGATATCTTTCCTTCTATTTCCGTCCCAAACCTTTTCATGGAACGGCTCATCAAGCGTGAAAATTTCACCCTCTTTGATCCGCATGAAGTGAATACCGTCATGGGCTTTGCCTTGGAAGATTTCTACGATACAGCGGAAAATAAAGCCTTTACGGAGCATTACCTTGCCTGTGAAAAAGAGCCCCGTCTCCATGGCATCAGTGTCCCCGCCCTTGAGATGATGAAAAAGATCATGAAAAGTGCCGTTGAAACGGGAACGCCTTTCATCTTTTTCCGGGATACGGTCAATGAAGCCAACCCCAATAAGCACGCGGGGATGATCTATGCATCGAACCTGTGCCATGAAATTGCGCAAAATGTGGGCTTTACGAACCTCAAGGAAGAAATCCTGCAGGCTGATGGGACCATTACGACGGTGACAGCGCCGGGCGATATGGTCACTTGCAACCTGAATTCCATCAACCTTGGGAGGATGGATGAGGATTTCCTGGAAGAACAGATTGCCCTTCAGGTGCGCATGCTCGATAACGTCATTACCATCAACCAGACGCCGGTACCAGAGTCCCGGCTGACTTGTGACAAATACCGTGCCATCGGCCTTGGTACGAGTGGCTACCATCATTATCTTGTAAAACACGGTCTGCGCTGGGAATCAAAAGAGCATATTGCCGCAGCTGATGCCCTGTTCGAAAAGATTGCCTACTATGCCATCAAGGCGTCCATGGAGCTTTCCAAAGAAAAAGGGGCTTACCCTGCCTTCAAAGGTTCTGAATGGGATACAGGTACCTACTTTACCCGCCGCGGCTACACCAGTGAAAAATGGCAGCGCCTTGCCGCCGATGTCCACAAGTACGGTATGCGCAATGGCTATCTCCTTGCTGTGGCACCAACCGGTTCGACGAGCAACATTGCCAATACAACGGCTGGCATCGATCCCATTTTCAAGAAATTCTTCATTGAGGAAAAACAAGGGTCCTTTACACCGAAAACGGCACCGGACCTTGATCCGAAGACTTTCTGGCTTTATAAGGAAGCTCATACCATTGACCAGCAGTGGTCCATTCGTGCCAATGCGGCCCGTCAGCGCCACATCGATCAGGCCCAATCCTTTAATCTTTATATCACGCCCCGCATGAAGGCTTCGGAGATCCTGAACCTTTATATCGAAGCCTACAAACAGGGTATCAAGACCATTTACTATGTGCGGAATCAGTCCCTTGAAATGGATGAATGCACGAGCTGCTCATCCTGACCGTGTGAGAAGGAGTGCGAGATGAAAAAGAAACTCATTTTTAATGAACATGGGCAGCGCGGAACCCAGGCCATGATTGGCGGCAATACGACAAACCTGCGCGAATGGAACCGAATCAAATATGACTGGGCCAATACACTTTACCGGACCATGCTCAATAATTTCTGGATTCCCGAAGAAATTTCCTTAAACGAAGATATCAAGCAGTTCCCATACCTTACGGACAGCGAGCGCCGTGCCTTCGATAAGATCATTTCTTTCCTGAACTTCCTCGACAGCGTCCAGAGCGAAAACCTGCCAAACATAAGCCGTTATATTACGGCACCGGAAGCAGCCTCCCTCCTGAACATTCAGGCTTTCCAGGAGGAAATCCACGCGCAGAGCTATTCTTATATCCTTGATACGGTGACAAACCCCATTACGCGGGATAAGATTTATGATGAATGGCGCACGGATTCGACCCTTTTGGAACGGAATCGGTTCATTGCCGATGCCTACCAGCGATTCAGCGATGATCCGAGCGAAGGCAATTTCCTTCATACCATCGTGGCAAACTATATCCTTGAAGGCATTTATTTCTACTCAGGCTTTAGTTTCTTTTATACCTTGGCCCGCCAGGGGAAAATGACCGCAACGAGCACCATCTTCAAATACATCAACCGCGACGAAGTGACGCACCTGATCCTCTTCCAAAATATTCTCCGCGAACTGCGTCATGAACGGCCCGATCTTTTTACACAGGAGCAGGATGCCCATATTGCTGACATGATCCGTCAGGGTGCGGAAAATGAAATCAAATGGGGGCAGTATATTACGGATGATAAGATTTTGGGACTCAATAACGGCCTTATCGAAAAGTACATCAAGTATTTAGCCAACATCCGCCTTGAAGCCATTGGGCTTGCGCCCCTTTATCCGGAAATCAGTCAAAATCCCATGGAATGGATTGAAAGCTTCTCCAATCTCAATGGAACGAAAACGGACTTTTTTGAAGCAAAAGTTACGAACTACACGAAAGCCGCCGCTTTTGACTTTGACGATTTGGTGTAATACAAAAATCCGTTGTGCCAAAAGGTGCAACGGTTTTTTGTCGTTTCTTGAATCAAGGGATGATTGTAGGGAATGCACAGCTCAAATCCATTGCATGAATGGACGGCACCTGTTACAATAAATGCAGTATATAGGACAGAAAAAGCAAAGGAGGCCTCGCTGTGTCCGTAATCATTGCAGAAGAACTGAGAGCTGGATACATCCTCGGTGATCCAGATAATGACCAATATCTATATATGCCGGGCAGTGAGATTGGCGTAGACGACCCTATGTGCATTTTTGAGGACAAGGATTTCAAAACTGATGTGCATCTCAAGGAAGCCGTGGAGATTGCCAAGAAACTGACATTGAAACGGGTCCATCACCCCCTTATGGGTGATCGGTCCTATTGATGAATCGAAGTAGGAATGGAGCAAAATAATGGAAAAGGAAATTTTCAGCATTGATGTTGGAAGAGCGGCCCTGCGCATGGCCATGTCGGAAACAAGGGAAGATGAGGACCGCTTGAAAGCAAATTACGCCAAGGAAGGATTCCGTACAGCTGCCGTTAATTTTGGCGGTGAATTTTTGCCAAGTGTGACCAAGATTGTGGAACGCGCCATGGTGGCAGCCGAACGGCAGCATATCGTCACTGATAGCCATGTCGGCGCGGGCACGGTGGCAGGCGCTGCCCATGAAGCCCTAAGTCAGGTCATTGCCAAAGCATCGGGCTTCAACGTTGGCGGCAAGGTAGGCATTGCCCGCTATGGAGAGCATGTCTGCGTCGCCATCTTCATGAGCGTTGGTGTCCTGAATCTCAATGAAATGGCCGTTGGCCTTGCCCATCGGACCCTTGCTGGCGTGGACTGAACTTTTGTCTTTAATTTTCAACAACGAACGAAGGGAGACTCGTGCAAATTTGTTCGAGTCTCTCTTCGTTCGTTTTGCTAGTCGTAATAATTTATGATTCATGATATTATTAGACTTAATGAGACCCATATAGTTATATGATTTTTATTTTTTAGGAGGGGCTAACGGTGCAAATTGAGTCAATTCCAAGCGCTGGCTTGCTGCTTCAGTCTTTGCGATCAGTAGGATATACAGAGGAAACTGCGATTGCAGATATTCTTGATAATTCAATTTCTGCACAAGCCAAAACCATAAAAATAAAATTTGACTGGGATAAACAAACCATATCAATCGTTGATGATGGATTCGGAATGGAAGAAAAAGAGCTGTATGAAAATATGAAGATTGGTTCAGCGGATCCTAATCAAACTCGATCAGAAGATGATTTGGGACGGTTTGGAATGGGAATGAAGACAGCGGCATTTTCTCTTGGACGCAAAGTTACAGTCGTGACTGCAAAAGATGGAACTGTAAGTAATGCTTCTTGGGACTTGGATAAGGTAGATGAGTTAGGATGGAATCTTATTGTTGATGAAAAAGGACAATATGATTCTTATATTAGTGAATTTTCTAATCATGGTACAGCCGTTATCATAAGTTATTTGGATAATATTGCAATAAACAAGAATAATCCTGAGAAGGCCAAAAAGGACTTTTTTAAAGCAATAAGGAATGTTGAGAATCATTTAGGCCTCGTATTTCATTGCTTCATTCAGGAAGATGGACTCAAAATATTTATTAATGAAACTCTTGTTAAGGCGTGGAATCCCTTTGTAACGGATAATCCGGCTACTCAGGAACTTGCTATTGATGAACTGTGGGACCCTTATCATACTTATATACAGCCTTATGTTTTGCCTCATAAAACAAAATTTAAAAGTCCTGAAGAATATGATAGAGCAGCAGGTTTTAAAAAATGGTCCAGACATCAGGGTATTTATTTGTATCGAAACCGTAGACTTATTATTTATGGTGATTGGTTTGATATAGTTCGAAAGGAACCGGCATATAATCTTGCTCGTATTAGAATTGATATTTCTTCAGATGCCGACGTTGATTGGAAAATTGATATAAAGAAATCCCACGCTGCTATTCCATCATATTTGCGTGATCGAGTAGAACGAGCTGTTCAGGACTGTGTGCAACGTTCTACGAAAGTCTTTAACTCACGTGGCGCTTATACAAGTGCGCCTTCTTCTCCTACTCTTGATTATGTATGGGAACAAACAAAAATCAATGGGAATTATATGTTTAGAATTAATAAGAAGCATCCTTTGTTGCGTAGATTACAGTCTCAACTTAATCAAGAGGGTAATAAGGAACTTAAGACTTACTTGGCTTTGATTGAAAATTTTGCTCCCCATATGAAATCGGGTTTGGCTGACACGATGAGCTCAGCAAAGAAAAAATTGGATTCAGCACAGGAACCAAAAAATCTTGCTGATTTGGATACTTTCGTGAAAGTCTTTAAAGAACAGGGATTTATGGTGGATGAAAGTATAGAGACAGTAAAAATGATGCCTCAATTTTACGATATTCCGGATCTTGAAAAGAGAGTAGGCGAGATATATGATAAATGATTTAAGTGGTTTTGAATCTTCTGATAGATACTTTATTATGGGTGCGATAGAAAGATGTAGGCAATTAATACAGGAAGATAATGAACCCATCAAATCAGCAGTGGAGATATCACTGGAATTATTTAAGTATAATAAAAATATAGACTTGGATTTGGTGAGAAAAATTATCTATATGGAAGTGAGTCAAGTTGGGAGCCCTGACCCAATTATTACCACAGAAGAGGTCAAACAGGAGAAATGGTGGAGTGCCTTTCGAGTAAAAAATAATAATAAGTTAGGCTATTGGATTAGATATTATGATCGACTAATGGCCAAACCCGGCTGGAGCACAATTTCCATTAAAGATTTGGACAATTCAACCGATAAAGTGATGAATGCTATTGCTAATCCGACTCTCAACCAGCCTATTGAGCGACGTGGATTGGTGTATGGGGATGTTCAGTCCGGTAAGACAGCACACTATATTGGCTTAATTAATAAGGCGTATTCTGCTGGGTACAAAATTATCATTGTTTTGACTGGTATGCATAATAGTCTTCGTAGTCAAACTCAATCACGTATTGATGAGGAAGTTTTGAAATCTTACCGTGAAAACTCTAATGAAGAATTTCTCCAATCATTGACAAGCAATGATATAAAAGGGGATTTTAACCGTAGTATGTTGAACGGCTCCTTCCGGCCACCGTTTATCATTGTGACTAAGAAACAAGTTTCCGTTTTGCGTAATATCATTAAGTCTCTTATCAAAAATCCAATAGCAAAAGACGTAGATGGGAAAAAGTTGGTGCCCGCCAAATATCCAGCTCTGATTATTGATGATGAAGCAGATCAGGCTTCTATTAACACTAAGAAAGATGGAGAAGATAGCGATCCTTCAACAATAAATGGAGAAATCAGAAATTTATTGAATCTTTTTGAATGCAAATCTTATGTTGGATATACTGCCACACCTTTTGCTAATATTTTCATTCCACCTCACAGTAAGAATAGTGAGTACGGGCAGGACTTATTCCCTAAAGATTTTATCGCAAAAGCACCACGTCCCTCTCTGTACATTGGAGCACAGGAACTTTTTGGTTTAGAGGACACCGACAACGAAGAAGGGTCACTGCCAGAGGGAATGCCCCTTGTCCGTACTATTAGTGATTCAGATGAAATTTTACCTATTGGTGCCAAGAAAGACGCTATTGTCGGGGAAATACCCGAATCTTTGAAAATCGCATTTAAGAGTTTTCTTCTTTCGATAGCTATAAGAAATTTGCGCGGACAAAGAAACAAACCGAATACAATGCTTGTTCATGTAATTCGTTATGTTAAACAACATCGGACACTTAAGTCTAAACTCAAACAATTAAAGGATAATGTATTTACTTACATTTGTTACGGAGATCCGGAAATCAAAAAAGAGATTCAAGATCTTTATGAAAATGATTTTCTCCCAACATATAATCAAATGATTTCCAATCATGCATACAATAAGTACATGGAAGGTTGTTCAAAAATTCCTTTTCAAGATGCCTGGAATGAAATTGTGAGAATTGCTCAGAATAATGAAATCAGCGTTTTGGAAATAAATGGGCAAAAAAAAGAAGGCTTGATGTACAACAATCGAATAGATGAGCCATTTAATCTTATTGCCATTGGCGGGGACAAACTCTCACGAGGTTTAACATTGGAAGGATTAACAGTTAGCTATTTTACAAGAACGGCCTCAGCCATGGATACCTTAATGCAAATGGGGAGATGGTTCGGTTATAGACGTGGTTATATCGACTTGTGTCGCCTATTTACCACACGGGAGCTATACAATTTATTCCAAGAAGTATCTTTTTCTACGACAAATCTTGCAGAACAATTTGATGATATGAATACGTTGCAATGTACTCCTGAGACTTTTGGCCTAAAAGTGGCAACCAATCCTAATATATTAATCTCTGCAAGAAATAAAGTGAGAACAGGGGAAGAATATAAATCGGATTTTAGTTATACGTTGGCTCAAACACGTTTGATAGATGCATTACCCGAGACTTTGGAAGAGAATTATAGGACTATTGATGACTTCTTATCTTCTTTGGACCCATATTTATTGAAAAAGGATCATGCATATGATCCAAAACGTGATCCGCATTCCTTCCCCAAAGGAAAAAATATATTATGGACAGGTGTCCCTGGAAAGTGCGTAGAAGATTTTTTTAGGAGGTTTAGGACTTCAAAGCAGGCTGTTAAGGTAAGCAGTAGATTGATTGCTGATTATATTTCAGAAATGCTTAACTACGATGGGTTAATCGATTGGACTGTATGTCTGTATCTAACGAGTGGAGAGGCAACATCGGTAATCGCAACCAATTCAAAGTATGGTCCTATTAAAGTACATGGTATCAAACGCAAAGTGAGCCTTAATAAGAATACGTTTCATCCGGATACAAGGGACTTTCATGTTCTTGTTTCCCAAAACGATGAGGAACTCGATTATACACAAGAGGAGATTGTTCGGGCTAAAACCTTACGGGACAAACTCAAAAAGAATTCTATAGGGGATAATCGCGTCATTAATCGTGAAGTGAGACGACAACTTCGAAACTTTTCTCACGGATTCCTTATCCTTTACCCGTTGGAACAAGTCGAAAACGGTATTGAAATTAAAGATGGAACACCGGCATATGGATTCGCGGTTGTATTCCCAGACCGTGGAGAAGTAGGTGTATTACGGTCATATAAATTAAATGAGGTTGCAATGGAGCAGGAAGTATATGAGTAAAACTGCAGAAATTTACAGAGATATTTTTGAAGAACTAAAGATAAAAAAATATGACCCTTGCAATAATATCTATAGAAAAGTGATACTAGACAATGGCGGGAGCATTATCTATTTTGTTACAATCGGGGAACGAATGCGTGGAATTGCAGTTCCTATTTCCAAGATAAAGGGGTTGCCACATATTTCTTGGAAAGGACTTTCAATTGAAGTTGTATCTCTACCGCAGTATTCAGAACCTGAGCAACATTATATAAAACTTCAGCAGACGATTGAAACTGATTCATATATTTTTGAAGTTGTTATTGAAGATATACGACGGAATCTATTCCAATTAAAAGTTACAGATTACCTCTCAGCTCTGCTGGGGTGCTTGAAGCGGTGGGAGGATTTCTTCAAGTTCCGAAAGACTCCTATTTTAAGTAACAGTGCAGTACAAGGTCTTTTTGGTGAACTACTTTTCGTAAAAGATTTGATTATAAATGTTGAGAATGATGCGATAACTCATTGGGTGGGAACCAACAAGGAAACCCATGATTTTTATTTAAATAGTCATGCTGTAGAAGTCAAGACAACCATCAAGCAAGCCCCTTATTTAGCCCATATTAATAGTGAATACCAGCTAGATAGTTCGGAAGTAAAGGGATGCTTATTCCTCAGGTTTTATGCTTTGCGGAAAAGTCAAACTGAAGGAGAAGCAACTTTACCGAGTTTGATAGCTGAAATTCGTAAAATGCTAAAAAATGATGTAGCAAATACCAATCGATTCAATAAAATTCTTAATGACTTTGGGTATTTTGATGCAGCAGAGGATTATTATCAAGAATCTTTTCATATTAGACAAGAACAAACTTTTATTGTAAAAGACGGTTTTCCGAGCATTGTAAAGAAGATGCTTCCTAATGGAATCAGCAATCTTGAATATGATTTGTCGATTTCTTTATGTGAACCATTTGAAGTTAAAAGTTCAATAATGATGGATATTCTGAGAGGGTAGTCATGGATAAAGAAATTTTATCTTATTATGGTGAATTTAATGAAGAAGTAAAACAAGATATGAAGGATAATGAAGGATCTACTTTTAATGAATCCTTTAAAAGAGTATTTTTGTCTTATTTAGGAGAAAAGGATATAGCGGTCCTTGCAGATATGACATTAGTCGATTACAAAAAAGACTCTTTAAATATCCGGATTGATGGTTATACATATAGCGAATATTTTCATAGCCTTACCTTGCTGGTGACTGATCCTAACACAAGTGCGACACCAAGTAATCTTGTTAAAAAAGATATTGATAAATATTTAAAACGAGGACTTAATTTTTTGAAAAAATGCGTTAAGAATGATGACTATTTTAATAGCATCGAGCCAACCAGTGATGGATATATTGCCTATAATGCGATAAAAGAAGTAGAAGATAACGTAGAGTCTATAAATATAATTCTACTAACCAATAATATCGCTAGACAATATGTGCCGGATGACGTGAAGGTGAAAAAAATTACGGTAAAGTTCGATGTGTATGATTTTGAACGACTTTATCACGTCATTATGGAGGATAATTCGGATTACAAGCCTTTGATTATTAGACTAAAAAATAAATATGGTAAGTCTTTGCAGATGATTAAGGCAGAAGGAAGTAATCCAACATATGACTGCTATGTAGGAATTATTCCTGGGGAGCTACTTGCTCGGATTTATAGCGATGAAGGACAGGATTTAATTCAAAAAAATGTGCGGTCATATCTACAAGCTCGAGGAAAAGTCAATCGGGGAATTAAAAATACACTTGCGAAAGAGCCTGAAATGTTTATGGCGTATAATAATGGAATTTCGACAATTGCAGATTCTGTAGAGCTAGAGTCATTTGATTCGAATAATCAGGTTGTTAGTATCAAAGAAATTACGGGCTGGCAGATTGTTAATGGCGGACAAACTACAGCTTCTATTTATAATGCATTTCAAAACAAGCATCCTCTCGATAAAGTAAGTGTTCAATTAAAATTATCAGTTATCAAATCTCAGGATAAGGCATCCGAAATTGCAGCTAATATTTCCAAGTATGCGAACAGTCAAAACAAAATCAACATGTCTGACTTTAATGCAAATGATGATTATCATATTGAGATGGAGAGAATTTCTCGACGAACTTATATTCCAACGGAAAAAGGAAAACCGACGGAACAATGGTTCTATGAGAGGGCAAGAGGTCAGTATTTGACTGAAATCAATAGACAGCCAACAGTAAGGACTAAAAGGGCCTTTAAAGAAAGAATTCCTAGTAGTAGATGTATTTCTAAAACTGTGGCAGCAAAGTGTCTGATGGATTTTATGGGGTATCCTCATTATGTAAGCAAAGGCCTTGAAAGTAACTTTGTTACGTTTTCTGGCATGATAAAAAAAGGTACAATTCCTGAACCGTCGCCGGAATCTTTTAAAGATCTGATTTCTAAAGTAATTTTATTTAAGGAATGCGATAAAATTGTAGCTTCCCAAAATTTTGGCGGTTATAAAGCGCAAATTAATAATTACGTAGTTGCATTAATTGGAAAATATTATTCGGACCTTTTTGATAGTAAAAAAATTTGGGAAATACAGAATATTACTCCTGAACTTGCGAATATAATTGAAGAGTTAGCATATAAGGTTTGGACACATTTTGAGAATCCTACCATAAAGGGAGTTAATATTTCTCAATGGTGTAAGAAAGAGGAATGTTGGACTTTATTACAATCTAGGTTTGAAAAAAATGAATTGTAAAGAATGGGATGAAATGAATAAATTTAAGGTTGTTGATCTATTTGCAGGTGCGGGAGGCTTAAGCTTAGGTTTTCTACAAACAAATAAATTTGAAATCAAAGCTGCTGTAGAAAAAAACAAGGCCGCGCAAACTACTTATAAAAACAACATAAGAAATGCGGATATTTATGAAGACATTAAAGATGTTGATTTCAATGAGATGAAAAATAGGTATGGCTCTATTGATGTTGTCATTGGTGGGCCTCCATGTCAAGGCTTTAGCAACGCAAATAGGCAACATAATCAGGCAATCAATTTAAATAACAAGCTGGTAAAGGAATATGTTCGAAGTATTCTACAATTACATCCTAAGGCTTTTGTTATGGAAAATGTCGGCATGTTAAAATCTGAAGTTCATAGATTTTATGTCGAAAAAGAGGAAAAGGATTTGATTTTAGATTATCAAATCCCCGTTAAGGATTCGAAAATTCATCTGCTTAAAAAGCAGTGGTATTTTCCTGATGTTCTGTCAATTTTGAACTTTGAGGAGTCCATTGCAGCAAATTTGTGGGATGAAAAGTTATATCAAGAAATCAACATCTTATATAAAAATAGAAAAAATGAGAAAAAACTGCGGGATGCGTTTGAGAAACATTTCAATCGCTTAAAAAATTTGATTTCTAATAGGCGTATAGCAGAGAACGCTTACATCCGGTCAAAAAATGAAGCATTGTTCAAAGAGTTATTGTATAGTTACGGGAATCTAGATTTAGAACGAATAATAAACAACCTAAGCGAACCAATTGCTATTCAAAAAATGCTTCTACATGCGAAAGAAATTTATTCGAATCATATCGAAGCCAATTTCACACTTGGCGATGGTGAAGTTGTAGCAGAAGTTCGTTCTTGTGCTGTCTATGACTATCTGACTAGAATTTTAGGCGATAATCGTAACGGGTATGCAATTAATCAGGGAATTTTGTCGGCATATGATTTCGGCGTTCCGCAACGACGAAAAAGATTTATTATCATGGGTGTGCGAAAAGAAATCTCAGAAGCAGTTGAATTGCCACAACCATTAGAACTCATCCCACACTATACTGTTTATGATGCAATTGCAGACTTAGAGAATATTTGGCCTTATAGTTCTGTGGAAGAAGATAATGACAATAACGGGAAGCAAATAAGTCCTGATGCATTAAAGGCTGTAGCAAATCTGAAGTCACTTCGTAATGGGGATGGACACATCTATAATCATATCATTCCAGTAACAAGAAAAAATGCTCTGGAACGATTTAAAGCTCTACATCAAGGCCAGAATTTCCATGACTTGGAGGATTCATTGAAAGAAAATACGTACACGTCTGCCTCTAGGACACAAAACACTGTTTATTGCAGACTTAACTATTCTGAGCCATCGGGAACGGTCGTTAACGTAAGAAAATCTATGTGGATTCATCCTGTACTTGATAGGGCAGTTTCTATTCGTGAAGCTGCTAGATTGCAAAGTTTCCCGGATTCATTTCGTTTCTATGGAACGAAGGATTCACAATACCAGCAGGTAGGAAATGCCGTACCACCGATGCTCGCGGAAGCGATTGCAAGAAAATTATTGACGTATCTTGAATAAAGTACGCACGGGAACCGCATTTTCCTTGCACAATTTTGTTGACACACCCTATAAGATGTGGTAAAATGACAAAGTCGCTGATAAGTACGACATGGTGGCTATGGTGAAGCGGTTAACACACCGGATTGTGGCTCCGGCACGCGTGAGTTCGATCCTCACTAGCCACCCCACTTTTTTTGTGCTTATTGGGGCATAGCCAAGTCGGTAAGGCACGGGACTTTGACTCCCGCATGCGTTGGTTCGAGTCC
>UPXT01000039.1 GCA_900538365.1 uncultured Acidaminococcus sp. | reverse complement strand
GCACTTATCAGTTACAATTTTGATTCCGCTGATATATCCTGCTTCTAAGAGGGTCCGAAGGATATTCAGGAATAGGGCTTTACTAACACCGAAATGCGAAGCCGTGAAATTGTCATCATCGAAAGATTCATACTCCATGCAAGCCTCAATATATTTTAAGATTCGAAAAATCAGTTTAAAATTATTCATTATTTCTTCCTTCTATGGGCAGCCATTTCCCGTATGGCCATGGAGCAAAAACACCACTTAGGTCTATTCTGATTGCACCATTTTTTTTGGAAACTATATATGGACGAGGGCCATATAATATTTCACCAGGCTTAGCAACGGAAAATACGTAACTATCATCGGATTCTGCGTACTGATAAACCTTAACCCCAATATATTTTTCCGCAATTTTTATCGCTTCTGCCAAAGTAATCATGATTTTATCTCCAGTCGCAAATATCAGATAGGATTTCTGTATCAATCTTCAATATGTCAATTCTCGCATACTTTATGTTTATATTATCATTTAATCCTTCGAATGAAAACGATTTTCCTGTTTGAACATCCAAAAACTTAATTTTATTGTATTCATTACATCCTACAATAACGTGCCCTTTAAGTGTCTCCTCATTTAGTATGGCAATTTCAATGCGTGCGCCTGCCCCGTATCCTTGTAATGCATCGGAAAGCTCACCATAAGCACTTACGCCTGAAAAAATTGTTTTTATGTTCGCACGTAAAAATGCGCTAAATGGATGTTCCACCAACCATTTTTCATTACTGTTGGAATTTGATTTATCAAACCATTTCGCTTGAACATCATAGCCACGCATGCGCAATTCAAAAGCAGGAACACACTTTTGGCAGTTGACCCTATAGTATTCCGCGCCTTTCTTGTCGGAATAATAATTGGGATTGGTTTTCAAAGCGTTTTCTTCTACACTGAGATTTTCCTTTATTTTTGGCAAATCCTCTAATACTATAGGGCTGGACGATCTCCCCATTATTTTATTCATAAATCTATGTAAACGGCTTTTTATCCCACAGTATTCGCCAGCTTGAGTGTTAAAATTCCTTACCTTCTTCATCCAGCCAGCCTTGCCGGCCTTCCATTCCTCCCGCCCTTTGACGCCTAGGATTTTCTCCTGGACGCTGAGAGACTCTTTCTTCAGCCAGGCATTGCCGCCAGCTTCCACATCATCGGACCGTTTCTTTCCTTCCAGCTCACTCTGGTACACCGGTGCATAGTGGCACAGGCAGTGGGGATGGGCGGGACTTGCCGGAGCGGCGTCCTTGGGGAAAACGCCCTTCCCCAGGCCGTACAGGTCCGCATGGGCGTACATATCACAAATGTCTTCCGCCGGATGCCTGCTTCCCAGCTTCCACTGGTAGGCCACCACGTCTTCATCTTCTCCGTAGCGGGCTGTGAACGCGTCGTAACGGGCCCTGGCCGCTTCCGTCCGGGCAATTCGTTCAGCAACGTACCGGCTTTTTTCCTCTACAGCCGTCTGGATGGCTCTCTCAATGGATTTTTTGTTTCCCCCGTCTACTTTTTCGAGGAGCTCATATAAAGACGTTCTAAAGTGATTGTAGGCGGTTGTGTCGGGTCTTAATCCATCGGCCTGTCCCCTTACTTTTCGGATGGCCTTCAGCAATGCTTTCTTTTCCCCATCGGAAAGATTATCCCTACTGCGCCTCACCCAGTTCACAAGATCATCGGTATACTTCGGCAGTTCCTGCATATAGGTAACACTTCCATGGTGATACCCATCATAAAGCGCTTCCGCTGTCTTCTTGATGCCCTTGTTAAGCTTCAACTGCCAATCAAGGGTACTGATGATACGTTCTCGCATTTCCCGTTCGGCGCCATGAAGCTTTTGCGACGCTGCTCTTGTCTAAGACCGGAGACATCAACCTTGTCGCTCATATTTTAGGTGATTCGGTCGAAACGGTTTCCCGAATCTATGTTAACTATACCGAAGATATCAATAGAGCTGCCGTTCGAGCCATCAACGACCTTTATTAAAAAATATTTTTGCCGTATTTCTGCCGTCACATCAAAAAAGCCCGCACTCACAAAGTGTGCAGGCTTCTTTTTCGTTATTTGGCATAATCGACGGCCCGGGTCTCGCGAACGATGACCACTTTGATCTGGCCGGGATATTCCATATCCTCTTCGATGCGTTTTGCCACATCGTGAGCGAGGATGACAGAGGCATCATCATCAACCTTGTCCGGTTTGACCATGATACGGATTTCACGTCCGGCTTGAACAGCATAGCATTTTTCTACGCCATCGAAGGATTCAGCGATTTCTTCAAGACGCGTCAGACGCTTGAGGTAAGTTTCCAGCGTTTCTCGACGGGCACCCGGACGGGCGGCGGAAATCGCATCCGCAGCCGAGACAAGAACGGCTTGGACAGAACTCGGTTCCACGTCGCCATGATGGCTCATGATGGTATTGATGACAATATCCGATTCATGGTAACGTTTGGCTACTTCTGCACCAAGATCGACATGGGAACCTTCCACTTCGTGGTCAACAGCCTTGCCAATGTCGTGGAGTAAGCCAGCCCGTTTGGCTGAATTGACGTCAACGCCCAATTCAGCAGCCATGAGGCCAGCCAGATGCGCCACTTCCGTTGAATGTTTGAGGGCATTTTGACCGTAGCTCGTACGATACTTCATGCGGCCCAAGAGCTTGATCAGTTCTGGATGAAGGCCATGAACACCCGTCTCAAAGGTGGCCTGTTCCCCAGCTTCCTTGATCTTCTGATCCAGTTCCTTCTGGGCTTTTTCCACCATTTCCTCAATGCGGGCCGGATGGATACGACCATCATTGATGAGTTTTTCGAGGGCCACACGCGCCACTTCACGGCGAACAGGATCGAATCCGGAAATGATAACCGCTTCCGGCGTATCATCGATGATGAGATCAATCCCGGTGAGAGTTTCCAACGTACGGATATTGCGGCCTTCGCGGCCAATGATCCGGCCCTTCATCTCATCATTGGGGAGAGGAACAACAGTGACCGTCGTTTCAGCAACCTGATCGGCAGCACAACGCTGGATAGCAAGGGAAATAATTTCCCGAGCCTTGGTCTCAGCCGTATCGCGAGCTTCCTGTTCCATATCCTTGATGAGTTTGGCCTTATCGTGCTTGACTTCTTCTTGGACACTGTCAAGCAGTTCCTTTTTGGCTTCATCACTGGTCAGTCCCGAAATCCGTTCGAGCTCTCCTACCTGTTTGGTATAAAGGGCGTCGACACGTTCCTGGGATTCGCGCAGACGGTTGCTTTGTTCCAGGAGTTTTTCTTCCTTTTTCTCATAGGCATCCATCTTGCGGTCGACGTTTTCTTCCTTCTGGACGAGACGACGTTCGCTCTTGGCCAATTCTGCCCGGCGCTCCTTGTTTTCCCGTTCCATATCGGAACGCATGCGGTGGATTTCTTCCTTAGCTTCAACAAGAAGTTCCTTCTTTTTAGCATCGCCGGCTTTTTCTGCTTCTGCAACGATTTGGCGTGCCTGTTCTTCAGCTTTGCCGATTTTGGTTTCCGCAATGTTCTTACGTCCAAAATAACCGGCACCAGCGCCGAGGACACAGGCAGCAATTACGATAAATACAGTAATGGGATCTATGATTGTACACCTCCTTTTTAGAGAATTTTCCTCACATTTTTAAGACACAAACAAAGAAGGCAACCCTGAGGTTACCTCTTGACCCAATAATATGGATAGGAATATTTTATAGTATTTTCCAGGGAGTGTCAATCAAATGGCGTCTTTGGCCCCTTTTCCTTCTTTCAGCTGAAAAAGGAAGGATCCCTCTTTATAAGGATCCTTCCTCATATTCTTTCGGGATTTCCTCTTCCATCCCTTCATAAACAGCAAGTGCTGCATAAAGACAGGCCCCTGTAAAGCCACGGCTGGCAAGCTTTCTCGAAAGGGCCGCCTTGCCTTTGCGAGGCTCTGATTGATACTTTTTTAGAAGCTTGGGAACTTCTTTTCGCGCAAAATCCTCTGCCCGCTCCCGTTCTTCCTCCTCGGAAATCCCCTCCAGTATATCTTTCATGACAGATGCCGGGATCTGCCGCTTTTCAAGCATGAGCCGAAGGTAGTTCCGACCATAGACGCCTTTCCTGCGCCAGGCATCAACGACATACCCAGCACAGCGGATATCGTCAACAAAATGATGCTCCCTAAGGGCCGCAAGGACCCTATCCTGAAGCTCTTTGACGCAGCCTCTTTCCGCGAGTTTATCCCGCAGTTCAAGGGAACTATGGTCCCGCATGGCAAGTCGGTCCAAGGCAAAATTATAGGCGTCGACGTAGGTGAGGAGCATTTTCTTGGGCTTAGCCCACACTGTCCGGATCCCCCTCCGGTTTTAGGATTTCTTCCGTTTGCGGGGCTGCTTCAAGGGCTGTCAGTCCGGCAGCTTCGCGGATACGATTTTCAATCTCAAAAGCCATTTCCGGGTGGTTCTTAAGGAATTCCTTCGTGTTTTCACGGCCCTGACCAATACGTTCATCTCCGTAGGAATACCAAGCACCGCTCTTGCCAACAATGTTATACAGTACCCCTAAATCAACGAGGCATCCTTCGTGGGAAATTCCTTCTCCATACATGATATCGAATTCAGCCTGCTTGAAAGGAGGTGCCACCTTGTTCTTGACGACTTTGACACGGGTCCGGTTGCCAATGATGTCGTTGCCGCTCTTGAGGCTCTCAATACGCCTTACATCCATACGGACCGTCGAGTAGAACTTCAGGGCACGGCCGCCCGTCGTTGTTTCCGGATTCCCGAACATGACACCCACTTTTTCACGAATCTGGTTGATAAAGACCGTTGCTGTACGGCTCTTGGAAATGATTCCCGTCAGTTTGCGCAGGGCCTGGCTCATGAGACGAGCTTGAAGACCAACGTGGGAATCGCCCATATCGCCTTCTATTTCCGCTTTCGGGACAAGGGCAGCAACGGAGTCGATGACAATGATGTCGATGGCTCCGCTGCGGACCAGGGCATCACAAATTTCAAGGGCTTGTTCACCCGTATCAGGTTGGGAAATCAAGAGATTGTCGATGTCTACACCGAGATGGCGGGCATATTCCGGATCAAGGGCATGTTCAGCATCGATGAAGGCAGCATAGCCTCCCCGTTTCTGCGCCTCAGCAATCATATGAAGGGCGACTGTCGTCTTACCAGAAGACTCCGGTCCATAGATTTCAATAATACGGCCCCGGGGAATCCCGCCTACACCAAGGGCAATATCAAGGGACAATGCTCCGGTTGGAATGGTTTCAATATTCATCTTGGCACTGGCTGCCCCCAATTTCATGATGGAGCCTTTGCCGAAGTCTTTTTCAATTTGTTTGACTGCTGCGTCAAGGGCCTTGCCCTTTTCCGTTTCCATGCTCATTCCCTCATCTCCTTGTCAGTAATTACACATCCTATTATACAAACATTAGTTTGCGTCGTCAAGTTTTGCCTGTTTCCGGGGAAGGGCTTTCAGCTCTTCCGGCGTAAAGAGATATTTCTTACCGCAGTAATGACAGCGTACCTCGGTCTGGGGATCATCCAACATGGAAGAAAACTCTGCTTCCGGCAGTCCTTCCAGCATATGGGCGACCTTCTCTCGGCTGCAGCTGCAGTGGAAGGAAACAGGATGGCAGTCAAGGATCTCCACCGCCATGCCTTTTCCGATAAGCCGAATCATATCTTCTGGACTGTGGCCGGAACGGAGCAGTTCCGTCACATATGGCAAGGTCATGCAGTTATTTTCAAGAGTTTCAAGGAACTCATCGCTTGCGCCGGGAAGGGGCTGAACAAAATAGCCGCCCGAAACAGCAATGGAACCATCCTTATCGACAAGGACACCCAAAGCCACGACAGAAGGAGTCTGTTCCGAATCATAAAGATACTTTGTCAGGTCTTCGGCAATCTCACCGCTCTTTAAGAGGGCATAGCCGTTGAAGGGCATGCCTTTTTCTGGGCAGCGCGTCACAATGACGACACCTTCATGACCGACACCGCCGCCGACATCAAGTTTGCCCTTTTTAAGGGGCAGCATGACTTCGGGGTGTTCCACAAAGCCGCGGACCGTATAATTTGTGGCATCGGCCATGACCTCACCTAAGGGACCATTGCCCTTGAAGCGGATGGTCACGCCTTCACCGTCCTTCATTGTGGCTGCAAGCAGCAGTGCGCCAGCTGCCGTACGGCCCAAAGCCGCTGCAGCAACGGGACTCAGACCGTGGATTTCATTCATGTATTGTGTCAGGTGGGTTGTCGTCACAGCATAGACCCGGGCGTCCCCGACAGTTGCCCGGATCAGGACATCTTCCTGGGTCATTTTAGAGCTGCCTCATGAGATTGATCATTTCAATCATGGATGCGGCCGTATCAGAGCCTTTGTTGCCTGCTTTAGTGCCAGCCCGTTCAACGGCTTGTTCGATATTTTCCGTAGTCAGGACGCCAAATCCACAGGGAACACCCGTTTCCATATTGACAAGGGCAATCCCTTTGGAAACTTCATTGCAGACATAGTCATAGTGGCTCGTTGCACCGCGAATAACAGCACCAAGGCAGATGATTCCATCATATTTACCGCTTTGGGCCATTTTCTTTGCGACCAGGGGAATCTCAAAAGCACCGGGCACCCAGGCAACCGTAATGTCTTCCTCACGGGCCCCATGACGGACAAGGGTATCTTCTGCCCCAGAAAGGAGCTTATTCGTAATGAATTCGTTGAAACGAGCGACAACAATCCCAAATTTGAGGCCTTGAGCCAGCAGTTTTCCTTCTACAATATTCATTTCTATTCTACCTCCACATCTTTTTCATGAAGCACATGGCCCATACGAACCTGCTTAGTAACCATATATTTATGATTGTAACAATTATCTTCCATGATAATTGGTACCGTTTCCGTAATGGTAATGCCATAACCGGAAAGACCAGCCCGTTTGGCGGGGTTATTCGTCATGAGACGGATACTCGTAAGGCCCAGGTCGGAAAGGATCTGTGCACCGATACCATAGTCGCGCTGATCCGGTTTGAAACCCAGTTTTACATTGGCATCAACCGTATCAAGTCCCTGATCCTGCAAGGCATAGGCCCGGAGTTTATTGGCAAGCCCGATACCTCGGCCTTCCTGGCGCATATAAAGAACGACACCGCAGCCTTCTTTTTCAATCATGCGCAGAGCCGTACCCAACTGGTCTCCGCAGTCACAGCGCATGGAGCCCAAGGCATCCCCCGTAAGACATTCGGAGTGGACACGGACGAGAACGTTCTTTTTGCCGGCCACATCGCCCTTGATCACAGCAACATGACACAAATCATCCAAATCGTTTTCGTAGCCAATGGCCCGGAAATTGCCGTACTTACTAGGCAGGGCCACATCTGCAATCCGGTGGACCATCTTTTCATTCTTTTTGCGATAAGCTACCAGATCAGCCACCGTAATGAACGTAAGGCCAAATTTTTCAGCAAAACGGGCCAGTTCCGGGGTACGGGCCATGGTCCCGTCTTCACTCATGATTTCGCAGCAGATCCCGGCTGGGGTAAGACCGGCAAGGCGGCACAGGTCCGTCGTGGTTTCCGTGTGCCCCGTACGGCGCATGACGCCGCCGACGACACTGCGCAAGGGGAAGACGTGGCCAGGGCGGCGGAAGTCTGCCGGCAGCGCCTTGGGATCGGTTAATTTCTTGATGGTATAGGCCCGTTCTGCAGCCGAAATTCCCGTTGTGGTATCGACATGATCAATGGAAACCGTAAAGGCCGTTTCGTGATTATCCGTGTTATTGGCCACCATGGGTTCCAGTTGGAGGCGGTCCAGGATTTCCCCGTCACAGGGAGCACAGATGAGGCCCTTGGCGTGGGTTGCCATGAAGTTGATAGCTTCCGGCGTCACAAAGTCAGCAGCCATGATCAGGTCACCTTCATTTTCACGGTCCGGATCATCGGTCACAAGAACCATTTTACCGGCTTTGATGTCGGCAATGGCTTGTTCGATGGTCCCAAATTGATATTCTTTTTCCATATTTTTCATCTCCTTAGAGGAATCCATTTTCAAGAAGGGATGCCTTTGTAAGACCCCCATTTGATTTATGATTGATGAGTTTTTCCACATATTTCCCGAGGATGTCTGTTTCCAGGTTCACGGCGTCGCCAATCTTCTTTTTCCCTAAGGTCGTATCCTTAACGGTCAAAGGGATCAAGGACACAGAAAAGGCAGTTTCCGTCACATCCGTCAGGGTAAGACTGATGCCGTCAATAGCAATGGAGCCTTTTTTCACCATATAATGCAAAAGCTCCTTAGGTGCCGTTATGGTTGTCACCTTGGCAATACCTTCAGGCACGATGCGGGAAATGGTGCCGACTCCGTCCACGTGGCCAAGGACCAAGTGTCCATCAAGGCCGGCTCCCAGTTTCAGGGTCTGTTCAAGATTGATGGGATCGCCTTTTTTTAACAAACCAATGGTCGTATGGCGAACCGTTTCGGGCATAACATCTACAGTAAAACGGTGGGCATCAAAATGGGTTACCGTCAGGCAGGCCCCATTGCAGCATACGCTTTCTCCAACAAAAAGGGTCGGGGGAATTTTTTCTGCTTCAATGGTCAGACGATAAGAACTGCCTTCCCGCCGAAGGACCTCCACACAGCCCATTTCAGCAATCAGACCGGTAAACATCTGTCACACCCCCTCACGGGTAAGGCCCGTAACCAAAAGATCAGATCCAAGGGGCAAAGCGGTCACTTCCTGAAGCGTCATTTTCTGCTCCATCGTACTTGCGCCTTTACCGCCAATGGCAGGACGGCTTTTATCTCCACCAATGAGGCTCGGTGCAATGAAAGCATAGACTCTCTCTGCCAGGCCTGCATCAAAAAAAGCTCCATGAACCTTGCTGCCGCCTTCGACAAGGAGGCTGGTCACATCTTTCTGGGCAAGCAGCTGCATAAGGTCAGAAAGATCCACATGACCGTCCCTCTCCGCAGCCGTAAGGACCGAAACACCCGGCAAGGCAGCAAAGGCCCTGACCTTTTCTTGAGGGGCCTGCGGTGTAACAACAAGAAGCGTGTCTGCCGCTCCGTCCGTGAAGACCTTACGTTCCAAAGGAAGGGATGCCTTGCTATCAAGGATGATACGCAGGGGACTTTTTCCTTCCACGAGACGTACCGTAAGGGCCGGATCATCCTGTGCCACGGTTTCACGGCCCACTAGGATGGCATCATACCAGCTGCGCAGGCGATGCGCATACGTTCTTGCCGTGCCCCCTGTAATCCACTTGGAATCGCCGGAAGCCGTGGCAATCTTGCCATCAAGGGTCATGGCGTACTTCAAGGCCACAAACGGACGGCCTGTCTTCATATAATGCATGAAGACCTCGTTTTGTCTGTAAGCTTTGTCTGCAAGGACACCGCTTACAACCTTGACACCAGCTTCTTCAAGGCGTCGAAAGCCGCGTCCTGATACACGGGGATTGGGGTCTGTGGCAGCGGCAACTACTTTTTTGATACCGGCCTTGATCAAGGCCTCACAGCAGGGACCCGTCCTGCCGTAGTGGGAACAGGGCTCCAAGGTCACATAAGCCGTAGCGCCTGCAGTCTTCCCGCCTGCGTCGCGCATGGCATTGATCTCGGCATGGGGTTCACCGGCCTTGTGATGATACCCCTTTCCCACCACTTGTCCATCAGGACTTACGATGACACATCCGACGAGCGGATTGGGGCTGGTAGCTCCGCGGGCCTTTTCGGCAAGATCCAGGGCCATCTGCATATATTCCTCATCGGTCAAATTTGTTCACCTTCCTTAAAAAAGGCCATGCCTTCTCCTCGGGGAGATAGCACGGCCTTTACGGTTCTGTGGCTACACTGTCTTTTTTCATCCAGACTCTACTGTCGGTATTGGAATCTCACCAATTCATGCCCGAAGGCTCGCGGACTGTACCGCCGGTTGGGAATCTCACCCTGCCCCAAAGACAATTCCTATGAAATTGCTCCCTTATTATAACACAAGTCCTGTCGCAAGAAAAGGGGCCGGAGAGGCAATGTGTCTTCGGTCCCCCGTTCCCATCAGGAAAACAAGCTGATCTTGGTGCGTGTTCCATTTTCTGATACATAGTAGAGACTGCCCATGTGAAGCTTCCCATCGACAAGCTCAAACTGGGGAGCCACAATATCTCCGGATACGGATTTAATGGTCACATCATCAAATTTCAGCCGCTTATATTGATTGGAAAAAGCGCCGCTGATGGAATCAAACTTTACAAGGGCATAGATTCCCTTGCCTGAAGTGAAGGTTCCATAGGTCAACGTGGACCGATTGTCACCGTTGCAGCTCATGGTCAGATCCAGCTGGACCAAGGTCCTGAAGAAGGGAACCCCGGCGGCATCTTCGCTATGAAGGTCATGGCCCTTGACATAGACATCATAGGCCTTGGTATCAATATTAAAACCACCCGAAGCATCACAGGTGCCTCCAAAAACATCAGCCGTCACGTTTTGGGCCCCGATATAACCGTCTTTGTACTTAAAATCGCCTCTTACGTTGGTAAATTTAAGGCCAGGCAAGTTCAGGTTCTTCATATACAGCTGACCGATAATGATGGGCTCCGGTAATTTTCCTGTGACGGCTGCACTGGCCGTGACGGTTTCATGGATATTGAGACCGGTTCCCAGGCTCGACGGATTGAGTTCACGGATGCCAAGATTGAGGTCATAGGTCGATATGGCAGGTTTCAAATCCACCGTACCTTGAATATCGACACCGCCCCCTTCCAGGGTTCCGCCCAATTCTCCCGTTGAAAAGTCAATATCGATGCGGTCCTTGCTGTCATAATGGATGGTTGCATTGACGTCCTTGAAGGTATGGACCCGGTCCTTATAATAAGCGGTAACCCTACAATGATTAAGGATAAGATCCACATCAAGATTCTTTACTTTGACATCAAAAATCGGCTTCTTTTTTCCCTTTTCTTTTTTTTCCTTCTTCGGTTCCACCATTTGGAAACCGCGGATATGCATCTTATTGTCAAAGGAAAGTTCAATACTGGCTCCGTTCAGTTCTACATTCGTGATCGTCGATGTCGAAGGACGGCGCATGATCAGGTCCAAGGGTTTTACATGGAAATGACCATCAGGGACCGTTACTTTCGTACCGTTTTCATCCAAGGTCCAGACAAGATCCTCAAAGTGAACATGACCCAAAGGGGTTGCCGTAAGTCGCCCTACGGTGATGGTGCCTTCCAGGAAATGCTGACGGGCGGCAATGAAATTGAAGATAGCGGCTGCCTGGAGACTCAAGGCGTAGGCCACGGCAAAAAGCCCTATGATGACAGCAAAGATAATCCCAAGCGTATACTTGACCTTCCTTTTATGGCAGGACCAAAATTCGTGTCGATTCATGATCAGCGCAGATACCTAACGGCCTTTTTCATGTCAGGGGAGCCAAAAACATAGGACCCGGCAACAAGGACATCCGCCCCCGCCTCCCGCACAGCCTTACCGGTTTCCTTATTGATTCCCCCATCCACTTCAATCAGGGTCTTATACCCACCTTGGTTGATGCGTTCTTTCAAGCGGCGAATCTTATCGATGCTCGTTTCAATGAACTTCTGTCCCCCAAAACCAGGATTTACGGACATAATAAGAACCATATCCGCATAAGGGAGGACCTCTTCCACAAGGCACAGAGGAGAAGCCGGATTGAGGGCGACACCAGCCTTGATGCCCTTGCCATGGATGGCTTCCAGAACGCGGTGAAGGTGTTTCGTTGCTTCAGCATGGATGACAATCATGTCAGCGCCGGCAGCTGCAAAAGCGTCCACATAATTTTCCGGCTGCTCCACCATGAGATGGCAGTCAAAGAACATGTCGGTCTTCTTACGCAGGCATTTTACCACGGGCGCGCCAAAGGTCAGGTTGGGAACAAAGTGTCCATCCATGACATCAATATGGACCCAATCGGCACCGGCCGCCTTGATACGGGCCGTTTCGTCGGCAAGACAAGAAAAATCAGACGATAGGATGGAAGGTGCTACAAGGGTCATCGTTTTTTACCTCTTTTCTTTTGTTCCGCCAATTCCTGACGGATCATGATACTGGAATCATACCGGCTTTGGGCAATCTTTCCTTCCTGGAGTGCTGCTTTGACAGCACAATCCGGTTCATGGGTGTGGGTGCAGCCCGTAAAGCGGCACTGCCCTGCGTAAGGAGCCAATTCGCGGAAACCAGCTTCGACGGAAGGCAATTCCAACTCCCGCAGATCAATATTGCCAAAACCCGGCGTATCGACAATGAAACCCCCTTCAAAAGGAAGGAGCTGAGCAAAACGCGTTGTGTGGCGGCCGCGGCCAATCTTTTCACTGACCGCGCCCGTTTCAAGTCTCAAAGACGGGTCCAAATGGTTGAGGAGGGTTGACTTTCCTGCCCCGGAAGGCCCGCCGAAAGCCGATGTGAGACCGGTCATCTTTGCTCGAAGGGGATCAAGGCCTTTGCCCTTTCGGGCTTCGACGAAATAGACAGGATAGCCCAATGGTTCATAGATAGATCGTATCGCTGCCAGGAAGCCTTCCGCTGCCAGATCACACTTATTGATGACAAGGGCAGCAGGAATGTCATAGGCTTCAGCAAGGGCCAAAAGCTTATCAATGAGAAGGAAACTAGGATCAGGATCCTTGGCGGCAAAGACAGCAAAAAGCCAATCCAAGTTTGCAACCAAGGGACGCTGAAGGAGGTTCCTGCGCGGCAGGATGGTTTCTATCATGCCTTCTTCTCCCCTTGTCTCCAAGGTCACCCAGTCCCCTGCAGCAAGAAGGAAGCGATTTTTTTTGAGTCGACCCCGAACCTTCGCGGTGTAAGTGACACCGTCACGCCCCAGGACGTAATAATAGCCGTTATAGGTCTTGATGACTCTGCCTGTAATCTCACTCAAAGGGAACGATCCTCCACTAACGCGCCATTGACATAGAACTGGACACTGGCATCTTGTCCCAACGTTACAGTTTCCCTAAGGTGGGTTCCTGGCGCTGCGGAGCCCGAATAAAGAACGCGGGAACTTGTGGCATCACTGGCCACGATTTTCACCTGCTTAGCACTGCCGCTGCCAGGAACCGTAAAGGAAACGGTATAAGTCTTAGCAGCTTGGGAAGGACTCTCACTGGATTCCTTCTGTTTCTTTTCTTCCTTTTTGCCGCCTGAAACAATGAGGGTAACCACACTGCCTTCAGAAAGGACCTTGCCAAATTCCGGTTCGGCCCCTATGACGGTGCCTTTAGGGGCGTTGTCTTCCTTGGTCGTGACACTGCCTACCATAAGCCCCATGGAAGAAAGCCGTTCCCGGGCATCTGGAAGGGTCAATCCCTTAAGGTCCGGCACCACGCTCTGACCTTTGGAGATGTTGACCACTAGGTCCACTTTGGTTCCAGCAGCCACTTTCTTACCGGCTTCGATATCCTGACTGAGCACGGCTCCTTGAGCGGCGCCCTCCTTGTATTGAACGGTCACTTTTCCAACGGCAAGTTTTGCTGCATGGAGCATTTCGGTTGCCTCTGCCAGATTCTTGCCTTTTAGGTCTGGAACCACACCCGGTTCAGCCCCCTTGCTGACCGTCAGCTGGATTTTACGGCCAGCTTTGACATGGCTTCCGGCACCAGGGCTCTGTTTGATGACCGTTCCGGTTGGCACCTTGGCATCAAACTCTTCCTTCAAGGTAAAATCAAGGTTGTTGTCCTTGAGGATGGCTTCCGCCTCCACAAGGGTCTTTCCCTTGACATCCGGCACAGCAATATCCCCGCTGGAGTATCCTACAATGCCATAAATAAGGGCCGACAGCAGAAGGATGGCACCAATGAATAGGCCCAGCATCTTCTTGGTTTTGTTCTTCTTGGGCGGCTCTTTTTCAGCTGCAGCGGCTCCGCTGTCTGGACCGTCATCCCGCAGCGGCGTTTTGCGCAAAAGGCCGTCTCCCATTTCCTCGCTGTGGATAATGATGGTTTCGTCACTCACCCCTTTATGGTGAGGGGAAAGTGATTCTTCTGTGGACATTTCTGCCTTTCGCAGACGGGTCTCCACGCGGCGAAGGTCGCTCAGGAAATCGTCATCCGTCTTATAGCGAAGCAGGGGATTTTTGGCAAGGGCCTTGGTCACAATGGCGTCTAGGTCATAGGGGATTTCCGGGTCATAGCGACGGGCCGAGGGCGTCGGTGAAGTCAGGTGCTGACGCGCCACTTCAGCCGGGGTGTCCCCGTCATAGGGAAGCTGCCCCGTAAGCATCTCAAAAAGGACAACGCCGAGGGAATAAAGATCCGACTGGGCCGTTACCGGTTTTCCAGCGGCCTGTTCCGGCGATAGATAATAAACGGAACCAATAACGCCCCTTTCTTCGGACTCTGAAGGCTGCCCAAAGGCACGGGCAATCCCAAAGTCAGTAATCTTGGCGATACCTTTGGTATCAATGAGGATGTTCTGGCTCTTGACGTCACAATGAACAATGGCATGGTCATGGGCCTGCTTCAGGGCTGATGCGATGCCAATGGCATATTTGACAGCTGTTTGGTCATCAAGGGCTCCACTGTCGGTAATGACTTCTTTGAGTGTCCTGCCTACGACATATTCCATAACAATGTAGTTGATGTCGTGTTCACTGCCAAAATCATAGATATTGACGATATTGGGGTGGGAAAGACCGGCTGCATTGCAGGCTTCCTGCCGGAAACGAGCGACAAAGTCCTTATCCTGGATGAACTGGTCCCGCAGGATCTTGATGCCCACGTCACGATGAAGAACCGTATCATATCCATGGAACACTTCGGCCATGCCGCCGCCGCCCACTTTATCGATGATTTCATAACGATGATTGAGGGTTATTCTTTCTTCCATTCCGCAGCCTCCAGATCAATGATGATAAAGGAAATATTATCGTCACCGCCGGCCGTCATGGCCCCATTCATAAGGCCATCAGCCAGCCGGTCAAGATTCCGGTCTCCCATGATCCGTTCAATTTCGGCCTCGGAAATCATATTGGTGAGTCCATCGGAACACAGGAGCAGCTTCTGGGCACTGCCCAAGAGGATTTCAAAGGCATCGACAGCCACGGTTGGCTCCACCCCCACTGCCCGGGTGATGACGTGCTTCTGGGAAGAGGTCCGTGCCTCTTCAGCCGTAATTTTCTTATGGCGCAGGAGTTCTGCCACATAGCTGTGGTCGCTCGTGACCTGCCGGAGCAGCCCCTCTCCATAAAGATAGATCCGGCTGTCTCCTACATGGGCAACATAAGCCGTTTCCCGGTTCGGCAGGTAGAGGGCTGTCAAGGTGGTCCCCATGCCAGAAAGTGCCTTTTTCTCACTTGCAAGATCGAAGATTTTTTTATTGATCCTGGTGATTGCCGTTTCCAAAGAGGAAAGGATGTTTGAACGATCCACCTGGGAAAGATCGAGGCTTTCCAAAAGATGGACAGCCTCATAACTTGCCACTTCCCCGGCGTCGGCCCCACCCATGCCATCGGCAATGGCAAAAAGGTCCGGTTCCCGGACAAGGACACTGTCCTCATTGTTATGACGCACAAGACCGCGATTGGTCCGGCTGACTGCAATCATGCTTGTTCCTCCTTCAGCTGGCTGGCCCGGAGCTGTCCACAGGCGGCATTGATATCCTTACCCATTTCCTTCCGGACAGTCACATTGATATGACGCTTCTTGAGGTACTGGAAAAAGCGGTCCACATCCCGATCTTCTGGGCGTCTGAACCCTTTTTCCGGGACGGGGTTGGCAGGAATGAGGTTGACAACACATTCCTTGCTTGAAAGGGCCTCTGCAAGGGCCCGAGCGTCTTCCTCACGGTCATTGATGCCCGCAAGGAGGATATATTCATACATGACCTGACGGCCATTCATCTTTTCATAACGGCTGGCTGCATCAATCACCTCAGGGAAAGGATACTTCCCATTGATAGGCATGAGGCGGTCCCTCAAAGCGCCGGTTGCCGCATGGAGGGAAATCGCAAGGTTGATGGTCCGTCCCTGCCGCGTCATTTCTTCAATGCCGGGCACAATGCCGCAGGTCGAAATGGTCATATTGCGGTAACTGATGCATTGTCCCTTGTCATGGTGCATCAAGTCAAGCGCTGCCAGCACATTTTCAAGGTTCAGCATGGGTTCTCCGCTTCCCATGATGACAATACGGCTGACACGCTCTCCCTTGGGGATGAGAAAATGATCAAAATAGTAAAGCTGGGCAAGGATTTCCCCTGCCGTGAGATTACGCATGAACCCATGGAGACCGCTGGCGCAAAAGGCACAGTTCATGGCGCAGCCCACTTGACTGGAAAGGCATGCGCTGTACCCATAGTCATGATGCATAAGGACCGTTTCGACAGACGCCCCGTCAGAAAGACCCAGAAGGACTTTGTGGGTGAGGCCGTCCGAAGAATCATATGTGCGAAGAACTTTTACCGCGCCGGAAAGGATTGTATAGGTGTTTGCAAGAAGGGCTCGGTCATCCTTGGAAAGGTTCGACATTTCTTCAAAGGTCGTGGCCCCTTTTTCATAGATCCAGCGAAAAACCTGCTCCGCCCGAAACTTCTTGAGTCCTAAAGCAAGAAATTCATCCTGCATCTGCTCAAGGGTAAGGCCCATGATTTCTTTTTTTGTCATTTCATTCCACCTTCTCAAACAGGGCCAGATAGAACCCATCAATACCATCCCGCCAAGGAAGGATCTGGAGTTCTTCCACACTCTGTCCCGTCAAGGGATGCGGAAAGGCCTTACCGCGAAATTCAGGATGACTTTCCAGAAAAGCCGTGCGGACACGGCTGTTCTCATCCCGTTCCAAAGTGCACGTACTGTAAAGGAGCCTGCCTCCGGGCTTTACACAAGCCGCGGCCTGGGCAAGGATCTTTTTCTGGAGGGGCGGGAACTGACTGAGGGTCCGCTCCTTTTTGGTCCAGCGCGCTTCTGCCCGACGGTTAAGGACGCCGAGACCCGAACAGGGAGCATCGACAAGAACCGCGTCGGCCCGGTTTTCAAAACCAGGAAGGGGCTTTGTCCCATCATGAAGCAGGGCTCGGATATTCGTGATTCCAAGACGAGTGGCATTTTCTTCAATAAGGGTAAGCCGATGGTCATGGATATCCATGGCTATGATTTCCCCCTTGTTTTCCATCTTTTGGGCCAGATGGGTCGCTTTGCCGCCAGGGGCCGCACAAAAATCAAGGACCAAGTCCCCCGGCTTAGGGGCAAGCACATCTGCATCCAGCATGGAACTTTCATCTTGGATGTAAAGGAAGCGCCCCCATTCCTTCATGAGGGTTTCAAGGCTGGATAAATGCCGGCAGACGATTCCGTCAGGCGACCATTTAGAAGGTTCCACCTCACAGCCAGCAGCCTGAAGCCGTTCCAAAAGGGTCTTTCTGGATATGGCAAGGGTATTGACGCGCAGGCAAAGGGGCGGAACTAAATTGTCATAAGCACACATAGCTTCCGCTTCGGGAAGACCAAAGCGGAACTTCCAGCGCCGCACAAGCCACTCAGGATGATAATAAGAAAGGGCTAGACGCAGTGTCGCGTCCTCTTCCTTCTGCGGAAACTGCCACGTATCCTTGGTCCGCGACAGCTGGCGCAGGACTCCATTCACAAGCTTGACACTGTTTTCATTCACATAATAACGGGCCAGATTGGCACACTCATTGACAGCGGCCGAATCTGGGATACGTTCTAGATATAGAATCTGATAGGCCCCCATGCGGAGGATGGTGCGCAGACGGGGCGCCATTTTCCGAAAGGGACGGTTGATGACCCTGCACAGGTACCAATCAAGGGTTCCCGTTGTTTTTACCGTTCCGTAGACAAGTTCCGTACACAGTTTGCGGTCGAGCGAAGACAACCCATTTCCCCGCAGGGCCTTATTAAGGGCAAGGTTTGCATAGGCACCGCGTTCATAAATCTCATCAAGGACAAGCAGGGCCAGTTCCCTTGGATTTTGGGCATCATGCATGATCATTATCCTTTCCACTGATAAAGGTCTTGATTTCTTCTTCGATGGCATCAATATCTACACAGGTATTGAAGCAGGGCCCATTGGGACGCCGGTTCAAGACGCCAATGACGGGCATGGGAAATACATCCTGGATACCGCTTGTAAGGTCACGCTCACAGGCTACGGCTAGAATAGCCTTCGGGCGCACTTTCTTTACGGCCTGCCGGGCAAGGGTCCCGCCGGTTACAATATAGACGTGAACGCCGTATTTCTGGGATAGATGAAGCAGGTCACCAACGCCGCAGCGACCGCATTGGTGACAGTTATGAATGTCCCGCGTAACCTTGTAGGGGCAGGTGTCCAGCTGCAGGCAGTGAGGCGTGAGGATCATGAGACGGTCCGCGGGCACTTTGATGTGCTGGCGCCGAACCAAATGATTGCTCACTTCGATGAAAGACTGCTCTATCCGCATCTTCGAAATATGCATCATCTCCCCAAGGAAAATGGCAATGGGGTAAATCAGGTTGATGACATTCCACGCCCAGAAATAAAAGAACCGGATCGTGGGAAACCCCAGAATTGCCAGGACAATCCCGCCAATCCCCACAAAAAGGCTGAGAGCAAGCAAAAGAACTGCAAGACCCACAACCAAGGGCAGGACAGGATGTAAAGCGGCGAGACCGGGAACCATGATACGCCACAGACCATACGCTGCTCCGCCCATAAGAAGGGCAGCAAGGGAAATAAGCACAATAAAAAGCCGTTTCTTAGGTCTACTCACAATCATCATTCCTTACGAAAGGATCTCCCCAACCGCAACCTGCTGGCCATTTACAAACGAATGGGCCGCCATTATCCGTTTGCCCTCAGGCTGACATTCAAGGATGGCAAGGATGCCCATGCCGCAGGCAATGTGAAAGCCCTTGCTGTCGGCCTTCAGGACCTGTCCTGGCTGAGCTTTAGCATCTGAGCCGGGAAGGACACGGCTCTTCCAAACCTTCAGCCGCTTGCCGTCCGGCAGGATCGTATACGTACCAGGCCAAGGGTTAAAAGCACGCACCTGATTGTGAAGGGCGTCTGCGGAAAGCGTCCAGTCAAGATGTTCCATATCCCGCGTAATCAGCGATGCGTACGTTGCTTTGGCCTCTTCTTGAGGTTCTGCAGTCACAGTCCCTGCAGATAGGTCATCGATGGTCTGAAGAAGCAGGACAGCACCCTTTTCCTTTAGTTCATCATGGAGTTCGCCCTGCGTCATTTCCGGCCCAATGGGCACGGAAACTTTTTCCAGCATGGCGCCTGTATCCATCCCGGTATCCATCTGCATAATGGTCACGCCGGCTTCTTTTTCACCTTTTAAAATCGCATAGTGGATAGGTGCAGCACCGCGGTAGGCCGGCAGAAGGGAAGCATGGACATTGATGCAGCCAAAAGGCGGCAAGTCCAATAGGGCCTTGGGCAGGAACTGACCAAAAGCCGCTACGACGATCAAATCGGGGGATAAGCGCTTCATTTCTTCCATAAAGGCCGGCTCTTTCACTCGTTCCGGTTGAAGGACGGGCAGATTCACGCTAAGGGCATATTCCTTGACCGCGCTCATCATCAGCTTATGGCCCCGTCCCTTGGGACGGTCCGGCTGGGTCACGACAGCAAGGATCTCATGTTTTTGCTGTTTCACCAAGGCCCGGAGACTGGAGGCCGCAAATTCCGGGGTTCCCATAAATACAAGCTTCACGATTTATTCCGCCTTCCTTTTGGGACTCAGGCTCAAGGCCCGATCAATGAAGAGGATCCCATCCAAATGATCACATTCATGCTGCAGGGCACGAGCCAGGAGCCCGCTTGCCGTGAGGCGCCAATGACCGCCTTTGCGGTCCTGGAACTGGACCGTCACTTCAGCCGCGCGTTTGACTTCCCCTTCATAATCATCCACGCTAAGGCAGCCTTCCGTATCGATTTCCTCGCCCTTGAATTCAGAAAGGATAGGATTTACAAACTCTCGGATGCCTGCCCCATCGCCGGCATCAATGACAATCATACGCTTGGAAAGGCCGATTTGGGGGGCAGCCAGGCCACAGCCATTGTTGGCATACATGGATTCAGCCATGGCTTTCAGTGTCTTTTCCAATTTCTTATCAAAACGGATAACGGGTTCCGCCTTCTCTCGAAGGATCGGAGCCCCAACTTTTACAATCGGTAATAGGGACATGGTTCTCTCCTTTTTATCATTCACGCGGCCTTTTTCTTTCCCCTCAGGAAAAGCGGGCCTTGGCGCAGTTATTTTACCCTTTATTCTATCACATATGACCAGGGGAATGCACGTTTTTAGACAGCAAGTATGTGTCAACATTTTCTCGGTTGATTGCAATAGCAAATAGGACACTAGACAAAAAGTTTATGAGGACGTTTTC
>UPXT01000038.1 GCA_900538365.1 uncultured Acidaminococcus sp. | reverse complement strand
AATTAAGCTGCAACACAATCTTATATGGGTCTCCCGAGAAAATGTTGACACATACCCAGGGCGGAAAACTTCTTGCATGGGGTTATCCCTTATGGTATAATACAGCGTATGCATTAACGGGCGGTCCGCTGTTAGCACGTGGCTAGACATGAACGTCTTGGATTCTGAGGAGGAACTAGTAAATGAACGTTATCGAAGCAATTGAAAAGGAACAGCTGCGTTCCGACATTCCTGACTTCCGTCCCGGCGATACCCTGAAAGTATACGTCAAGGTTGTTGAAGGAAACCGTGAACGTGTTCAGTTATTTGAAGGTGTCTGCATCTCCCGCAACGGTTCAGGTGTCCGTGAAATGTTCACCGTTCGCCGTATCGCATCCGGTGTTGGTGTAGAAAGAACGTTCCCCGTACATTCCCCGCGTCTGGAAAAGATTACTGTTTCCCATCGTGGTATTGTTCGGAGAGCCAAACTGTACTACCTGCGCAAACTTACGGGTAAAGCTGCCCGCATCAAGGAGCGCCGCTAATTGGAAAACGAAAAGGGGGCTGTCCTGCAGTCCCCTTTTTTTGTATACTTGAGAAGCTTTGCTGCATTATGTTAGAAACAGGTGAGATCCATGAGTGAAGAAAAAGAAAAGAAATCCTGGCAGGATACCGCCAGTGACTGGTTGTTTTCCATTATTATCGCTGTGGTCCTGGCTTTGGGAATCCGAACTTTTCTGGTCGAGCCCTATATGGTTTCCGGGCCGTCCATGCGGCCTACCCTGCAGAATGAAGAACGTCTGATTGTCAATAAGCTGGTTTACTACCTGCGTGAACCGCAGAGAGGGGAAATCGTCGTCTTCAAGTACCCCAGTGATACGCGGCGTGATTTCATCAAGCGCGTCATTGCTGTTGGCGGAGATACCCTTGAAATCCGGGATGGCAAGACCTTCGTCAATGGGGAAGCCCTTGATGAAAGCTATATCAAGGAGCCCTTTCATACCAATTATGGAAAGGTGACGGTCCCTAAGGGCTTTATTTTCGTTATGGGCGATAACCGTAATAATTCCGAAGACAGCCGTTATGCCGATGTGGGCTTTGTCGATCTGTCTCTAGTAAAAGGAAAAGCCAGTGTTGTCTTTTGGCCTTTCTCGGAATTTAAGGCCCTGCCGTAAGGAGGGGAATCCATGCCAGAACTTTTGGAGGGCTATGCCTTTACGATCCAGTGGTTTCCCGGTCATATGACAAAGGCCAAACGGCAGATGGAAAGCGAGCTTAAGATGGTTGATGTCGTCGTTGAGCTCCTTGATGCCCGTATTCCCCGGGCAAGTGCCAACCCACTCCTTAAAGGACTCATTGGCAGTAAAACCAAGATTGTAGCCCTTAATAAAACGGATATGGCCGATCCCCTTGCTACTAAGGCCTGGCTCAACTATTTCAAGGAAGCGGGCCTCAAGGCCCTGGAAGTTGACTGCCAAAAAGGACGGGGGGTCAAAGCTCTCCTGACGGCAATGCGGGAAGCCGGACAGCCGGTGATCGATAAATGGTTGAAAAAAGGTGTACGCAACCATCCCATCAGAATCATGATTGTGGGAATCCCTAACGTGGGAAAATCGACGCTCATCAACCGCATCTTGGGAAAAAACAAGGCGGCGGCCCAGAATCGTCCAGGCGTGACCCGCAATACACAGTGGGTGGAAATTGGAAAGAACCTAGAACTTCTTGATACGCCTGGCGTACTTTGGCCAAAGTTTGAAAAGGTGGAAACCGGCTTTAACCTTGCTGTGACAGGTGCCATCAAGGAAGACATCTTTGATCGGGAAATGGCTGCTTCTATTTTGCTGCTGCGCCTCAAAAAACGTTATCCTCAGGAACTGGGGGCCTCCTATGGCATTGCCGTGGAGGAAATGGATACGGCCGAATCACTTCTTGATAAAATCGGCCGGGCACGGGGTGCCTTAAAGAGCGGTGGGGAAGTGAACCGTTTAAAGGTTGTCGATCTTTTTCTCCGTGATTTTAAATTTGGAAAATTGGGACCCATGACCCTGGAAGAACCGTAAGCATAGACTGCTGCACTTTTTTTGTGCAGCAGTCTCTTTGGTACTATCATCATTTTTTCTTTTTTGACAAAATACTCAATTAGGACCGTTCATCCCTTAAAAAAGGACATTTAGCACGCCTGGATGCCCATTTGACCAAAGGGGCCCACATAGACAAGGATTCATGATATAATGACGCCCATAAGGTCCTTGAGCCGCTCAACCAGAAAGAAAAGGATGATGATGAAATGCAATCCATTGCTGAAATAAAAGCTGCCCTTTCCCATATGCCTGCTGGGGAAGACCTTGCTGCCTGGCGCAGGGATGAACGAAAAGGGGTCCAGCGCCTCCTTGCATCCTATGATAAAAGATGTGCCCGCATGGCTGCGGAAAAGGAGCGTCTTTCCGCCCTGTTGAAACCGGAACGGGCCCTCTGGGAACAAGGGTTTATCCATGTCGCTGGAACCGATGAGGCGGGGCGAGGGCCGTTGGCAGGCCCGTTGGTGACAGCTGCTGTTATCCTGCCCCATGAAATTGACCTGCCGGGACTCAACGATTCCAAGCAGGTCCCCCAAAAACGCCGAGAGACACTTTATGATGAAATCTTGCATCAGGCACTTGCCGTGACGGTTCGCATCCTTGGGCCGCGGGAAATTGATGCGCTTAATATCTATCAAGCGGCAAAACAATCCATGCAGATGTGTCTGACCCATCTTTCAACAGCCCCGGATGCAGCACTAACCGATGCCATGCCGCTTTCCCTGCCCGGTATTCCCGTTAAGGACCTTGTTCATGGTGATGCCCGCAGTGCAGCGATTGCGGCTGCTTCCATCATTGCCAAGGTGACCCGTGACCGCATCATGGTGGAACTCAATCAGACCTATCCGGGATATGGTTTTTCTTCGAACAAAGGCTATGGGGCGAAGGCTCATTTGGATGCCCTTGCAGCCTTGGGTGTAACGCCGTGGCACCGAAGGACCTATGAACCCATCACGGGACTTGCCAGCCGTCTCGCCCTGCCGCCTGCCATCAGCGAAGATAAACTCCTGAAGCTCAAATAGAACCATGCACGAACGGACTCGTTTTGGCCGCTGGGGTGAGCGGGCAGCCGCGGCCTATCTTCGGCATCAAGGGTATATCATTGAGGCCCAAAACTACAGTTCCAGTCATGGGGAACTTGATCTTGTAGCACGCAAGGGGCATCTGCTTGTTTTTGTTGAAGTCAAGAGCCGTCGAACTGACATTTATGGCAGACCTCGCGATGCCGTTACGGAGGGAAAAGCCTCTCATATTAGGGAGACGGCCTATGATTATCTGCAGGACCATAAACGCCCCGGCGACCGGATCCGCTATGACGTCATTGAAATCATGATGCTCTTTGGCCATTTTCAGCTCAACCATTTGGAAAACTATTTGTAATCGGGAACAAAGGCGGGATCCGCTGGATGTTTTCAGGCAGCCGGTCCCAAAGAAGGAGTGACTATATTGTACGCACGGACATGGGGAGAAACGACTTGCGGCATCAATGGCGAGATGATTGTTGTTGAGGTTGATGTGACCAATGGAAAGTTTAATTTTGAAATTGTGGGACTGGCGGATACCGCCGTCAAGGAGTCCCGGGAGCGTGTCCGCAGCGCCATCAAGAATTCGAGCTGCAAGTTTCCCAATCAGCATATTACGGTCAACCTTGCCCCTGCCGACCTAAAAAAAGACGGTTCCGGCCTCGATCTGCCCATTGCCATAGGCATCCTGGCTGCTCAGGCAAGATTGGAACTGCCTAAAGATAATGCCCCTGTCTTTGTCGGTGAACTGGCCCTTGATGGGTCCCTGCGTCCAGTGAGCGGTATCCTGCCCATGATTTTACGGGCACGGGACGAAGGACGGGGAAGTATCTTTATTCCTGCAGGTAATGCGGAGGAAGGGGAACTGGTAGATGGCATCGATGTCTTTACGGCCCATAATTTAAGTGAGATTGTCCATCATCTCAAAGGGGAAGAGGCGCTTTTACCGTTAGGGAAACGCATACGGTTTTCTGAAGAGGAAATTCCGACAACCGTCGATTTTGCTGATGTCCAAGGGCAGGTCGTAGCCAAAAGGGCCCTCGAAATTGCAGCCGCCGGCGGACATAATATCCTTATGGTGGGCGCGCCTGGCGCCGGTAAGACCATGCTGGCACGGCGTCTTCCGACCATCCTGCCGCCTATGACCGAGGAAGAAGCTCTTGAGGTTACAAAAATCTATAGTATTGCCGGTCTCCTCAGTCATCGCCATGGCATCGTCATGGAACGGCCTTTTCGCAGTCCTCATCATACGGTTTCAAACAGCGCCCTTATAGGCGGCGGCAGTATCCCCAAACCAGGGGAAGTGACCTTGAGCCATCATGGAGTGCTCTTTCTTGATGAACTGCCGGAATTTACCCGCAGTTCCCTGGAGGTTCTCCGGCAGCCCCTGGAAGACCGTATCGTTACCATCAGCCGCGTTCAGGCAACGTTGACTTTTCCTGCTGATTTCATTTTGGTTGCAGCCCAGAATCCCTGCCCTTGCGGCTTCTGGGGAGAAGAGGATGGCATCCATCAGTGTACTTGCCGTCCCGGGGATATCCAGCGTTACCAGAAAAAAATCAGCGGCCCCCTCTTGGACCGCATTGACATCCAGATCCACGTGCCCCGCCTGCAATACAAGGAAATGAAGGGAAGCCGCCCAACAGAAAGCTCAGCCGCCATCAGAAAGCGTGTGGTTGCCGCCCGGGCATGGCAGCAGGAACGGCTCCAAGGAACCCATAAGTTCTGCAATGCCAGTATGGGCCGCAGGGAAGTGAAGGCTTTTTGTCCCCTTACAGAGGGGGCTGAAAAGATGCTGGAAGCCTATTTTACGGCGCTGGGGCTCAGTGCGAGAAGCCACGACCGGATCATCAAGGTAGCCCGGACCATTGCAGACCTGGATGAAGCCGAAAAAATAGACGAATCCCATCTAGGAGAAGCCATTCAGCTGCGGACCAGCATTCAGTCTTGAGGAAGGAAGGACATCATGTTTCTGACCCTTTTTTATATTCTTGCAGGACTTTGCACAGGGAGCTTCCTCGCACTTTGTGCGGACCGGCTTCCGCGTGGGGAAAGCCTCTTTTTTCCAGCTTCCCACTGTGATGCCTGCGGGCATCGTCTCGGCGTCTTAGACTTGATTCCTTTGTGGAGCTATCTTCGCCTCCGCGGCCGCTGCCGCTACTGTGCAGCACCGCTTAAAATGGATCTCTTATGGTGGGAAGTCGGAATGGGCGGAGCTTTTGCCCTCCTTGGAAGGGGAGCGGATCCTTCTCCCTTGCTTTTTCTTACTTTTTACCTCTTTTCCTTTCTTGTTCTCATTTCGGTTATGGATGGAAAGGAAAAATTTGTCTATGATGCCTCCCTTCTCTTTTTGGTTGGCGGGGCTCTTTTCTATCTTTTTTTCGGTGCGTCCTTCTTCCGTATGGTAGGGGGCAGTTTGTTTTTGGGGCTGCCCCTGTGGATGATTTATGGCGTATCCGGTGGCCGCATGGGTTTTGGTGATGTCACCCTCGCTTTTTCCCTTGGCCTTTTTCTTGATGGGGAGCGCAGTCTCCTGACCCTTTTCCTTGCCTCATTCTTAGGCATTGCTTTTTCTTGCCTGATGATGATCCTGGGCCGCCGTAAGTGGCAGGATCCCCTGCCCTTTGCCCCTTTTTTGTGCATGGCTGCTTTTTTTCTTTTCGTGCGGCCTGATGCGGCCCGTCTTTATTTCCGGTTCTTTTTGTTCTAATCCATTTTCACCAAACTCTGTTGCCAGGAGACGTTCCCATGCATGCCATTTTGCTTCGCTTTCTTGATCTGTTTCGTTCCTATCCCCAAAAGATTACGGTCATCCTCCTTCAAAAGGAAACCCTTTGTCTTGCGGCGTTCGAAAAGGGAAGGAGGGGAATCTATGAAATCCAGCGATATGCAGCGGCTGCTTTGCCACCTCCATTATCTGGGGAAAAACGCTGGGATGATCCGTGTGCCATGGCGGAGCTCATCCGGGAAACCTGTCAGCACAAGGGGATTCCCTTGAAGTCCCTTGCCGTTGTCCTTTCCCATGGGGATGGCTTTCTCTCCCAGCTGGAGCTTCCAGAACTGCCGGAAAAGGAGTGGAAGGATGCCGCATTATGGGAGGCCCTCCAGTACGTCCCGTATGAAGAAGGTTCCTTTGGACCCGTCCTTGAAATCAAGGGAAAAAAGGGAGCGCCTCTATCCGCCCTCATCGCCGCGGCGCCCCTTGTGGAACTGGAATTCTTTGAATGCCTTGCAGCCATGCTTTCCTGCCGTTTGGTAAAAATTGAACCGATGGCCCTGTCCCTGGGGCGGCTTCTTTATGAAACGGAACGCGGGACGGCCCTTGTCCTTTCTCGGGAAGGGACAGGCGGCACCCTGACTGCTTATGAAAAAGGCCTTCCCATAGCAAGTGAAACCTGGGATACCTTGCCTTCTGACAAAAGGTATGGCCCTTATTATGAAAAGGAAAAGGCCGCTGGCCTTTCCCCAGAAGAAGAGGCCCGGCGCTGGAAATCCCAAGTCAAGCATCTTACAGCTTATTTGGATGAAGCCATGGATCTTTCCTTCACGGATCTTTTTGTATGGGGAGAAAACGAAGCCGAAGATGCCTTTCTTTCCGCCCTTACGGAAATGACCTCCCTAGCCGTGCACAATTTTCCAATCTCCTGTTTTGGCATGGCCGCAGAGCGTTTTGAACAGGCTCACTGGAAACACGACTGGCAGAGGTTCGTGCCCCTTCTAGGGGGTGCACAGAAAGGAAGGCCTCCTTATTATCTTGACCTGCAAGCCGGCTGTGATAAAGGAAGGTGGCTTCCCCGTCGTTTTATGGAGCCTCTGACAAAGGCCCTCGCCGCTATGACAGGCGTTTTAGCTGTACTTCTTTTTTCGTGCCATTTGTACCTTACCCATGAAAAAACGCAGCTTCTCGAGCAAAAACAGGCGATTTCCCTTTGGCGCGAACAGCTGTTTCAGCATCGTAGGACGGAACAAAGAGTCCATACCTTGACGGAACTTCTTTTGGACGCGGAAAAAAGGACGCTGTCTTGGCACACCCTTTTGACGGAATTGGGCACAAGCCTTCCTAGTGAATGCGTTCTTGAAAGCGTGGAGGAACGTTGCTCACCCAAAGGCTCCATCCTTGAAATCCGGGGAAAGACAGGAAACCGGAAGCCCCTGTTTATCTGGACAGAGGATCTTTCCCGTTTGCCTGCGGTCCAAAAAGTGACGTTGGGAGATATGGAAGGCAAAGATAGCCAGGATAAGACAGGAAAGGCCCTTGATTTTACGGTTCTGATCCATTGGCAGAAAGGAAGACCCCATGATGGAACAGACTGAGTCTCGCTTTTTTGTGAAACAAAGCATGTCCAAAGGCCTTATTGGAACCTTCCTGCTTTTTGGCATGACCCTGCTCATAGCTCTTTTTGTTGGAGGCGCATTCTTTTATCCTCGTTACGGATTTCTGCAGCAGCTTCGTAAAGAGAATCAGGAGGTCTTGTTTTTTTATCGTCATTATGACGAAGAAAGGGAAAATCGTCTTTATGGTAAGCTCGCAGCTCTGGAAAAAGAGGTCCCTCCCGAGCGTTCTACTTCCCAAATCCTTCAGGCACTGACCCAATGGGGGGAGGCAAGCGGCTGCCGCCTGCTTTTTCTTCGTTCGGGTTCCGTAAAGGGAAAAAATGGCGTCATGGCACAGACCGTCGAACTTTCTTTAGAAGGAAGCTATTTTGAGATTCTGATTTTTTCTGAACTCTTTGAGCAAAAAGGGCAGGGAATGCACGCGGAGGAAACACTCTTAAAACGGAGCGAAAAAGGAAATAAGTTGATATTTCAAACCAAAATTGTTTACTTTGCAACGAAAATTGTAACGATATAGAATCATTATCCTAACAATTGACCAAAATCAAAAATGATGAGATAATAAACGATAGAGCGCTATGCCCTATAAATATTCGTTATATAATGAGTTCCAGGTAAGATGATTGGGCACGGAGAGGCCTGCATCGAGGGGAGGATTTATTCTATGTCAATCAGCTGTGTAGCACCGCATGCACAAGGAAAGTCAGCAAAGGACCGTATTTTTGGTGCCAGCGAAGCGGCCCAAAATCGAATCAAGGAAATTGGCGCAGATAAGGTTACAAATTCCACGATTGGTGTAATGTTGGATAATGATGGCAATTTTGTCGTCTTGCCGACGGTTGCCAAAGTCTACCATAGTTTGTCCGATGCAGAACTGTTTAGATATGCACCTATTACAGGCCTGCCGGAGTTTTTGGATCTTGTCCAGGGAGCCTGCTTTGGTCAGTCCCGTCCCGATGGCTGCTATACGGCTGCGGTTGCAACCGCTGGCGGCAGCGGTGCTGTCCATCACTGCATCTGGAACTACACGATGCCTGGTGATACGGTACTTACGAGCGCTTGGTATTGGGGCCCTTACAAGACCATGTGCCGCGATATGAACCGCAATTTTGACACCTATCCCATGGTGACAGAAGACCACCGGTTCAACTTGGAAGGACTTCGGGAAAAAGTACAGGAGCTTCTCAAGAAACAGGACCGTGTCCTTGCCATCATCAATACGCCGGCCCATAATCCAACGGGGTTCAGCCTGACGCCGGAGGATATTGAAAATGTGCTTCACATGTTGGAAGATTCCATCAAGGGAACCAATAAAAAGGCTGTCCTTGCCCTTGATGTAGCCTATATTGACTATGCGGGTGAAAGAGAAGAGGTCCGCAAGATCTTCAAGAAGCTCAGCCATTTGCCGGAAAATATTTTTGTCCTGATCTGCTACAGCCTTTCCAAGAGCTTTTCCATGTATGGACAGCGCAGCGGTGCCCTCATCGGTGTTTCCTCAAGTAAGGAACAGATCCAGGAATTCGTGGACGTCAATAAGTTTACGAGCCGCAGCACCTGGTCCAACTGCAACCGCGGTGCCATGGATACGCTTGCCACCATCTACAAGGACAAAAATCTTTTGGATGATATCCAGAAAGAACGGAACTATTATTATAAGATGATTCAGGAACGGGGCGATGTCTTCACGAAGGAAGCCCAGGAATGCGGACTCAAGATGATGCCTTACATTTCCGGCTTCTTCCTGTCCATTCCGGCAAAGGATTCGGAGGCAGTCTGCAATAAGCTCCATGAAGACAATATCTTCTGTGTGCCGCTTGCAGCCGGTGTCCGCGTCGGACTTTGCTGTACACCGCTCAGTAAAATCTATGGTATGGCCAAGAAAATCAAGGATGCCATGGATGCCGTTGGGGAATAAGGAAGTCAAGGGGGTGTTGCTTGGGCAGCACCCCTTTTCCCTTAACACGATAACCTTGGAAGGAGCTGATTCGATGCAACTCGTTGGACCCGATGGAAAACATAGAAACTATCAAGATGGTACACCCTTAGTGGACATTGCTCCTGATTATCAGGCGACGTATGATACCCCCATTGCCTTAGGAGTCCTGAATGGACGGGAGGTTCCCCTGCAAATGGTACCTCAGGAAGGGGATAAAATTTGTTTCCTTGATATGAACAGTGCAGAGAGTTATAATACTTACATCAGCACTTTTTTGTTTGTCCTTATTGCTGCCATGAACCAAGCTCGGCCGCAAGTTATGCTGGAAGTGCAGAATACGTTTGGCAATGCACTTTATTGCGACATCAAGAACAAGATTGTCCTCAGTGATTATGACTTGGCTGATGTGGCTGCCAAAATGAAAGCCATGATTCAGGAAAAGACACCCATCACGCTTTCCTTCAAGAAAAAGCAGGAAGCTTGGTCCTATGTAAAACCTCGCTTTTATTATGACCAGGCGCCGCTTCTGTCTGCCTTACCGGACGATGTGGAAATCCCTATTTATGAACTGGACGGGGTAAGTGCCTATTTTGTGAATCCCCTTTTGCCTCATTTGGGTTACCTCAAGGAATTCGAATTGGTCCGAATGGGGTCGGGAATCCTCCTGCGTTATGGAAAAAGGGGGCACTATGACCGCCTTGAACCCTTTGCCCGTCGGGATAAATTGGCCGCGGTCTATGCCGATTCCGAAAAGATGGGACAGCGTCTGCATTGCCCGACGGTTGCGGCCTTGAACCAGTTTATCAAACGGGGAAACAGTCGGGAGATCATCCTTGCCTGTGAAGCACAGCATGAAAAGAAGATTGCCCAGATTGCTGATGCCATTGCCAGTGAGGAACGGGGGGTCCGTTTAGTCCTCATTGCCGGTCCATCATCTTCGGGAAAAACAACTTTTTCTCAGCGTCTGGCCGTTCAACTGCGCGTCAATGGCATGCGGCCTATTCCAATCTCCATGGATAACTATTTCAAGGAACGCAAGGATACGCCGCGGCTTCCTGATGGGAGTTATGATTTTGAATCCTTGGGTGCTCTTGACACGGACCTTTTCAATGAGCAGCTTCACGAGCTTCTTCAAGGAAAAACCGTAACCATTCCTCATTTCAGTTTTCACACGGGGACCCGGAGCTATCGGGACCAAAAGGAACAGCTGGGAGATGATGGTGTCCTCATCGTAGAAGGAATCCATGGCCTCAACGAAGCAGTTTCGTCCTCCGTAGCGCGCCGGGAAAAGATGAAAATCTACATCAGTGCCCTGACGCCCCTTTCCTTTGATGACTACAACCGGATTCCCACAACGGATATGCGTCTCTTGCGCCGGATGGTGAGAGATTCGCTCTTCCGGTCCCACGATGCCATTACGACAATCCAAAATTGGCATAAGGTGAGGGCCGGAGAGGAAAAATATATTTTTCCTTTCAGTGAAGAAGCCGATATTCTCTTTAATACGACCCTTATCTACGAACTGGCAGTCTTCAAGAAGTATGCTTACCCCTTATTGGACCAGATCCGGCCAGATAAGGCTGAGTATACGGTGGCATCCAAACTGAAAAGTATGCTGAGTATCGTTGAACCGATTGATGATGAACCCATTCCCAACAACTCCATCATTCGCGAGTTCATCGGCCATTCTGTATTTGGAGATTTATTGTAAAGGAGAAGGCTCATGTATATTTCTGAACGCACAAAAAATATCCCTACTTCCCCCATTCGTAAGCTAGCACCAATGGCCAATGCCGCTGAGAAGGCAGGACGCAAGATTTACCATCTGAATATTGGTCAGCCTGATATCGCAACACCGGACAGCTTCTTTGACGCTGTGAAAAAGTTCCATCCGGCCGTGCTTGAATATGGTAAGTCCCAGGGACAGGAAGGCTTGATCAAGGCCATCCAGAAGTATTACCATGACTGGGGGATGGACTACAATCTGGATGACATTTATGTGACCAATGGCGGCAGCGAAGCCATTGCCTTTGCTGTCATGACGACTTGCGATCCTGGCGACAACATCCTTATGTTTGAACCTTTTTATGCCAACTATAAGAGCTTTGTCGGCGCCTATAATGTTGAAATCAGCGGCGTCCCCACGTCAGCACACGATGGGTATCACCTGCCCAGTGAAGCCGAGATTGAAAAGCACATCAATTCCCGGACGCGGGCCATCTTGATTTCAAATCCAGGAAACCCGACGGGCGTCATTTATACGGAACAGGAAATGGCGCTTATCAGCCGCATCGTCCGCAAACATGACCTTGCCCTTATTGCCGATGAAGTTTATCGTGAATTTGTCTATGATGGTGAATATAAGAGCTTTGGAACTATGCCGGAACTGGCAGAGCACCTTATCATGATTGATTCTGTTTCTAAACGCTACAGTGCGTGCGGGGCTCGTATTGGCTGTGTGATGACCAAAAACAAGGAGCTCAGTGCCCAGCTCCTTAAATGCTGCCAGGCCCGTCTTTCCGTTTCCCAATTGGATCAGGCCGGAGCAGCGGGTCTTTATACGACACCGGCTTCTTATTGGGAAGATGTGCGTAATGAATATACGCGCCGCCGCGATACCCTGAAGGAAGCGCTCTCTGCTATGCCGGGCGTTATTTCGTCTGAACCGAAAGGGGCTTTTTATGTCATGGTCAAACTGCCCGTTGACAACATCGAAAAGTTTGCCCAATGGCTTCTCACCGATTTTGCCATCGATAATGAAACGGTCATGATTACGCCGGGAAATGGTTTCTATGTATCTTCTCCGGACCGAGGCTGTGACGAATGCCGCATTGCCTATGTCCTCAATTGTGAAGACCTTAAAAAGGCCATGCATATCCTTGCTGAAGGTTTGAAACAGTATCCGGGACGGATGCGGTAAGGTTCATCTGTGTGCCGCAGCATAGCGGGCGCGCCAGATGCAAGTTGAAAATACCGCTGTAAAAAGGTGGGCGGGAAAGAGTGATTCTTTCCGGCCCACCTTTTCCAATAGCTGCTGTCGTTGCTATCTGGAAAAATGCTATGGACAGGCCATCGTTTCCTGAGGGGCAAGGATTTTACTTATAAAAGCACGGAAGAAAGGGAGTTTATCCACTTTCTTCCGTGCTTTATGTATAGGATGATTTCCATTTACTGAGGAATACGTGAATTTACGAGCGGCAGATTCCATCCAGCCAATCAAATAGCTCAGGCAGATCATAATCTCCTGCATGACCTTTTCCCCAAGCTACTTCAAAATTGACGTCCTTGCCGCGTTTTTGAAGCAGTAAGGCAAGTTCCGCAGGAATGGCAAGAACGGTGTCCCGATCGAGGCTGCCATGACGGATCCGCCAGTGCGGTGCCGCTTTGCCTTCCTTTTCCTGAAGGAAGGCGATGGGGTTGATCAGGCGCGCTTCTTTATCCGGTACTAGGGAATGAAGGTCTGTGCGATGGTCCATGGAAAAACGGGTGAAGTGACGCGGCGTGCCGTCCAAGGTACCAAATTCATCATTTTCCGGAGTGGAACTATCCAGCTTATCAAAGGCTGGAGCTGCTTTGAGTCTCGTTGCAAGAAGGGCATAAAGGGATAGATCCATATCAGCGACTTTTCCATCGCTTATTTGTATCCAATCCGTTTTTGACACATCGACGCCTTGGTCCTGTGCTTTTTGTGCCGACGCCATATAAAGACCTTTGATATAGTCTTTGAAAGAGCCGTTTCCTTCTGCATCAAGCAGGAGTTTTCCAAATTCTTTGGTTTCAAGCTCCAGGGTATTGAGATAGGCTGGATAGGCGGCCTTCAGTTCTTTGGAAATAGCTTGTTCCGTTTCTGTCATGGAGTGCTCGGTCAGGCTTTCCTGCGGTGCATAAAGGGACCAATCGCCGCGCACCGCCCGAGTGGACCCCTGCTGCTGAAAGTAGGTGTTGACACCACTGAAGATCCACTCGTAGGCCATGTCGGCATGGGATAGGTCCGTAATAGGGCAATAGACGCTGGCCGCAAAAATATCATCCCGTTCCTTGGCTGCACCAATCTCTTTGAGATAAGGCTCATATGCGTCGCTGTTTCCCGTTGCGCCCAATAGGGCAGAAAGCGCTCCGCCTGCGCTGGTTCCGTTTGCAATGATGCGCTGGGTATTGCCCGCGGGCAGGCGGTTCCGGTTATGCCGCAAATAGCGGACCGCGGCTTTGTAGTCTACGATGAGCGCCGGCGCCTTTCCTACATACGTGTTTTCACTATTGGTGGTAGTGCGGCCCCGTATGGCGGGGGCCGCAACTACATACCCGCGGGATAGGGCATAAAGGACAGCGTTTGGACCGGTCCCTTCATGGTTTGTCTCACTGGGAGCCTGAATTTCGCCGGGCATATAACCGCCCACCCCGTTTGGCATGAAAATGGGGGCTGTTTTAGCACTGTACCCATTGATGCGGCCGCCTTCCAGATAGGCAGCAGGAATGTAGAGGGTCAGGCGCTCCGATTCAGCTGCCTTGGGCTGGCTGACATAGACACGGTTTTCATAGGCGTAGAAGGGGACGGCTTTGCCATTTACGGTGAGTGTCTCCTTGCGGTCCGGTTTAGGGATAAAAGTAAGATCATAGCGCTGAACTTTTGTATCAGGACGCTTTTGCGCGGTAAGGACTGCAGGTGTTATTTGTTCGGAAGCCATAGCTTCCTTCGCAGCAGCCACGCTGGCGGTCCCTATAAGAAGACTCAAACCTCCTAAAAGAACGATTTTTTTTGAGATCATAACGGTCACTCCTTTTTATGGATGGATTAACGCGCATTTTTCATTCGGTCCTATTGTAGAAGGGAATGTAAGGGTTGTCAAAGGATGGAAGCAGCGTCCCCTGGCAATGAAAAAAGAAGGATGGCAGGGTACCTTCCATTGCCTGCCTCTTGGTTTTTAGTATATAATGAAGAACATGAAAGTTTGATGAATAGGAAGGGAGAGAACCCTATGCCAAATCGTTTTGCTCAATTTGCGATTGCGCCTTCTCTTGTTGAACGGCTGCATCAGACCGGAAAGGATATTCCGACACCTGTACAGGAGCGCGCCATTCCTGCCCTTTTGCAGGGCAGGGACGTCATTTGCCGCGCCCAAACAGGGGTGGGAAAAACCCTCTCCTTTGTCATTCCCCTGTTTGCAAAAATCGCAGAAGAAAAAAACTTCGTGCAGGCCCTCATTCTTTCCCCCACAAGGGAGCTGGCCCAGCAAACAGCAGGCGAAATCAAAAAGCTTGCGGCGGAAACAGCGGTCCGCGTCCTTGCCGTAAGCGGGGGCAAGGACTATGACGAAGAACGGCGGAAGCTGGACAATAAGGCCAACGTCCTTGTAGGAACGCCGGGCCGCCTCTTGGATCACCTGCGCAAGGGCAACACAAACCTTGGCGGCGTAACCTACCTCGTTCTTGACGAAGTGGACGAAATGCTGCGTCAAGGCTTTGGTGACGATATCGAAACCCTGCTGTTCCTTATGCCCCAGCCCCATCAGACCATGATGTGTTCGGCAACCCTCGATGAAGAAGTAAGAAAACTGGGCAAGATGATTACCAAGAATCCCCGCCTCATTGACATCGATCCCAAGGAGGCGACGGCATCGACCATTCATCAGGTCTGCATCAAAGTGAATGAAGACCATAAGGAAGAAGCCCTCCAAACCCTCATTGAGCGCTGCAATCCCTTCCTTATGCTTGTTTTCTGCAAGAGCAAGGAACGGGCCATTGAGGTCTACGATTGGCTCTATGGCAAAGGCTTCAATGCTGATGTCCTTCACGGTGATCTGTCCCAGCAGAAACGTCGCCAGGCCATGGAGCGTTTCCGCAAGGCCAAGACCCAGATCCTTGTAGCAAGCGACATTGCAGCCCGCGGTCTTGATGTGGAAGGCGTGACCCAGGTCGTAAACTTTGATATTCCCCATGATCCCGATTGGTATGTCCATCGCATTGGCAGAACGGGACGGGCCGGCAACGAAGGGGAGGCCATCACCTTCTATACGGCGGATGAGACACGCTGGCTCTCCCATCTTGAAGATAAGCTTGGCATCACCTTGGAACGGCAGAACCTTGCCGGTGAAAAGGTGCGGCGTACCATGAAACCTGTGCGTCCCAAGAAAAAACAGGTTCCTAAGCGCGGCAAGAGTGCCGTCGGGCCCAACAAACGGGGGACAAAATACGCCGAAGCTTCGCGCAAACAGAAGAAGTGACGGGTCACGCACGGTCAAAAAATCCCCGCATGGAAAGAGAAACGTGCTATAATGAAAACTATATGTTTTTAGATTTAGATAAGAGGTGCTTCCATGGATAAAGAAGTTCGTGTACGATTTGCCCCGAGTCCAACGGGATATCTGCATATTGGCGGTGCCAGAACAGCCCTTTTCAACTGGCTCTTTGCCAAAAGCCAGGGCGGCAAGCTGGTCCTTCGCATTGAAGATACGGACCAGGACCGATTGAAGGAAGATTCTGTCTCCCAGATCATTACGAGCCTGAAGTGGCTGGGGTTAAATTGGGATGAAGGTCCGGAGGTTGGCGGCCCTGTCGGTCCGTACTTCCAGTCCGAACGGTTTGACATCTACCGCAAATACTGCCAGCAGCTCATTGATGAAGGAAAGGCCTACTACTGCTTCTGCTCGGCTGAAGACCTAGCGGAGCAACGCGAAAAGCAGCGCGCCTTGAAACAGCCCTTCCACTATGCCCGGACCTGCCGTAACATTCCGCCAGAAGAGGCCAAGAAGCGTGTCGAAAATGGCGAATCCTATTCGGTCCGCATCAAGGTTCCCTTGGAAGGAACGATAGGCTTCCATGATATGATCCATGGCGATATCCAGTTTGACGTGAACCAATACGATGATTTTGTCATCATGAAGAGCAGCGGCATTCCAACCTATAACTTTGCCGTTGTCGTTGACGACCACCTCATGGGCATGACCCATGTCCTGCGCGCCGAAGAACACGTTTCCAACACGCCGAAACAGCTCTTTATCTATCAGGCACTGGGCTGGAAAGCCCCCCAGTTCGGTCACATGCCCATGATCCTGGCTCCGGACAGAAGCAAGCTCAGTAAACGCCATGGCGCAACGAGCGTCGAGGAATTCCGCAGCCAGGGCTATCTCCCCGAAGCCATCGTAAACTACCTGACCCTTTTGGGCTGGGCACCCGGTAATGACGAGGAAATCTTTTCTCTCGAGGATACGGTGAAGGTCTTTGATTTCAGTAAGATGAGCCAAAAAGCAGCCGTCTATGACGTGAAGAAACTGACCTGGATGAACGGTCAGTATCTTTCCAGCCTGCCCCTTGACCATATTGTTGAGGCCGCCATTCCTTTCTTTAAGGAAAAGGGCCTTGTCGATGATGCCTATCTTGCAGCCCACAAGGACTATTTTGCTCACCTTGTCGATGTGGTTCGCGTCCGTGTCAAGACCCTTGCCGAAGTGGCCGATGCGTCGACGTATTTCTTTAAGGACCTCGACGGCTACGAAGAAAAGGGCGTCGAAAAGCACTTCAAACCGGAAAACGCAGCTCTTCTCAAAAAATGCCACGACAAGCTGGCCGCTCTTCCTGTCTTTGACCTTGCAACGACGGAACAGGCTTACCATGAAATTGCAGACGAAATGGGTATTTCCTTCGGAAAGGTCATCCATCCAACGCGTCTTGCCCTGACGGGCCGCACCTTCAGCCCGGGCATGTTCGATGTCATGGTTCTTCTTGGCCGTGAAAAGACCTTGGAACGCTTGGAAAAGGCCATTGCCTTCATTGAAAATAAATAGGAGCACTCGTGGAACCCATCCTTACCATTGATATTGGCGGTACAGCCATTAAGTTTGGGGTTGCGGATGAAACAGGCAGGTTTCTCCAAAAGGGGAGCCTGCCTACCCGTATTCGGGAAAAAGGAGTGGACGCCTTCCTTGCAGATCTCCTTTTTCTTGCGCGGCGCGTCAGAAAAGCATTCCCCATTACTGGGATTGCCGTTTCCCTTGCGGGCGTCATAAATGGCGATACGGGGGAACTGCTCCTTCCAAGCCAGTATTTTCCCGGCCTTCACCGCATGAGCCTTGTGAATTTCTTTCAAAAGGAAACGGGCTTACCTGCCCTGTGTGAAAACGATGCCAACTGCGCGGCCCTTGCTGAATATTGGCAGGGCGCCGGCAAAGGGGCCCATATGCTGCTGTGCATGACCTTGGGAACGGGGATTGGCGGTGCCTTGGTCCATGAAGGCAGGCTTTGCCGCGGTGCTTCCTACGCTGCCGGCGAGGTGGGGCAGGCCCATTTTGGATCGCCTCAAACGTGGGAGAATTGGGCCAGCGTTTCGGCCCTTTTTGCGGAGGCAGAAAAAAAGCGGAACCTTGCGCCAGGGTCCCTTACAGGACAAGATTTTTTTGCCCTTGTAGAAAAAGGAGAGGAGGCGGAGACCCTTCTCCTGCGTGAATGGGTGGACCGCTGGATGGTAGGCATTGTGTCTTTGGCATGGATTGTAAATCCGGACCGTATCGTCATTGGCGGTGGGATCTCAGCCCAAAGAAAGCTTCTCATGCCTTATCTCAAGGCGGCCTTTGACGCCAAAATGCCGGCCATTTTAACGCCTCATACGACCCTTTCCTTAGCCCATTTTCAAAACGATGCGGGCATGTTGGGAGCCCTATATCTCTATCAGCAGCGCCGTCAGGAAGCGGGAAAAAGGATTTGACATTCTAATGGATAGTCACTATAATATTAGGGTATCACTTTGAGATTGTGTCGTTAGCCCCGATGCGATTGATAAGACTCATCACTGGATACAACAAATGATTGAGTTTTTATTTAGGAGGAATCAGGATGAAAACATATATGGCAACCCCGTCTACCATTGAACGCAAATGGTACGTAGTGGATGCTGCCGATAAGACCCTCGGCCGTCTTGCTGCCGAAGTCGCAAAGGTGCTCCGCGGTAAACATAAACCGACTTTTACGCCCCATATGGACACGGGTGATCATGTCATCATCATCAACGCTGACAAGGTCCGTCTGACGGGCAAGAAATTGGTCCAGAAAGTTTACTTCCGTCACTCCGGTTATCTGGGCGGCGATAAGTATACCAAAGCAGGCGATATGCTTGCCAAGAATCCGGTCAGAATGGTTGAATTAGCCGTTCGCGGAATGGTTCCCCACAATCGTCTGGGCAGCCAAATCATTAAAAAACTGCATGTATACGCTGGTTCTGAACATCCTCATGCTGCACAAAAGCCTGAAGTTCTGACCATCGATATTCGCTAAGAGGAGAGGAGAACTAGACAATGGCAAAAGTTACTTATGATGCAACTGGCAGCCGCAAGAGCTCTGTCGCTCGTGTTCGCCTTGTTCCAGGCGAAGGCAAGATTGTGATCAACGGCCGCGAATTGAGTGAATATTTCAGCCTCAAGACCCTCGAACTGGTTGTTCGTCAACCGCTCGAAACGACTGAAACCCTGGGTAAATATGATGTTACAGCTAACGTTGTTGGCGGCGGTATCGCTGGCCAGGCTGGCGCTGTCCGTCATGGCATTGCCCGTGCCCTGCTGAAAGTGGACGGAGATTATCGTCCTCTTCTGAAAAAAGCGGGTCTCCTGACCCGTGATCCGCGCGAGAAGGAACGTCGTAAATACGGCTTAAAGAAAGCTCGTAAGGCTTCCCAGTTCTCCAAGAGATAAGGACACCTGCATACAAGAGAAATTTTATGCAAGAAAAAATGCGCATCCCAAGATGGGATGCGCTTCTTTTTTGTTGTAAGGATGTATAAACCAACATAAATTCGCTGTGAAATTTTCTATAGCGTATATACAGCGTACAAATGGTCCCTCTCAAGCCGTCATCCCGTCGAGGACATTTGCAATATGTACGCTGATGCTGACCTGTACGGCCTGGGGAAGGGCGTTTTCCCCAAGGACGCCGCTCCGGCAAGTCCCGCCCATCCCCACTGCCTGTGCCACTATGCACCGGTGTACCAGAGTGAGCTGGAAGGAAAGACCCGTTCCCATGACTTCGAAGGCCGGGGAAGTGAATGGCTGCATAACCAGCCAATTTCTGTCCAGGAGAAAATCCTAGGCGTCAAAGGGCGGGAGGAATGGAAGGCCGGCAGGGCTGGCTGGATGGAGAAGGCAAGAAACTTCGAAATGCCGTCTGTGATTCTTGCTTCCAGACTGACAAAACCAATTGAGAATGGTATAATTAATAAAAGAAAAAACGAAAGCGCTACGGGAAAAGCGAGTGCTATCACTCATGGGTTTGGGGAATTGAATGTTCGCCAGCGCAATCTTTTGGCTGTGCTTCCTAAGTTTGGTTCCCGAGTGACCGTTAAGAAAAAAGGTGTTAAATTAGGAGACCTTGCGGCAATGACCGCCGCCACTGGCGTTGAGTTTGCGGTATTCACGAGAAGAGCAGAAAGGCTTATTATTCGTGGGAATAAAATCAGTGTTCCCGGTAGCATAAAAGAACTTGCGGAATTAAGCCGGCAAGGTTATCGCTTTAGTGGGCATACTCATCCGGGAATAGCCGATAACGTATTAACGGCTTCTGAGGGAGACTATTTAGCCTTGCAACAATTTAAACAATTGCGTAGTGTAATATATAATTCGTTGGGGCAACGTGAATTTTTTGAAAAGGAGTGATTTCAGTGTCTGTCGTAAAGTATTGGAATCAGCAGAAATCTGAAATCGAAAAATATTGTATTAGTCATAATCTTTCAGTTGAAAAATTTAGATTGGCTAGAAAAAGTTATAGAAACGAAGTCTACTTTGTTGTTGCCAATACTCCTCTTAATTACGATAAGAATAAGCCACTGCCTGCAGCTTTGATTGTGCATAAAACAGAGTCTGGGTTAAAGTTTGAGCAGACTGGATATACTCAGAAAACTTTGGGGCTATGACAGTGGATAATTTTAAATTAATTTATCGAATTTTAAAGTACATCGAAGCTTGCATGGGATATGAGCAATTTGATGATGACAATTTCGCGGCTTCGCATTTCGGTGTCAGTAAAGCCCTATTCCTGAATATCCTTCAGACCCTCTTAGAAGCAGGATATATCAGCGGAATCAAAATTGTAACTGATAAGTGCGGGTCGGATATTGCTCTGATTAACCCCCACCTGACGGTAGCTGGTATGGAATATTTGGCCGACAACACAATGATGAAAAAAGCATACAGGCTACTAAAAGGCATTAAGGATATTACACCTGGTGCCTAGTCATTAAGCCCCTGTTTCAACAGTGGGCTTTTTTGATGCCTGAAAGGAGGCACAATGTGAAATCAGGAGAACCTTTTATTTTGTGCGAAAAATATACGAAACTCCAGGTAAAAAAAGAAGATGGTACAACCGTTGCCGCTATTACAAAAGATGGTTGGAACTTAGCTGACGGTTATACCATCGTACTGACTCCTAATTACGACTACAAAGATTAACCTTTAGGAGGAAAAGGGTCGTTGCCGTGACTATCTTTATGAGAAATCTGACCATTTCTATTGTGAATCACGAGTTCTGACTCTTGATTGCGAGCTATTTTGCGACCAAAATCAGTAGCGTCTGACTTTCTGCTGAAAGGCTTAGTTACTTTTACATTGTGTTCGCCTTTAACAGCCCAGTTCCCATTGTGAGGAACAACATGCTGGGTTTTACCCATTCTTATCACCTCCTTTTTTAAGGAGATTATAACAAAACATTTTTCTAAGAGCAGACCTTTTGGCCTGCTTTTTTATTGTATCTTTTGAAAACCACGCCATAGTGGCGTGGTTCCGGAAAGCTTATAGCTATGAAAAAACCTCCTAATGAAGTACAATGCAGTCGACCTGTCAGTCAAGCAAAGTAAA
>UPXT01000037.1 GCA_900538365.1 uncultured Acidaminococcus sp. | reverse complement strand
CTTTATTTTGCAAGGACTATTTTTCCCTACCGAGAAACATTTTACGCTTAGGACAGCAATGCTGCAAAGCCAAAAGGGCCATTGCAGATGGCCCTGCAATGGCCCTTAGATAACACTGATGGGATCGACATCAAAATATAGGTTTCCATTTTCCAGGAATCCAGAAGCCCGGATCCAGTCCTTGATTGGCTTCATACGCGGACTCTTGATAAGAACGTTGACGCGCCAGACCCTGCTGACAACGGGCACAAGGGCCGGAAAAGGCCCCAGGATCTGAGCCGACACCTTGGACTCCAACTGAAAGGCTTCCAAGGCATTGACAAAGCGCTGGGCAAGTTCCAAGGCTTTTGTCTCACTTTCGTGATGAACCATCATCTTCAGCATGGTCACAAACGGCGGGTATTCAAGGTCCTGACGCTGCTGCAGCTCATCCCGGGCAAAGGACACGTAATCTTGTTCGGCCGCCATGCGCAGGATAGGATTTTCCGCATCATAGGCCTGAAAAATAACACGTCCCGGCTTATCCCCCCGCCCGGCACGGCCGGCCGCCTGTGTCAAAAGGGCAAAACAGCGTTCACCGCTGCGGAAATCAGGCAGGTTGAGGGTGGAATCGGCCGAAAGGATTCCGACGAGGGTCACATTGGGCACATCGTGTCCCTTGGCAACCATCTGTGTCCCTAAAAGGACATTGTACTCGCCGCTGCAAAAAGCGCGCATGATCTTTTCATGGGAAAATTTCCTTGCCGTCGTATCCTGATCCATCCGCAAGGGACGGATGCCTTCGCAGAGGACCCTGAGGCTCTCTTCTGCTTTTTCCGTTCCGGTTCCGAAAAAACGGATTCGTTTGCTCCCGCATTTGGGGCAGACCTTCGGCACCGGTTCCGTGTGTCCGCAGTAATGACAGACAAGCTGTGCCTGTTTAGCATGATACACAAGGGCAACAGCACAGTTGGGGCACTGGATTGATTCACCGCAGTCACGGCACATGACAAAGGTCGAAAACCCGCGACGGTTAAGCAGGATAATGGCCTGCTCACCGGACTTGACAGTCTCTTCAACAGCATCACGGAGCGCATCGGAAAAGACGCTTTTATTGCCTTTTTGCAGTTCTTCCCGCATATCGACAATGGAAACGGCCGGCAGATGAGCCCCCTTATGGGCACGCTCATTCATGACAAGCTCCGTATAGCGTCCTTTTTGGGCCCAGTAGTACGTTTCCAGGTCCGGTGTTGCACTGCCCAAGACGACAGGCGCACCGTGGGCGTTGGCCCTTACTTGAGCAACGAGGCGGGCGTTGTAGCCTGGCCGTTCTTCCTGCTTATAGGTGCTTTCGTGTTCTTCATCGATGATGACAAGTCCTAAATCCTTAAATGGACAAAAAACGGCACTGCGAACGCCAATCAGGACGCGGGCCTTTCCCTTTCTCATCCGGTCCCAGACATCAGCCCGTTCCGATGCAGATAATTTGGAATGGGCTACGGCAACGGCATCGCCAAACCAGGACCTGAATCGCTTCACGATCTGGCCCGTAAGGGCAATTTCAGGCACAAGAACCATGACTTGTTTTCCATCGCCCAGAGCCTTATCGGTCAGGCGCAGATAGACTTCGGTCTTTCCGCTTCCGGTCACACCACGCAAAAGAAACGTATGGAATGTTCCCTTTTTGCGGCAGGTTTCGATGGCATTGATGGCCGCTTGCTGCTCATCAGTAAGGATGATTTCATCCTTGGGCGCAGCGGCAGCATGATAGCTGTCGCGTAGGACCCGCTGCTTTCCTTCACTGAGGATGCCCTTTGCCACAAGGTTCCGGATAACACCCGCTGATACGCCATGATCCTCGAGAACACGCACAGGAAGCGGATCTGTTCCTTTCAGAAGGGAAAGGGCAAGGACCTGGCTTTTTCCGCGCAAGGTCCCCGCTTCTTTTTGAGCGAGCCCCTCCTTTGAAAGCGCAACGGTCCGTTCAAATTTTTCCTTAAGTTTATAGGTGACTTCATAGGTCAAGGAAACCGCTTTTTTAGTGATCAGTCCTTTAAGGGCCCCTTCTCCCTCTTCAAGGCGGGCAATCTCCCGGCGTGTCATGGCCCCATTTTGGGCTAAATAGGTGTAGAGGCTCCTTTCCCTTTCGGAAAGGAGCCCTTCTGCGCCGGGCTCAGCACAGTAGCGGCCTACGGCAGCAATGCTTTTTTTGCCAGGGATAAAAAGCCGCAAGGCCTCTGCCAAAGGGCAGAGATAGTACTGGGCAATCCAGTGGGCCGTTTTCAGCATTTCCTCGTCAAACCAAGGTTCCGTCCCGACGACGTCGACAATGGGTTTAATGTCAAGGCTGGTATCAGGAGCTTCATCGGCTTCCACGATGAAGCCTTCCAGGAGCTGCCGCCCAAAAGGTACCACAACCCGCCAGCCCTCGCCAATAAAGTCCAGGCTGGGAGGAACCTTGTAGGTAAATTGCCGGAAGAGGTTCTTAACGGGCAGGTTGACAGCAACCTTTGCATAATCCATATCAGTTCAGCGCCTTTTTCAGTTCATCCACTTTATCAAGCCGTTCCCAAGGCAAGTCTATGTCAGTCCGGCCAAAATGTCCGTAAGCCGCGGTCTGTTTGTAGATAGGGCTGCGCAGGTCAAGGCTGCGAATGATTCCTGCCGGCGTTAGGGAGAAAGTCCCTTCGATGAGATCTGCAATCTTGGCATCATCGATGACACCGGTTCCATAGGTGTTGACGCTGATGGAAACGGGCCGAGCCACACCAATGGCATAGGCAAGCTGGATTTCGCAGCGTTTGGCAAGTCCGGCTGCAACGACATTCTTTGCTACATAACGGGCTGCATAAGCAGCAGAGCGGTCCACCTTCGTTGGATCTTTACCGGAGAACGCACCGCCGCCGTGACGGGCCATGCCGCCATAGGTATCAACAATGATCTTACGGCCTGTCAGTCCGGAGTCCCCTTGGGGGCCACCGATTACAAAACGGCCTGTCGGATTGATATGGTATTTGGTTTTTTCATCAAGGAACCCCTCAGGAACAATGGGGCGGATGACCTGTTCCATGATATCCCGGCGCAGGGTTTCCTGGCTGATCTCTTCGCTGTGCTGGGCCGACACAACAATCGTATCGACGCGAACAGGACGGTCGCCTTCATATTCTACGGTCACCTGCGTCTTTCCATCAGGACGCAGGTAAGGCAGGGTACCATTCTTGCGAACCTCAGCCAGACGGCGGGCCAAGCGGTGGGCGAGTGAAATGGGAAGAGGCATGTATTCCGGAGTTTCGTCCGTGGCATAGCCAAACATCATGCCCTGATCACCGGCACCGATCTTGTCATCGCTGTCCTCTTTACCCTGCTTGGCTTCATCCGATTCATCAACCCCCTGGGCAATATCCGGGGACTGTTCATCAATGGAAATGAGGACGCCGCAGGTCGATCCATCAAACCCATATTTTGCACGGTCATAGCCGATATCAATAACGGTCTGACGAGCAATCTTGGCAATATCAACATAGCAGTCCGTAGAAATTTCCCCCACCACATGAATCTGGCCGGTTGCCACAAGCGTTTCGCAGGCAACACGGGCATAGGGATCCTTGGCAAGGATAGCATCTAGGACAGCGTCAGAAATCTGATCGGCAATTTTGTCAGGATGTCCTTCAGTTACGGATTCTGACGTAAAGAATTTTTTCATGATTCCTCCTTTGGGTAAAAAAAAGGCTCTCACGATGAGAGTCCTTATCTTCTCTCATCTTACAATCATTACATTGCAGGATTTAGCACCGTTGGCCATAGGGCCATGGTTGCTGTGGGTTCATAGGGCCATTCCCTCCGCCACTCTTGATGAGCATATGGAATTTTGACAACTTATTATACCCGAAAATAGTAGGAATAGCAAGTGGCACACTTCCCATTCCTCAGATCCCCCATCCAGGATATGAATACGAACGAAATCATCTCCTATGATTTATCGATGATTCCTAATCTTAATTAAATCAAAAGGATGCTGAACCGAGCTTTTAAGAATTCAGGAATTTACAGGGTTTAATCATGCACTCGGATCAGGGATGGCAGTATCAGCATGAATTTTACAGAAGTGAATTGAAAAAGCAAGGAATTATACAGTCAATGTCGCGTAAGGGCAACTGCTATGACAACAGTATTATGGAGACCTTTTTGGGTCGGATGAAAAATGAAATGTATTACGGAAGCGAAAAAGAATACACTTTATTCAAGGTATTTGCTAAAGCAGTGAGAGAACACATTCACTATTTCAACAAGGAAAGGATTCAGGAAAAAACAAAATGGATGCCTCCCGAAATATATCGGGAGACATCCACTAATGTCATTTAACTCATTTATATGTGTCCAGTTTTTGGGGTACACAGCAAAATGACTCCATCATTTCTTCACAGCCTCTTTGATATCAGTAATGAACAATATTTTTGAGGTCATCCTTGCAGATGCGGGCCAGAATGGGACGGGCTTCGTCACTTTTAAGAAAGGCAAAGGTAGTCTCCGGAACCATGCGGGCCACCGTCTCCCAATCCCCATCATGAAGGGCTCGGCGGACCGTTGAGGCGCTCACCGTTTCCCCACCTTTTTCATTGCGGGGAATGATACGGCAGCAGATACCCGCTTCAGGAAGGCGCTGGGCCATGATTTCATTGTAGCGCCGCGTGACAGTGCTTGTCGGTTCCTCCCCAACATAGCGAGCCTTGATGCCAAGCCGCTCGGCAATCTTTACAAAAATAGCAAGGTCTAGATTGGCATGACTTTCTATGACCGCCAGATCATCTTTTTGAAAGTAGCTGGGGAAAGTGGCACTGCTGATGATATAGGGGCCGCTGTCATGATAAATGATGTTCTTAAGGTCTGCAGTTCCCTCTTTGATGAGCCGCTTGCGGACCGCATAAGGGAAATAGCTGGCATCTTCACTGACCATGAAAAGATGGAGCCAATCATTTTCCTGACTGGCCCGCTCCACCAAATAACGATGTCCCAAGGTAAAGGGATTGGCATTCATGACAATGGCAGCAATGCGCCCCTGGGGCGTCTTTTTTTCCGCCAGGTGATCCAAATAGCGGGCAAAGCCATTCGGGTCTTTTTCCATAAAGACAACCTGATTCGGCACACGGGCAACTTCATGGAAGCCCAGATCTCCAAAAAAAAGAGCTGATGAACATTTTGTATAAAGGAAGAGGTGAATGATTCCCCGATCATATTCATACTGGATGAGATGGGACACGATTTCATTCATGAGACTTTCGCCCTGATGGTCATGGCTGACAGCCAGGCAGCGCAGAGTATTGCCAAAGCAGCTGCCCGTGGCAATGGCATGATAATCTTCATCGTACATGACACAAGTATAATCCACATGGGGATCAAGGCGGATTCCTTCCTGCTGCAGCAGGGCCTTGACATCTGCCAAGGTACGGGTATCGCCGGGATAGACGGGGCTGATTTGATAGTCGGACATAACTTCTCCTTATTTCATGACCACAAGTTCATAGTCGCGGGTGCCAAGGCCGATTTTTTCTGCATGCTCCAACGTCGTTTTCCAATCGACACGAGGGTTGCTGTCAAGAAAATGATCGTGATGGCTCTCCCATCCCTTTTCGGCCAGATGGTCAGAAAGCTGGCTGTTCATAAGGGGAAAAGCAGCAAGGCAGGCATCCGCACAGGCCTGGTCCAAGGCGACAGGATCAAAGGACGCAAACATGCCGATGTTAGGCAGGATGGGCGCATCATTTTCTCCGTGACAGTCACAATTGGGCGACACGTCGACAATGAGGTTCACATGGAAAGCAGGCCGGCCATAAACGACGGCCAAGGCATATTCCGCCATCTTACGATCAAGCAGCTCGTTGGCATCCCATTCCACGGTTTCAATGGCATCAAAGGAACAAGCCCCGATACAGCGGCCGCAGCCAGTGCATCGCGTCTTATCGATATGAGCCTTGCCCTTTTCGTAAGTAATGGCATCCGAACCGCATTCCTTGGCGCAGCGTTTGCAGTCACGGCAAAGTGACTCATCGACAACAGGTTTTCCAGAAGAGTGCTGTTCCATCTTGCCGGCCCGGCTTCCGCAGCCCATGCCGATATTCTTGATGGCACCGCCAAACCCCGTTGCTTCGTGGCCCTTGAAATGTGCCAAACTGATGAAGACGTCAGCGTCCATGATGGCGCGGCCAATCTTTGCCTTCTTGATATACTCCCCACTTGGAACCGGGACCTCCACTTCATCGGTGCCACGCAGGCCATCACCAATGAGGATCTGACAGCCCGTTGTGGTTGGGTTATAGCCATTTAAGGCGGCACATTCAAGATGTTCCAGCGCATTTTTACGGCTGCCGGGATATAGGGTATTACAGTCTGTCAAAAAGGGGAGGCCGCCCGCTTGCTTTACAAGGTCCGCCAGAGCATGGACATACTGAGGCCTCAGGGATGCTAGATTGCCCAGTTCCCCAAAATGCATCTTGATGGCCGTAAATTTTCCTTCAAAATCGATTTCCTTTTCCAGGCCCGCTCGACGGCACAGACGTTTGAGCTTTTCCGGCAGGCTAAGTCCCACAGGAACACGAAAATCCGTCATATAAACCTTAGCTTTTGTCATGTTGCTCTCCCCTTTTCTTAACAGCGCTAAAGAAAAAGGCGCTCCACGAAAGGCGCGCCATGTTCGCTTTGCTTATTTTACCATAGGTCCGGTTCCCTTTAGAAGAGTCGGATTTCCGATTCATGGATATCTGGATGGCCGATGATGCGGCCGTCAACAAAACGTCCGTGACAGTCGCTGCCACCGCTGATGAGCTTATGGTGCTGCTGACAGTAGGCAAGGAGGGTCTTTGTATCTTCCTTGCTGTGAGCAGGATGATAGCACTCAAAGCCATCAAGGGGCTTTTTCCCCACCGCCTCCAGTGTCCTAGCAAGCCCCGGGCCATGAAAGTGGCTTGCCGCGTGGGCCAAAAGGGCCACTCCGCCGGCTTTGTGCAGGGTTGCTACCGTCTCTTCGATTGAGGGAAAAACAGGAAAATCAAGACCTCGTTTCTTAATGAAGATGCGGCTGAAAAAATCCTTTACATCCCGGCATAACCCCTTATCAACGAGATAAAAGAGGGCCTTGAAACCGCCGCGGCGTGGATCATAGACATAGTTCCTATACTCCTTGACGGAAACGGGCCAGCCTTCTTTGGATAGGATCCCAATGGCCCTTTCATCCGTTTCTTCCAAAAGGCGGCGGTTATGGGCAAGATGTTCCAGAAGAATAGGATTCGAGCAATCAAACCCATAGCCTAAGATGTGAAAGCAGCGCCCTTCATAAGTGCTGCACATCTCAACGCCGGCAATCACCTCGATACCCTCTTTGGGGGCAAGTTTCATGACAGGAGCCACGCTGTCAAGGGAATCATGATCGGTCACAGCCATGATCCCAAGTCCTGCCTTTTTGGCGGCAAGGACCAATTCCTGGGGCGTCCAGCTGCCATCTGACGCCATGGTATGAAGATGTAGGTCGACTTTTCGATTCATACGGTACTGTTCCTTAGTGATGATATTTTTCGTTTCGCATAATCTTGAAAGCACGATAAATCTGTTCCAAAAGAAGGATCCGGATCATTTGATGGGTAAAAGTAAGCGGGGAAAAGGACCAACGGAAATCGGCCCTTTTCCGCAGCTCATCGGTATACCCAAAAGGGCCGCCAATGACAAAAGTCAGGTGGCTGACACCTTGGACCATAAGGGCTTCTAACTTCTGCGAAAACTGAGGGGAGGAAAGCTCCTTTCCTCTAAGATCAAGGAGAATGACGAAAGAATGCTCCGGGATGATCCGCAGAAGACGGTCCGTTTCCTTTTGAAGGATCTGCTTCTCTTCTTGGGAAGATCCCCGGTCCGGCATCTTTTCCTCCATGATGACTTTGGTCTCAAGCTGACAATAGGCGCCGAGACGTTTTACAAACTCAGCCTCGGCACGCTTTAGATAGTCTTCCTTGAGACGCCCTACACAGGCAAGGGTGATGCGGATCACGAGTTGGTCCTCGGGATTTCCGTCAGCGTCACGGATTTATCCACTTCATCATCACCGCGCAGGATCGTGACAGACACCGTGTCACCGACCTTGCAGGCATTCAGGGCATCCCGAAGGGCGGCCACGGTCTTTACAGCCTTTCCATTAAACTTAAGAATAATGTCATTAGGTCTGATCCCGCCTTGATAAGCAGGTCCGCCGGCCACCAGTTTCGCAACAAAGAGACCGCCCCGAAGATCGAGTCCAAACCCCAGGCGCTGAGCTGTTTCTTCATCGATGAGGCTTGCACCGAGAAAGGGACGGGCAACCCTCCCATTTTTTGCCAACGCTTCCAGGATTGGCTTTGCTTCGTTGATAGGAATGGCAAAACCAATGCCTTCAACACCGCTTACAGCAACTTTGGCACTGTTGATGCCAATGACCTGCCCATCGGCATTGACAAGGGCTCCGCCAGAATTACCCGGGTTAATGGCGGCATCGGTCTGGATCAATTTAAAATTTCGTTCCCCTACATCGACAGAACGGTTGAGGGCACTGATGACGCCCGTTGTAACTGAGCCACGGAATTCAAGACCCAGGGGATTGCCAATGGCAATGGCAGGCTCCCCGACCATCAGACTGTCGGAATCGCCAAATTCAGCAACGGGCAGATCTTCCTTGGTATCGATTTTTACAACAGCCAAGTCCGTTGTTGGATCCGTTCCCAATACACGGCCCGGATAGGTCCTCCCATCAGGCAGGCTGACAACAAGTTCCTTGGCGCCTTCAACGACATGGTTATTGGTCGCGATAAGCCCATCCTTACTGTAGATGACACCTGAACCAACGCCCCTTTCAACAAGCTGGGTCCTGTTGAAATAATCCCGCACCAAGGCCTTGTTCGTAATTCCGACAACAGTAGGGCCAACCTTCTTGGCGGCCTTCACAATCGGCGTATTGCGCGCCGAGCTCATATTCTTTTCGACTTCCTGCATCTTCTGTTCCTGCGTGACAGCAGGCTTTGCCGACGCATTGTCCTTTTCCGGAGCTTTTCCCGCAAAGCCGCATCCGGCAGCAAAGATGCTCATGCTGACACTCATGGCAGCAAGGGCAAGCAGGGTCTTTTTCATTAGGGTTTTCTCGGTAACATGCTTTTTCATAGATGGCTTCCCCCTCTATTGTTATTGCAGAGCAGCTGCCTTGGAAGGAGCTGCTGCGGAGTCTTTCTTCGATGCAAAGAGAAGGCCTGCAATGGACTCATCACGGCTTCCCTTAGTAATTTTTGTCCGACGCGCTTTCACTAGGTCCTTCGTTTCCTTGAGGGCACTGAGTTCCTTTGTACTGTAATGTTCAAAATCAAGCAGGGCATAGGTTTTCTTTCCGTCCCTAGCCTCTTCCAGATAGCCAAGAGGAACGAGGCTCAAGGCCTTTTCCGCATCCTTTCGATGAAGAACGATGAACTCCATAGGAATGGCAGCACGCCGATTTTTTCCAAGCTCCACAATCTTATAATCCGACAGATCGACCGCCCTGAAAAGGAGGGTCGGATTTCCGACGGTAACCTTTCCCTCATCTTTTGCCACGCGGAGGGTACGGACCCTCAGGTCAAGATTCTCCTTTTTCAGCATGCTGCCAAAAAGAGCGTTGAGGACATCCATTTTCTCTGTGAGGGGCGGCATCTTACCGTCTTTGTAGAGACGATTGTCTTCGACAAGCTTACTGCCTTCTGTTACACTGACGCCATAGCGCAGTGTATTTTCGTGGATTTCCTTGGCATGAGCCTTAAGGGCGGCCTCTGCCTCCTGTTTTGTTTGGTATACCTCCGGCGCGGCTTGGACTGGGGAAATACCCACCAAGAGCAGGACCGAAAGCAGGCCGCTAAGAAACAAGTACTTTTTTTTCATGGATTCACCTTATTTCAAGGAAAAATTGCTGACCGCCTCTTTTTGACTTGCCACATATAGAGTCACATCCCGCGTCCTGGGATTGTCTTCCAAGACACTTTTTACCGTATCATAGGCAAGGCGCGGTGAGTTATTCATTTCGCTCAGATGAGCCAAAAAAACAACCTCGGGCGGCACATCCACTTTCTTCAGAAGATCCGCCGCAGCACGGTTTGACAGATGGCCTTCCCGCCCAAGGATGCGGGCCTTTAAAGGCGCTGGATAGGGGCCTGCCCGCACCATTTCCTTATCATGGTTTGCCTCAAGGATCAAGGTTTCTGCTCCATCAACGGCCTGTTCACAGGTCTTTGTTACAAAGCCGCAGTCTGTAAGATAGGTACATTTGCGGTCATTATAGAAAATCTCATAACCGACGGGGTCAATGGCATCATGGGGAATTGAAAACGGCTGGATTCGAAGGCAGCCCACAACACAGCTTCTGGGAAGGACACGCATCTGGTCACGGTTCATGGTACGGCGAAAAGGAAGACGGGTCCAGGTCTTTTCACTGGCAAAGATGGGAACCTCTCCAAAGGTTCGTGAAAAAACCTCAAGTCCTGCAATATGGTCCTTATGCTCATGAGTGAGAAAAATTCCGCCAAGATCACTCGGCAAAAGGTTCCTCGCTTTGAGTCCTTGGACAATCCGCCGGCAGGAAATCCCGGCATCGATGAGGATAGCCGTCTGACCGACTTGGATAAGGGAGGCATTCCCCCGGCTTCCACTGGCAAGAACAGAAATTTTGAACGATGTTTTCATTGAAAATACCTGATTTTCTCTCAATTGACCCAGGATCAGGTCCCAAGCCTTATATTTCACCATTGGAAGCAGCCTTGATAAAAATGAGTCTTACCCCAACAGTATACGCTTAATTATAACAAATTCGTGGCGGGGATGTAAAAAAACACCGAACTTTAACAGTCCGGTGTTTTCTCATCACCTTTATTTCTTCTGACAATCCGGGCAGATTCCGTAGAAATAGAACTGATGACCATTGACTTTGAAGCCCGTCTCATTTTCAACAAGGCTTTCCACAGCTCTTGCATCCAGATGGGAAACGTCGTTGACGCGTCCGCATTTCGTGCATTTGATATGAGGATGTTCACTCGTCTTGGCGTCGTAGCGGAAGCTGTCCTCACCTGTGTTGAGCACTTGGATAATACCAAGCTTACTGAAGATTTCTACAGATTTATAAACTGTAGCAAAACTCATCGTCGGATATTGTTCCTTGACCTTCTGATAAATCATTTCGGCGGTCGGATGCTCCGTCGTATGGGAAAGCATGTCATACACAGCCAGGCGCTGCGGCGTGACCTTGCACCCATTATCCCGAAGGATCTTGGCAAGTTCGGAGGCAGTATACATAATTAATCATCTCCTAAAAAAAATATCGCCTGCGCCCTTTTCTCAAAAAAGCGCTCATTATTAAACCCATTCTAATAGTTAATAATGATTATCTGACTATATTTTAATCACTGCAGTTAAATTAGTCAAGGCTATTTTTTTAAATCACTAGGCTCTATGCCATATTAAGCCCATATTTTATTTTTAATAAACGTTATTAGAATTAGTAGGCGCGATTATTCGATTTGTGCATCAAGGCGTTTGGCCTCTTTCCATACAAATAGGATGATGACCAAGGTGGAAATGAAATCAGCAGCAAGTCCGGCATAAAGGATTCCATACAGCCCATAGTAAAGGGGCATGATCAGGGTTAAGGGAACGAGCAGGAAAAATTGGCGCAGCATGGAAAGGATGGACGCTTTAAGCGGCTGACCTGTCGCCTGGAAATAACTTGTTGAAATGATCTGGAACCCTGCCGTAAAGACGCCGCCCAAAAAGATCCTCATGGCATCCTGGGCAAAGTGGAGGAAAAGAGGCGCATCTGAACTTCCAAAGAATTGAAGCAGCACATGAGGAATGGTTTCGCAGGCAATCCAGCCTACAGTCGTTACCAAAAGGGCATACCGAACGGCCAGAAAATACGCCTTGCGCACACGGCCGTAGTGTTTCGCCCCCGTATTGAAGCCGATAATAGGCCCTGCCCCGATCCCTATGCCGACAGAAATAGAGATAAAGATCATATTGACCTTCATGACGATCCCCATGGCCCCAATGGCAGCATCCCCACCGACGGCCGCCTGATTGCCATAGTAAAGAAGGGAATTGTTGAGGATAATCTGCATGATGGTGGCACTCACCTGGACCAAACAGCTGGAAGCACCAATGGCGACGGCACGGCGCAGCTTCAGGAAATCCGGATGGCAGAGCTTTGCTTTTTTTAAGCGCAGCGTGCCATGGCGCCGAAAATACTGGAAAAGCAGCATCGCTGAAACAACCTGTCCAGTCACGGTGGCAATCCCAGCACCAAGGACGCCCCAGTCAAGCAGGAAGATCATGACCGGATCAAGGATGCAGTTCAAAAAGATTCCTGAAAGCAAGGCCTTCATGGAAAATAAAGGTGCGCCATCTGTACGGGCCATATTGGACCAGCCAATCATGAGCATTGTCACAGGAAGTCCTAAGATGTAGACCCCGCCTAGATCACGGCTGTAAGCAAGGGTAGCATCGGTGGCACCGAAAACGCGCAGGAGCGGGTCCAGATAAAAAAGCCCCAAGACCATAAGGACAATTCCCACAAAAAGACCGGCTGCTGTCTGGGTGTTAAGAACCGTTTCCGCGTCCTCACGGCGGCCCTCACCTAGGAGAATCGCCGCGTAAGCGGAAGAACCGATGCCGATAAGACCGCTGACAGCAATGCTGATGGTCACTATAGGGAAAGTAACGGTCGCTGCCGTAATGCCTTGATAACCCACGGCATTGCCAATGAAGATCTGATCAACCACATTATATAAGGCATTGGCCACCATGGATATGATGGCAGGCCAGGCAAATGATTTAAGAAGTTTTCCAATAGGGGCATACCCCAAGATATTCTGCTGTGCAGTTTCTGCCATATGAGGTTCTCCCTTCCCTTTGAAATGGCCGCAAGGCAGATTCCTTTCCGGAATCTGCCTTGCCAGCAACAAAGCCAATCCTTAGTCTTTAATTTCAACAACAGTACCCACCTTGACGACGGAACGCAACTCCTGAAGGTCCTTGTTCTGAAGGCGGATGCAGCCTTCAGAAGCATCGGTCCCAATACTTTGGGGGTCATGGGTCCCATGGATTCCAATACCATCCCAGGAACCTCCGCTTAGGGCCTCCGTATCCAAGCTGATGAACCAAGGACCATAAGCCCCGGCAATTTCACCTCGTCCATCGCCAAAGTCATGGGGCCAGGAAGAAGCATCATCAATTTCATCAACCGTAAAAGTCCCAACGGGGGTCATATTGTCACCGCGCCGCTGTTTCTGTCCGAGGCCACCCTTGCCAATGGCGCAGCCATAGGAACGGACCACGGTATCCCCCAATAGAAGGTACAGTCGATGGACCTTCTTTTCGATTACGATGTGGTAGTTTTTTGACGCGTCAAGGCTAAGCGGCTCCTTACGGTCAGCTTCCTTTGCCTTTTCTGGAGAAATAGCCGGTTCCGCAGCCTTTTGGGGCTTTTGTTTTGGTGTCTCCGTCAGGACTGCTGTTTTCTCTCCTTTTTTAGCTGCTGCGTCAGGCAAATGATAGCCTGCGGCAAAGGCCACGGCAAGAATGACCGCAAATACGGCAAGTGCCCCTGCAAGTCCCTTATGGCGAAAGAACCGATTCTGCTTATTCATATTCAAGACTTCCTTTCTTAGGAACCCATGAATCCCAGCATCTTCAATACGGTCAGGATCACGTAGGTTATGCCCCCGGCAATCAGAGGTCCTACGGCAACTCCCTTGAAGAAAATAACGCCAAGGACGGTTCCAATCATAAGGGTCAGGGTAATCTGGGGATCGGTCGTCATCATAGCGATTCCCCACCGCCCCAGCAGCGCGACAAGAAGGCCAATTAAAAGCGCCAAGATGGCAACGCCGCCTGAAAGACTGGCTTTTATTTCCGTCGGACCGATCCTGCCGTCAATGATAGGAACCAAGATGGCAACCGTAAGGATAATCACGCCCCAGTTGATCCCGTGACCGGCGACATACTCAAGAGCGCTGTGGGGCAACAGGAAACGCAGGACCAATAGAATCAGGCAGGAATAGACCATGCTCATATTATGACCAACGAAGCTGACAGCCAAAAGCGCAAGGATAAGACCAATTCCGAGCATAACGACTCCTTTCCTAATACGGTGCGGCAGGATCCTCCGGCAGCCAGCCAAAGTGGCGGCAGGCATGGAGGATGCCCCCTTTGTCAACGTCTTTAGTGATATAATCGGCTCGCTTTTTGAGAACCGGGCGGGCATTTCCCATAGCTATGGAAAAAAAGGGCTTACGGAACATAGCAAGATCATTGAGACCATCACCAAAGACCACGGCATCATGCGGATCAGCATGCAAAAGGGCCATCATTTTCTCAATCCCAGCCCCCTTATCAACGGGTTCCACAAGATAGGTATCATCGATAAAAGGTAAATGAGGCAAGCCATGGGTCGGTGCAGGAGTCTTCCCGGCCTTTTCCCGCGCATAAGTTACTTTGTAGACTTTCTGCAGGGCCTCGATGTCTACTGGTCCAACAAGAGTATTCATATAGTTGTGTGGATCGTTCCGCGGGTAATCCGCATAAGGCGTATAGCGATCATAAGTATTGTCGATCACCACCGCCCAGGGTTGACGGCGCTGCTCCAAATCGCGAAGAAGTGCCTTTACCGGCTCAAGGGGAAGGCCCTCCATCTGGAGGATTCTCCCGTCCACGGTAAGGCTGTTCCCGCCATCGGCAACGAGACTGCCAATGCCATGAGCAGAAGCAAACTGTGCCGCGTCATACTGGAGCCGTCCCGTAGCAAGGGCCACAAAATGACCGCATCGCTGAAGTTCGTCAAGACAGTACTGTGTATCAGGCGGAACCACTTTAGTAATACCTACGCCCAAGGTCTGATCAATATCGAAGAAGAAGTATTTTTTATGCATCGGACGAAAAGGCTCCTTCCCGCTTCAATAAAAGCGAATCTTTACTATTATAGCATAAAATAAAGACCTCTAAAAATGATAGATTTCAAGAAATCGCGTCCTTGAAAAGGCGGTCACGTCCCACAGCAAAGAATTTTCCCTGATCTGAGCTGTTTCAAAAGAAGCAATGTTATCAAAACGTCCCTTTTTCCCACACTTTTTTCACATTTCCTATTTCACTTTTCTTCAATGAATAGTAAAATAATGGAATCATGTTATTCCAAACAAAAAAGGAGGTTTCCCCATGGTCTTTCCTTTCCATAGGGCATCCCAAAAAACGGACAGCCCACGTTCCCACGGCAGGATCACAACCGTCATTGCTCTTTTCTTAATGGCACTCCTTGCAGGGGGCCTCTTTTTCCAAAATACAGCCCTAAAAGCAAAAGAACGGGAAAAAGCCCGCCAGGAAGAAATGGTCAAACGCCAGCAGGCGGATAAGGCCCGCGCCCTGAAAAAAGCGAAAAAAGAGACCGGCGTGCGTCAGCCCATGAGTCCGGGCCTTCCTCAGTCGGGGCAAAAATCCCTTCCCAAGGGATCCACGCCGTCTACCCCGCCTCAGTCTCCCGTGCAGCAGCCCCTTCACGCAGCTCCGCCTACGCCGATCAAACCGATAAAACCACGCTGATTCCACTCTTTATAAAGAAAGCAGGTGTCTAGCATGAACGACAGCAATAATCCTATGGACTCTTTTGCCACCCGCATTGGTTTCATCCTTGTATCCGCTGGATGCGCCATTGGCATCGGGAATGTCTGGAAATTTCCCTATCTCTGCGGCCAGTTTGGCGGTGCCGCATTTATCCTCATCTATCTTTTTTTCCTGCTGATCATGGGCATTCCGGTGATGATCTGTGAATTCGGTATTGGCCGCGGCAGCCGGCGCAGTGCGGCCCGCAGCTTTGATATCCTGGAACCAAAGGGAACCCGCTGGCATCATTTCAAATGGATCAGCATTATAGGATGCTATATGCTCATGATGTACTACACGACCGTCACGGGTTGGATGCTCTATTACTGTTATCTCCATTTCATCGGAACTTTTGTAGGCGCCGCGCCGAAGACCGTCGTCGCAACCTTTGGAGCCATGCTCCAAAGCCCCAGGACCATGGGGTTTTGGATGATTCTTGCCTGCCTATTTGGTTTTGTGGTCTGCTTCTTCGGAATCCAAAATGGAGTGGAGCGCATTACCAAATTTATGATGGTCCTTCTCCTAGGCCTCATGGTCATCCTTGCCGTCCATTCCCTCTTCCTTGAGGGAGCCGAAGCGGGGATCCGTTTTTATCTGGTACCGAACATTGATGCCCTTGCAAAAATTGGCTGGGGCAATGTCATCTTCGCCGCAATGAGCCAGGCATTTTTCACCCTCTCCATCGGAATCGGAGCCATGCTGATCTTTGGGGCCTATCTTCCCCATGGCCGCAGTCTCCTCGGAGAAGCGGTCACCATTACGGCACTTGATACCTTTGTTGCCCTCATGGCAGGATTCATCATCATCCCGGCCTGCTTTGCCTATGGCATCAAGCCTGATGCAGGACCAAGCCTGATCTTTCTCACCATTCCAAACCTCTTTGTAAAGATGCCCGGCGGACAGATTTGGGGCATGCTCTTTTTCATCTTCCTCTCCTTTGCTGCACTGTCAACCGTCATTGCCGTCTTCGAAAACATCATTGCCTTTGGCATGAACCTCAAGGGATGGACCCGTCGCAAGAGCGTCCTCATCAACATTGTCCTCATTATTTCCCTATCGCTTCCCTGCGTTCTGGGTTTCAACCTCTGGTCGGACTTCCAGCCTCTGGGACCGGGATCCGGCGTCCTTGACTTAGAAGACTTCATCGTATCAAATAACCTGCTTCCACTAGGAAGCCTTGTTTTTGTCCTCTTCTGCACAAAGAAAAATGGCTGGGGCTGGGAACGATTCCTGGCAGAAGCCAATGAAGGAACGGGCATGAATGTCCCTTCCGGCATCAAGAATTACCTCATGTACGGCCTGCCGTTCTTTATCCTGGTCATCTACCTCAAGGGGTATTACGATATGTTCATGCCCCAAGGGCTCGCCGTCTTTGTAAAATGGCTCTTCATGGCAGCCTGCTTCCTCGGTTTCATCATCTATGGAAGTACGGGCCGCAAAACAGAGTAACGACATCAAAAAAGGATCTCTCTCCATTTTGGGAAAGGGATCCTCTTTTTTTACCGTCCTGTAAATGGGACATTGGGATGATGGTACTGATCTTCCTTCAGGATGTGCCGCTCCCGAATAGTAATGGCCTGTTTGGGGCAGGCGTGAAGGCAGGCAAGGCAGTACGTACAGGTTTTCCCCATATGAACCGCATCCATGCCCAAGGATAGGTTCCCTACCGGACAAAGGCGCACGCAAAGACCACACTTGACGCAGCGCGCCGCATCCACACCAAGACGGAACCAGCGTCTGCCCAGGGACTTCCCCAAGGAAGTCCGGAAAAAGGAAGCCATGAGGGAGCCCTTGATGAGGGACCGGTCAGAGGTCCTGTCCTTGATCTTTTGGACAAGTTGGGGCAGGGCTTTCTCCGCCGTCACGAGTTTTTCATAAGCATAGGCAATATGCTGGCGCACGGCAGGCGTACTATTTGCCACCATGGCAAGATGGGCAGCGAAGGCAAGGTGTTGCCCCTTTTTTTGCAGGGCATTGTCAATACTCTGAAAAGCCGCACCGAAACTCGTTCCACTTGTGGCTACAGCAAAAAGATAAGGGGTCCCGGGAAACGTGAGACCTTCCAACGCGTCTGTCACAAAGTCCGGTGCATCCCCAAAATAGACGGGAAAGACGATTCCCACAACAGGATCCCGATCCTCTACAGGGCCCTCTTTCAGGGCGTGAAGGGAAAGGTTCAGGGATGTTGCCAGTTGGGAGGCAATAAAATAGGAATTGCCAGTCCCTGTAAAGTAATGAATCATGGTTCTTCTCCTTCCAGATGCCGCCGAATGGGAAGGGGGCGGCCCGTTTCACTGATGGACACATAGACAAAAACGGCGTCAGCGGCAAGAACCCGCTCACCTCCTTCTTCCACGGGTTCCAGATAGGCCTTGATTTCCACATCCAAAGAAGAGCGGCCCACATGAACAACACGGCCTTCAAGTTCAAGGACACGGCCATAGTGAATAGGCACATAGAAATTCATGCCCTTTACAGCAGCCGTTGTCACCCTTGTCCAGACATAACGATGTGCTGTTATGCCCGAAAGTTCATCCATCCAGGCCATCAGGGTACCGCCAAAAAGATGACCCGCTGAATTGGCCATCTTGAGCATGACAGACCTTGTCATGACGGATACATCACGGCTCATACACGATCTCCCATAAGAGGACGGAAAAAGTCCACAAACGCATCGGCAAGCGCGGCATATCCTTTTTCATTTGGATGGATACCATCAACAAGGAGATTTTCACTGGCTTTTTCTTGGATTGCTTCAAATACGGCCTCCATATCAAAGAAAGGAAGGTCACGGCGTGCAGCCTCTTGTTTGAGGAACTGCCGGTAGGCCTTTAGGGCTGCATCATGTTTAGCAAATTCACTGGGAAGCTGCCATCCCTTTTCCGTGCTTTCCGGCCGCGCCAAGATAGGGCTTCCCAGCATAATGAGGGGGATGCCGCCTTCTTTTGCCGTATCAAGGGTCACGCAGATATTTTCTTTCATCTTTTCCAGGGGTTCATCAAGCAGAACATCATTGATGCCGCATTGAATAAAGACGCCGTCCGGGGCTTCTGCCAAGGCATCGCTGCAAAACATCCCCCGCATAAGGATGGTCAGGCGACCGCCGGCAGCATGATTGACAGCCGTAAAGCCAAGCTTTTTGGCGGCAATTTCCGGCCACGTGGCGGCAAGGGCAACATTGGTGCAGCTGACGAGGCTGTCTCCGACGAATACGTTTTTCATCTTGTTTTCTCCTTTTGGACGGTCTCAAGTCTTTGACGAATGGCTTCATCTATTTTTTTGGTCACCGGGACAGGAACTGCATATTTTTTAGCCATATCAATAAGAAATCCGGAAAACAGTTCCAGTTCACCGGCTCGCCCCAAGACGATATCCCGGGAAAGAGAGGTCGTCTCCATTCGGTCTTCTTTTTGGGTGATACGTTCAAAATGGGCCCGTTTGAGATCATTAGGCAGGATAACACCCATCGCGCCAGCAACAGCCGCACTTTCTGCAAGCAGGCCCTGGATCAGGTTCTTACTTTCTGGTTCAGCAAGGACGCTGCCCAAAGGTTTTCCATAATAAGCCGTAATAAGGTTCAGTGCACAGTTAAAAATATACTTTTCCCACGTCTCAAGGCGGATATCCAAGGTTTCATAACAGCGAAACCCCGGATGGATGAACAGGTTATGGACAGCGGTCACCGCTTCTTCATCATCGCCGCCTATATAAAGACGCACCACTTTGCCTCGTTCATGGATTCCATAGTGTTCATCCATTTCACTGTTGATGTACAGGGCCGTATCCACGATACGCCCCACAGGAAGGATGCGGCGCAGCCACGTTTTGTGCTCAGCTCCATTCATGATGGGAACGAGGATGGTTCCATCTGTCACAATGGGTTTGATGTTTTCCAGTGCTTCCGTCAATTGGTCAGCCTTGACGCAAATAAAGATGACGTCCTGTGCTGGAAGCTGGGAAGCATCTTCGACGACAGGCAGCTGCAGATGAAGCGTTCCCAAGGCATCACTTTCCACATAAAGTCCCTGCTCAATAAGGGCCTTTTTGTGATCTTTCCGAGCAATCAAGGTCAGATTCCCTGATTCATATTTTTTTAGGTATCCGGCAAGGTAACCTCCGACCCCGCCGATCCCAATAATGGATATTTTCACAAAATCACCTCTTTGCATTTTGGTACTCCGGCGCCTCTAAGAAAGGCTTCCATCTTTTTGGAAAAAGTCATGATCTGCTGAAAGGGCGGCGAGGGCCTTGATGACTACGCCAGCCATCAGCCGAGATCCCACTTCAAGAGCCTTTTCATCAGGGCAGCAACGAGCATTATGAAGCCCGGCAGCCGGTGTACCAGGGGTACTGCAGCCTAGCCACAAAAAGGCCCCTGGCACTTTTTGAAGATAAAAGCCAAAGTCTTCGGCCGTAAGATCCGGTTCCACATGAGCCATGACAGCCTCTTCGCCCAGTGTTTCCTGAGCCGTCTGCCTGACAAGTTCAGCCGGCTTGGGCCAGTTCATCAGGACCGGATAACCTCGAAAATAGTTAAATTCATAAGTGATGCCTGCGCTTTGTTCAAGTCCCTTCAGGATGCCCTCAAGCCACTGGGGGATATGGTCCCTCGTTGTTTCGTTAAGGGTCCGGATGGTTCCCTCTAAGATACAGGAACCGGGCACTACATTGTAACGGCTCCCGCCGGAAATGGTTCCCACATTGATGGTTGCTGTATCAAGGGGGCTCACACGCCGTGAAACAATATGGCTGACTTCCTGCAGAAAATCAGCGGCAGCCAAAATGGCATCAACCCCCTCATGGGGATGCCCCGCGTGGGCCGTACGCCCCTTGATGGTGACACGGAACCGGTCAGAAGCAGCCATGAGGGGACCACCTTTGATGCCAATCCTACCTACGGGATAGCTAGGCCAGACATGAAGGCCAAATACACCGGAGACCCCGTCAAGGAATCCATCCTTCATCATGAGCCGGGCGCCGCCTGTAGGTGACAGTTCCTCCGAGGGCTGAAAGAGGATACGAACCGATCCAAACAAGTCATCGCGGCGCTGCAGAAGCCGCAGGACGGTTTCAAGCAGGATTGCCATATGGACATCGTGACCGCAGGCATGCATGACGCCTTCATTTTGGGAAGCAAAGGGCAGCCCTGTTTCTTCCCTTACAGACAGGGCATCCATATCGGCGCGAAGGGCAATCAGCGGGCCCTCTGACTTTCCTTTGAGGGTCGCCGCCACTCCATAGTGGCCCGTTCCCCTTACAGGGGAGAGCCCCCACTCTTCAAGAAGCGAAAAAATCTTGGCACTGGTTTCCGCTTCCTGGGTGCTTATCTCTGGGTGAGCATGAAAATAACGACGGCATTCCCGCCCTATTTCTACGATTTTCTCTTCAGACAGCGCAGCTGGGTTCATTTCAATCCACCTTCCTTTATAAAAAAAGAAGCGCATACTCGTATTGTATCACGGATAGGGCCCATGCGTAAGAGGCAAGTCCCTATTCCAAGAACGCCTTTGGCTTTTCATCATCCGGAGATAGAAAAAAGGTTCTATAATAAATGTTGGGGTGAGGAAATATTCTTTCCTCACCCCAT
>UPXT01000036.1 GCA_900538365.1 uncultured Acidaminococcus sp. | reverse complement strand
CCCCTTTATTTTGCAAGGACTATTTTTCCCTACCGAGAAACATTTTACGCTTAGTCCCCTGTTTTCCTATATTTCCTTTCCATAATAAATGAATATAAAAAATATACAGTTGAAGGTATATCAATGGTACATCAAAAAAAGGCCTTTGTCCATAGGAATCAAAGGGGAAAAATGGAACTGGGTCCATTTTTTAAAAAGGAGGGAAGCCCTCTGTGTGATTGCACTTTTTCTCCCAAATATGATAGAATGATGTGCTATACGCTACGCTATGGATACAAGCCTTTGGCTTATCATGACAAAGAAGGATGGTCGCGGCATGAGTGAAGAAGTGACAAAGTCCCAGGGAAACAACAAGTTCCTCAAGGGGACATTGATCCTTACCATTTCCAGTATTGTTGTCAAGGTCATAGGAGCCCTCAATTGGGTCATCCTTTCCCGGATTATGGGTGGGGAGGGCATTGGGCTTTATCAGATGGGATTTCCTATCTATCTGATGGCCATTACGGTCTCTTCGGCAGGAATCCCGGTGGCCATTTCCATCATTACAGCGGAAAAGGTGGCCATGGAAGACTATGGAGGCGCGCAGCGCGTCTTCCATGTTTCCCTGAAGATGCTTTTTTGCACGGGGCTCCTTTTTTCCCTGCTCCTTGTGGTGCTGGCCCACTGGCTTGTCGAAACGGTCCTTCCTGATGCGCGGGCCTATTATTCCATCATCGCCTTGGCCCCGGCCGTCTTTTTTGTCACGTTTCTCGCCAGTTTCCGCGGTTATTTCCAGGGCTGGCAGATCATGACGCCGACCGCCTGTTCGGAAATTACGGAGCAGATCGTGCGGGTTGGGACCATGATTGTCTTTTCTGCCCTGCTCTTGCCTTACGGTCTTACTTACGCCGCTGCCGGCGCCAGTATGGGTGCGGGCGCGGGTGCTTTCTGCGGGCTCCTTGTCTTGATGGGCTTTTATCTAAAGCTCAAGAAGAAGTTTTTCCCCAAAGGGGTGGACCGGACGCCCAAGACGCAGGAGTCAGCAGGCTTTATCATGAAGCGCCTCATTGGTCTGGCCCTGCCGGTTTCCATGTCAAGCCTCATGCTTCCCATTGTGTCGAACCTTGATATGATGATTGTGCCAACCCGGCTGAAGGTCGGCGGTTGGGATGCCCCAGGCGAGGCAACGACCCTTTTTGGCTACCTTTCGGGCATGGCCGTGCCGCTCATCAATATGTCAACGATCCTTACGGCCGCTCTTTCCATCAGCCTTGTACCGGCCATCAGTGAGTCCCGGACCCTTTCTGATGAAGCAGGCATCCGCAGTAAGGTGGCAACGGCCTTTACCGTGGCTTCGGTCATCACCATTCCCTGCAGCGTCGGTCTCCACGTTTTGGGCGGACGGGTGGCTGCCCTCATCTATAACGCGCCGGCAGCAGGACCTGCCATCGAAATCATGAGCTGGGCCATCTTTCTTTTGGGCCTTCATCAGGTGTCGACAGGCATCCTTCAGGGCCTCGGCAAGACCCGCATCCCTGTCATCAATATGATCATCGCGGCCATCGCTAAGGTCTTTCTTAACTGGAACCTGACGGCTATGCCCACCCTTGGAATCAAGGGCTCGAGTTGGGCAACGGTTGCCGATATTGGGATTGCTGCCCTTCTTAACCTCTTTTTTATCAAGAAATATACAGCATTTACCTTTGAAGGTCGGCAGCTCTTCAAGACCGCTCTTTGTGCGGCGGTCATGGGCGGCGCTGTAGAACTTGTCCTTTCCCTTGTCAGCCGCGGCGGGCTGGCGCTTTTCCTCAGCATCTTGGTTGCAGTGCCTGTCTATGTCCTGATGCTCCTCTTGCTGCGGACCTTGACGGAAGAAGAACTGCTGGAAATTCCCTTTCTCGGCCGGCGCATGGCATGGCTGGGCCATAAACTGGGCCTTTTGAAAAAGTCCGCAGAATAGTTCCTCAAAAACAAAACAATCAGCTTTCCCTTATTCGTTTCCGGCAAAAGGCCGGGGATTCATGATTCCTATGGATCCCCGGCCTTTTTGTAGGTTCATGGTATTCCGATAAGGAATATCGTGGCTTGCTCATTTCGAAGTTCATATCAAAATGGAAGCCTCCTATAATGAATTTGTAGAATAAACGGAATATTTCAAATAGACAAAACAGAAGGAGGTTCATGTAATGGATGAACTGGAAAAAGTAAGGAATCAGGCAATTGGAAAGGAGGCGGACCCTGCCTACTTGGAAAAATTCCCTATTAAAGGACGCGAGGATCTAATGATTCCTACGCGCAGCGGCGATGCCCTGGTTCACCTCTATCGTCCGCAGGCCCTGACTTCACCGCTGCCTGCGGTGATCAATTTCCACGGTGGTGGATTTGTCAAGGGCTATCGGGGCCGGGATATCGAATTTTCGCAGATGATGGCCTCGCGGGAGAACTGCTTGGTCTTTGATGTGGACTATAAGGTGGCACCGGAAAACCCCTACCCATGCGCTCTCGAAGAAGGGGAAGATGTGGTCACTTACCTTTTGGCACATATGGCAGCATATGGTGGCGACAGGAACCATACGGCACTCATGGGGGAAAGCTCTGGAGGCAACCTTGTCATCGGAATTTCCTTGAAGCTGAAGGAAATGAAGGCACCTCAGCCAAGCTGCGTCATCTGCTGTTACCCGCCCTGTGACCTCGTGACAGATCCTGCTGTGAAAGCGGGCACGAAAGAGGCTGATCCCATGAGTGAACGGGGCCGTCTTTATAACAGCTGGTACCTGCCCAATGGGAGAAACCATGAAATCTATGCATCCCCCCTGCTGGCGTCCCAGGATGACTTGGCGCAGCTGCCGCCTTTTACGGTGATTGCGGCGGAAAAAGATATCTTGTGCAGGGAAGCCTTGGAATTTGCCCAACATCTCATCGAAGCCGGGGTCACGGTTACGGTGAAGAAGGTGCTTGGGGCTAAGCACGCTTTCCTGGTGAGTCGGACGGCCGGTTATGAAGAAGCGGAACAGGTTGTGTTCCAGACTTTTCGGAGCTTTTTAGGGTAAGGATCAAAGGAGGAAAGTAACATGGATCAATTAGCCGTCTGTCTTCTTATTTTTGCGGTGACCGTCATCGGTTACTGCAGCGGACTGTATAGTATTGCAACGATTTCCCAGACTTCCTTGATTGCTCTGACACTTACAGGATGTCTGAGTGCAAAGCAGGCACTGGGATACTATTCCAATTCCAATGTCATCATGATTGCGGGAATGTGTGTCGTAGCCGCCGGATTCAACCGGACCGCGTTTTGTGCCCGGCTGGCTAATCGGATTTCTCATTTGGCTCAGGGCAGCGTCAAGAAGATGATGCTGGGGTATGTGCTCATAGGGGTCCTTCTCAGCCAGTTCATCCAAAGTCCTGTCGTTGTCTTTGGGATTGTGGCCCCCATGCTCATTGCTTCTGCGGAAAGCATGGGAATCAGTCCCAGTAAGGTCATCTTTCCCGTGGGCGTAGCCACCATCTGTACCTGCTGCACACTGCCCCTTGGTGCCGGGGCAACTGTAGCAGGCGAACTGAACGGCTACATTGAAAGTTATGGTTATACGCAGTACATGGTCGGGTTTCTCGATCCCATGATGGGCCGACTGCCGATGCTGATCATTGCCATTATTTATTTCAGTTTCTTTGCCTTGCGATTTTCTCCGGATAAGCCCATCCTTCCGACCAGCCTTGAAACCAAAAAAACAAAGGATCATGCACCGCTGAGCAGTTTCTCGGAAATAGCGGCCATCGTTATTTTCTTTGGGGATGCCGTCGCCTTGATGTTTGCCAAAAGGTTGGGTCTTCAAAATTGGGAAGTTTGCGTGGCCGGGGCCCTTTTGATGGTCATCTGCAAAGTCCTCAAACCTAAAGAGGCATCGGGGTCCATTCCTGTCAGCATGCTCCTTTTGATTGTGGGCTCCCAGGCTATGGCAGGGGCTCTTAGTGTAACGGGCGCTGGTGAATTCATAGGCGGCCATATTGCGGCTCTTGTGAAGCTCGTTGATGGGAACTCCTATGCGGTGGGATTCATTTTCTTCCTGATTCCCTTCATCATGACCCAGTTTATGTCCAATCGTGGGACAATGCTGATCTTTCATCCCATTGCCATTGCAACTTGTGCGTATATCGGCGGAAATCCCGTCGGATTGATGATCCTTATCCAAGCTGCCTGTCTTTCTGCATTTATGACGCCAATGGCAACTTCCGCAGTTCCATATATCATGGAATGCGGCGGCTATGACCAGACTTCCATGATCAAGCAGGGCCTATTATATTCCGTGATTTCCTGCATTGTGTCGGTGGGCTGGATCATGACGCTGTATCCTATTTTATGAGGATAGAGGGGACTCGCCCAAATTTGAAAGGAGTGTTTATGATGAAAAAAAGTATGATGATGGTGGCTGCATTCATGGGGATTTCTTCTATTGCCTTTGCGGCGAATCCTTTTTCGGATGTGCCGCAGGGCCATTGGGCCTATGCGTCCCTTGCCAAACTTTCAGGTTCCGGTATCCTTGAGGGGTATCCTGATGGTACGTTCAAGGGGGAGCGCACCATGACCCGTTATGAAATGGCACAGATTGTAGCAAAGGCCCTTGCCAAAGGTGCCATTGGGGCCGATGATCGGCTTGTTGCTGAATTTGCGGAGGAACTGGACCAGCTTGGTGTACGGGTGGCCGCCCTTGAAAAGCAGGCCGACCGGGTCAAGATTACGGGGCGGATCCGTCTCAATTATCGTGAGCGCAGCGGGAAATTTCATGAAGACAGTGATGCCAAGCTTCGTACGCGGCTCTTTCTTACCGGTGAAGTGAATGATACGCTGCAATTTGTTTCCATGATCCAGAACCAGCAGTACTTCCTTCAAGGTAAAAATGAATCGGGGGATAGCGATACGGTTTTCCAGCGCGCCTACCTGCAGGGCCGGATTGGCACGGTCAAGGTTACGGCAGGACGTTATAATGACGCATTTGCTGAAAGCAATATCTATGATAACCGTGTCGACGGCATCCAGTTAGGGGTGAATCTGGGCCGCGCTTCTTATCTTGTTGGTGCATATGGTAAAATGGCAAGTGCGGATGTCAGTTCGGCTCCCGGTGCGACGGGGACTTCGGCTGCCGGACGCTATGCCCGGTTTGCCCTGGGCGGCGAATGGGGTCGTTTTGATGGAGAATTCAACTATGTCAAGGCAAAAGATGTCATGAACATGGGAAAACAGGGGAGCGATGATGAAATCTGGTCCGTCGGGACCAACTATAAACTGGGGAAACTCAAGGTGGGCGCCATGTACCTGCAGGGGGACAATGATGTTGTTGACGCTTACGGCGGAAGTGATTGGGGTACGGTTTACAGTCTGCGCTACGGGGGCGCGGATAAGAAAAAAGCAGGCTCCTGGGGACTTTTTACGCAATACTTCAATCAAGGTGCCGCAACGGTCATCAGCCATCCAATGTATGGTGATACCAAGTCCTTCCCGCTGGAAGGCTATAAGGGGTATGTCGTAGGCGGGAACGTGACCCTTGCCCCCAATATGGTAGCTGATGTTGAGTGGTATGATCTTAAAGGCAAGAAAACCGGTAAGCATTCACGGACCCTTTGGTCCATGCTGAACATTTCCTTCTGACGAGTCCTTGATGAGTAAAGTCATGAGACGCTGGAGGACCTTGGCTTCTTGACGCATACCCAGAACAGTAAAACAATGAAAGGAAGCCTTTTTGTGGATAATCTTGATTGGCTGCTCATGAAGCTGCTCCATGAAAAAAAGAGTCTTAACAAAACTGCCGAAAGTCTATATATGACGCAGTCGGCAGTAAGCAAACGCCTTCAACGCATTGAAGCGGAATGGGATATCAAGGTGGTCAAACGTACCAGCAAAGGTGTTATCTTTACGCCCAGTGGGGACGCTTTGGCTCATCTGTCCCTTACAGTCCTGGAAGGGATGGATGCCCTAAGGAAACGGTTTAGTCAGCAGCGCTGCCATAAGAAGGGGAAAGGCAAGCAGCTGCTTCGCTTTGGGATTACCAATTCTTTTGCCCGACTCAACCTTTCCAGTCTCGTCAGTGCCTACAGCAAGGCCTATGATGAACTAAGCGTCCATCCCATTTTGGGGTCATGGGATTCCAATATCAAAAAGCTCAACGAAGGCAGCGTTGATGTCGCCGTTTGTTTCGACTGCCATGAAGCCCACAGCGGGGGCGAGCGAATCTTTGCGGAAAAGCTGTATCTTCTCATGCCGAGACATCTTTCAGCGGAGGGGGCGGCTGCTTTACCCTGCGTCATTGGCTACCACAGTAACTATGCCAAGAACCTGATCCGTGAGGGCCTAGCCTACGCCTTTCCTGGGCAGCATAAGGAAATCGAGGAAACCTCCCATGTGGAACTTGCCGTCAGTATGGTGGAAAGCGGCAGTGCCTGCACGTTGATTTTTGGTGAAGAATGGAAAGTCAATCGCAAGCAGGTCAAAGAAGTTGAAATCCATGATGAAAAAGATCATCCAGTGTGGGGGGAAGTCTATTTGATTTGGACGCAGGAAGCTTATCGCGATCCAAAGATCCGGCGTTTCATTCGCTTTACGCAAGCGCATTTCAAACCGAAAAATCCATCGCTCGAAACTCTCTGATTACATGCATCACAAGTCATTTCCATGAGAAGCTCCAGGTAGGCGATTTTCCTCCGTACGCGGGGCGAAAAGGACCGACCGGGAGCTTTTTTGTGATAATTTTGGGGCATCCCTTGTCTTTTGGAAGGGTTTATGATATAAAACATTACGAAATTTCAACGAAAGAAGCGTAGGGCAAGGAGCCATGATGGATAAATATGCATTAAAAGAAAAAGGAAAGCAGCTGATGGATAAAATCCCGGGATGGGGTGCCATCCAGGGGTCGTTTACCTGGCAGGACCGGCAGGGAAAACGCCACCAGCTTTCAGTGGGACCCAAGTTCGTGACGCTTACCGCTTTAAGCGCCGCCTTTTGTGTAGTTGCCCTTGCTGTCTGTGCAGGCTTGCTTTCCCGAGCCTGGGCCGAACAGGAAGAACTTCAGCATTATCGGGCCGATTACGGGGTCTATACGGAACGCCTGGCAAAGCTTATGGATAACAATGAAAAACTTCAGCGGGAACTTTCGCAAGTGGCCAAATTGGAAGCGGCCGTCCGGGAAAAACTGAAAGCAGACGGCGTAAAGATCAGCGAAGAATCGGTGGACCAAAAGTCCCAGGAACTTGACAAGGGGGGCAAAGGCGGCCCTTCAACGGACGATCAGCTCCAGGTCCTTGAAGTCCAGGACGAAATCAACTGGAAACGCCTTGCCTACAAGAAGGAAAACCTTACCAATATGCTTCTTGCCCTTTCGAGCACGGGCGATGGGACCTTTGGCTGGCCCCTTGACAGCGGGGAAATCAGTTCTTTTTACGGACTGCGGGCCGATCCCTTTGGCGGTGGCTCCGAGTATCATTCCGGCCTTGATATCGCAGCGGACTTTGGCTTGCCTGTAAAGGCTGCCGCGGCAGGCACGGTGACAGCGGCCGGCCTCAATGGCGGTTATGGGCGTTTTATCAGTATTGACCATGGGTCCGGGATGTCGACAGCCTATGGACACATGAGTGCCCTTGCCGTTACGGTGGGGCAGCAGGTGTCCCGCGGACAGGTCATTGGTTACGTGGGAAGCAGCGGCTACAGTACAGGTCCGCATCTGCATTTTGAAGTCAGGGAAAACGGGCAGACGGAAAATCCTCTGCAGTTTGCCGTACCGCCCAGGACCCGTTCATAAGCATTTTTTAGGCTGCCCTCTGGGCGGCCTATTTTTCTCTTTCCTCCATATGATATAATGAAAGACAATGCAGGCGGTTTCAGTTCCTGCAGATTCAATTCGCACAATCCAAGGAGAATCCCTATGATCTATGATCTTGCCATCGTTGGCGGCGGACCGGCTGGCCTCAGTGCCGCGGTCACGGCGAAAAACCGCAATTTATCGACCATCCTGTTTGATCCGGGCAGTTTTGGCCTTGCCCTGCAGAAGGCTTCCCATATCACCAATTACCTGGGCTTTCCCGATATTTCAGGCAAGGCACTCATGCAAGACTTCTTGGACCATGCCAAAAAAGCCGGAACGGAAATCGTATCCGAAAAAATTCTTAGCATCATGAATCTGGACGGCCATTTTTATCTTGCCACCCCAAGCGGCGTAACAGAGGCAAAGACCGTCATCCTTGCCTTGGGGATTCCCCGTTCAGCCCAGCTCATGGGGGAAGCGGACCTTGTGGGGACGGGAATCAGTTACTGCGCAACCTGCGATGGGAACTTTTACCGGAACCGTCCTATTGGCGTCATCTGTACCGTTCCTGCCCAGTGGCATGAAGTGGAATTTTTGGCAGGCCTTGCAAGTCAGGTGACAGCCTATGTGACGTTTGATGTAAAAGGCCCTGTTCCTGACAATGTGACCGTACGGAAGGACCGTCCCAAGAGCATTGCCAAGGATGGACAGGACCTTGTACTGCAGGCTGATGATACCCAGCGGATGGACGGCCTTTTCATCCTTCGGGAAAGTGACCCTGTGTCCCGCCTCTTGCCGGACCTTGCTATGGAGGGAAATGCCATCAAGGTGAATGAACATCTGGAAACGAATATTCCCGGTGTCTATGCTGCTGGTGACTGCATTGGGCAGCCCCTGCAGATCAGTAAAGCCACGGGCGACGGTCTTGTCGCTGTCTTTGGCGCGGCAGATTATTTGAGGAAAAAGGGCTGATGAAAGGCTTGGCTTTTCTTTCCTTGATCCTTGCCGTCCTGCTGACAGCTGGCTGCGGTGGGGAAAAGAAAGACCAAAAGACTCCCGATGTCGTGCCCGCTGAAAATACCCAGCGGGAAACCAAGACCACGACAACCGGTGAAAATGATCACGGTGCCCGAATCGAATTTGTGACGCGGGAACATAAGATGGAACGGGTCCTGTTTTCCGGCGGTTATCTTCGCAGCCTGCCTGAAGAAAGTCCGACTGCCATCGTGCGGGAGGTCCCTCAAGGCAGTGAAGGCATGATTTATGGCAAGCGCGTCCTCGGGAACAAGGAATGGGCCAAAGTCACGACTCGGGATGGCGTTACCGGTTGGTATACCATTCCGGAGACTGCGCTTAAGGCGGGACAGCAGGCGACCCTTGAAGAAACCAGCAAGGTCCATCGCAGTACCTATCCGCAGATTACAGGAGGGGTGGCATCGGATGTGGCGCTTGCCATCAATCGGGAAATCGGCCGCTATCTCGATGTGTATCGCTTTGTGACGGGCCCCGTGGGCAGTGATCTTTCCTGCCATGTAACCTATAACCGGCGGGACATCCTGAGCTTTTATTTTTCCGGACCGCCTATCCGCTACCGGGCTTACAGTGTGAAATCCATCAACGATGGTTCCAGCTGGAAGGAAGTGGAGCGCTATGCCTTCGTGTCCCCCCTGTGGGGAGGCGCCGACCCGCGCATCATGACCAGCGCCGTGACAGACATCCAGTACGCCATGACCTTTGATCTTGCAAGCGGCCGCCGTCTGACCCTTGTTGATTTTATTGGGAAGGAGAACCTAGCTAAGGCACGTGCCCTTGTCGAAGCCATTGGCAGCGACGCAGCCCTTGAAGAAGATAACTTCTATGTTGACGATAAGGGACAGCTCTTCCTTTTCGCCGGAAGGACCCAGCCTCAGCCGGGACGGGAGGCTTTGAACCTTTCCCGCCTTGTTGTGCGGGAATATTGACAGCAGTTTGGCCGCTCTTTGAGTCGGCCCAGAATATAACCAAAGAGGTGCATGATGAACAAAAAAGTTAGATTTTCAACAACCTTAGGCGATTTTACAGCTGAACTTTTTGAGGACAAAGCGCCCAAGACGGCCCAGAATTTCATTGCCCTTGTTGAAAAAGGGTTCTATGACGGCGTTATCTTCCACCGGGTCATTGATGATTTCATGATCCAGGGCGGCGATCCTACCGGTACAGGCATGGGCGGCCCAGGCTACCAGATTGAGGATGAATTTGGCCCAGGCCTCAAACATGACGGGGAAGGCATCCTTTCCATGGCCAATGCTGGACCCAATACGGGCGGCAGCCAGTTCTTCATTACCCTTGTTCCGACACCGTGGCTCGATGGCCATCACGCCATTTTCGGCAAGATCGTGGAAGGCATGGACATCGTCCATAAGATTGGGTCCACTCCGACGGATTTCCAGGACCGCCCGCTTGAGGACGTGGTCATGAATAAGGTGGAAATCCTGAAATAATGGCGGCTTACGTGTACATGGTCCGCTGTGCCAATGGTTCCCTATATACGGGCTGGACAACGGACCTAGCAGCTCGTCTGAAGGCCCATGTATCTGGAAAAGGAGCCAAGTTTACGCATGCTTTCCATGCCCTTTCCATGGTCTACTATGAAGAGCTTCCCGGAAAACGTGAAGCTTTGAAACGGGAATGCGCCATCAAGAAGCTGACGAAAAAGGAAAAGGAAGCTCTTGTGAAAGCTTTTGCAGCGGGGCCTTTATCCCTTTCTGCTCGTGAGGCAAAAAAATCCTAAGCGGTACCTGAACCGACAAGACCTCGAGAAAATGGATCACGTATTTTTTCGAGGTCTTTCTCTTTGTCTTGGCCTAGTTGCCTTTGTGCCCGTAAGAAAGGTGAGTAGGACAGGTCCCTTTTTCTGACGCCAGCAGCGATGGGTCATGAGACCCTTGCTGCTGTTAAAACTTTCATAAGGCAAGGGAACACTCCCAGCAGTAAAAAAAAGGAACTTTGGCGCCTTGAATAATCAAGACAAAAATTCTTTCGAAAGTTCTGAAAACAAGGGACTTTTTGCGTCTCATGAAGCCAATGTTCATGAAAACCATAGGAATTACGGGAACTGTTTTGAAAAAATCACTGGACAATCTTCTTGTAAAAGCGTGGGGAGTATGATAGAATGAACCTCAGAAAAAGCGGACTTAATGAATGTTACGACAATGAGTTTTGACATACGTTTGGTGTGGTTTTTCGCAATATTTTTTAGGAGGCCAAGTAGATGACTGGCAAAGTTAAATGGTTTAATGCTGAAAAGGGTTATGGCTTTATTGAACGTGAAGACGGCGGCGACGTATTCGTTCATTTCTCCGCAATTCAGGGCGAAGGCTTCAAGACCCTGGAAGAAGGCCAGGCTGTTGAATTCGACGTTGTCGAAGGCAACCGCGGTGAACAAGCTGCAAACGTTGTTAAGCTGTAAGATATAAATCGTATCTGAAGGAAACAACAAAAAGCGGAAGGCGTTTCACTTAGGTGAAACGCCTTTTTTAGTGTGGAAAGGAGACTCGCCGTGTACGCATACGGAATGGAAGAAAAACGGGGCATCATCACAGGCGGTACGTCTGGGATTGGTCTTGCGGCAGCCAAAATGCTCGTTCGTGACGGGGCCCATGTCTTTATTGTGGGTCGGGACGCGGAAAAGGGCAAGGCCGCCCTTACGGCTCTTTCTGATGGCAAGGGTAAGGCTACCTACGTTGAAGCGGATGTAAGCACCCTTGAGGGCTGTCAAAAAGTGGCGGAGGCTGCGGGGGAAGGGGATGCCAAAGTGGATTTCCTTGTCAACTGTGCCGGCATGTACCAGGAAGAAGCCCTCCAGGATATTACTGAGGCGTCCTACAGCAAGATGATGGATGAAAATGTGAAGAGCACCATTTTTCTTACAAAGGCGGTTCTTCCCCTGCTCAGTGAAGACAGCCCTTCCATCCTCAACATTGCTTCCGATGCTGCCCTTGAAGGGAATTATGGCTGCGCCGTCTATGCTGCAAGTAAGGGGGCTGTCGTCGCCTTTACCCGTTCCGCGGCGCTCGACCTTTCGCCTTGGGCCCGCGTCAACTGCCTCTGTCCTGGTGACGTCAATACACCTCTTGTAAAAAAACAGCTGGAAGAAGGTGGCTATACGCTTCAGAGCATGGCCTCCATTTATCCTGTGGGGCGCATTGGCGAACCCGAAGAAGTGGCCCACATGATCTGCGCGGTCCTTTCTCCGCTAAATGGCTTTATGACCGGCGCCATCCTTTCCGTCGATGGGGGCCTGACGGCAAAATAACTAGCCCCGCTTTCCCTAAAAATTAGTTTGTCCGCTATTTCCTCAATCGCTGCCCATAAGGAGAATTTCATGAAACAACTGACCCGTGCTCAATATTTCTTTTTGGGATCCATGCTCTTTGGCATGATGTTTGGCGCTGGTAACCTAATTTTCCCGGTTCATCTGGGACAGCTTGCCGGCAGCCATTTTTGGTTTGCAAATTGGGGCTTTATTTCGACGGGTGTCTTTATGCCCTTCATTGGCCTCATTGCGCTGGGAATTTCTGGCGCCACAAGCGTCGAAGACCTGGCAAACCGTGTCCATCCCACCTTTTCCAAGATTTTTACCGTGCTGCTTTATCTCACCATTGGTCCCTGTTTTGCGCTTCCCCGAACGGCTTCCGTATCCTTCCAGATTGGGGTGGCCCCTTTTGTGCCTCCCGGCTCGGAAACCCTGACCATGGCGCTTTTTACAGGGGTCTTCATGGCCCTTGCGCTTCTTATGGGATTGAAACCATCCAAGCTTATCGTTTACATTGGTAAGTTCCTGAATCCCGCATTCCTGCTTTTTTTGGCCCTTCTTGTGAGCGTGGCCTTCATCCATCCCATGGGCTCCTACAGTGCCATGATGCCGCATGGAGCCTATGTATCCCAGCCCTACCTTACGGGGTTCAAGGAAGGCTATAACACCATGGACGTCCTTGCCATCCTTGCTTTTGCCATTGTTGTCATCAATACCCTGCAGAGCCTGGGTCTGACGGACCGTTCGGCCATGACGGGCGATATCTTTAAGGTCGGCGTGATCGTAACGGTCCTCATGACGGTCATCTATACGGCGATTACTTGGCTTGGCGTTTCAAGTATGGGAGCTTTGACCCTATCGGATAACGGCGGTATTGCCCTTGCGGAAATTGCAGCCTATTACTTTGGACCCTTGGGACAGCTGCTCCAGGCCGTCATCGTAACCTTCGCCTGCTTCAAGACGGCGATTGGGCTCATTACGAGCTGCTCCGAAGCGTTCCATACCCTTTTCCCCAAAGGACCGGGCTACCGGACCTATTGTTATATCATGGCAGGATTTTCCTTTGTTGTGGCGAACGTGGGCCTTACCCAGATCATCAGTCTGGCCATTCCCGTCCTCATGTTCATCTATCCCCTAGCCATTGCCCTTATCCTGTCGACCTATACGGCGTATTTCTTTCACCATGATACGCGCTTTTATAAATGGCCGGCTGCCTTTACGGTCCTTGCTGCCTTGGGAGATGCCCTGAGCGTCCTTTCACCGGCCTTTAAGGAAACCGGTTTTATAAAAACGATCCTTTCATTCCACGCCATGCTGCCTTTTTCCGCAGATGGCATGGCTTGGGTCGTGCCAACCTTCCTCGGGCTAGCCGTCGCGTTGATCCACGTCAAACTGACAGGTGTTGTACCCTTACAAAAATCATAATCACTTTTCAAAAGATGTCCCAAAATGAGAAATTATTTTGGGGCATCTTTTTTTATGGATTGATACGGAACGACCTGTTAACGGTAAAAGAAGAAATTTATGTTAATCATTTAGGATAATATGCTCCTAAATAAATATATATTGATAAACGTATAATTATCATTTAAAATTTATTTAAAGTTAGAATAGACACTAATTAATATACAATAGGGAATTAAGGGGTAATATCATTAAAAATTAGATAGGGATAGAAAAATGAAGGAGAGGAGTATATTTATGCTAAAAAAACAGCAACTAGCATGTTCTATTTTGGGGATGATTGTGTCCATGGTTCCTATTTTGAGTGCTGAGGGTAAGACTTATGATGAAAGCGCCGTAAAAATCGTGTGCAAATCATTGATAAGCTTGTCCAGAAAAAGGAAACGTCTAATGTTCCAGAATTGAGGCATGAAGTCATTTTACCGGTATATCAATCATCTATGACAGGAACGAAGCTTAGTTCTTTATATGGAACATTCATCTATGGACCTTCTGCAGAATATACAATAAACAGTCAGGGTAATTCGACATTTTCTATGAATGCCAATACGAATTACAGCACTAGTAGAAATGATGCTTCGCTGGTTATGGTCGTACAGGGGAAAATGACCGTTCTATCCCAGGGAGACAATAGCCTTATATTCCAAGATCGAACACCGCTTGCAGAGGGCGATGGGGTTTCTTCACTTAGAACCTACGACGCGCTCTATACCGATGGAGGAACCGTATCTCTTACGGGAAATTCCAATAGAATCATTCATGGAGCAGCAGGCGTTGATGATTCTCATGTGATTGCTCGGGAAAGCAGGGCTATTGCGGTCAATAATGGAGGCTCCATCCTTTTGGAAGCGAAATCCGGCGATAATGAAGTAAGCTCATATCGAAGAGCAACATACTCTCCTGCTGCCATTGTCAGTTATATTAATAGAGGTGTTAACCAAGGATCGGTTCGCTCTTTGGATGCTGTTGTTACAATGCGCGCTCCTGAGGGTACAAACTATGTGACGTATCAATCGGATTCTATGCTGGACCAATCCAGAGCTTTTGGCCTTTACTCCTATTCTTATTGGCCAGAAACGCAGGATGCTGACTATTTAGCGCTTTCAAAACCGAATGGAACGAGTCAGATTGTTTTAGAAGGGAAATCAAACGTTATCCGAGGTGAAGGAAAAGGCGGGGCTGAGTATCTTCATAGCGTCGATGCGTCAGCTTGGGGCTCTATTCTTTTACATGCTTCCGAAAATAATAACACCATAACTGTGGGAACAGTGGGACCTAAGGCGTCTGCACAGGGCATCTATACAAAGTATCATGGAAAAGTTACGCTTCAGGCAGATAAGGGTTCCAATGAAGTTGCAATCCTGCCTTATACAGTGAGCGCTGGCGGTGCTTATGCAGTTGAATCCCATTCCGGAACGATAGAAATGCAGGCCCCGGAGGGAAACAATAAGATTACAATTCTTCCCCATCAAAAAGAGGCTAAAGCTGCTTATGACGGAATTGGAAAGGATCTTCCGGATAAAGCAAAATATAGTGGAATCTATTCTCATGGGGAACAGGCAAAGATTGCTTTGTCTGGGGAAAACAATCTCATCATTACAGATGTGGATGCGTTGGATATGGGAGACAATGCCATTGGAAATGGCATTAGTGCTGCCGATCTTGGCAATGTTACTTTGAATGCTAAGGACAGTAATGTTATCCAAGCAACGACACAGGCGGTTTATAGCCAAAATGGGACCATTCTTATTAAGGGCTCAGAAAATCAAATTCATGGGGAACAAAATGCGCTGTATGCGATATCTACCGATCCCCAAAAGGGCAGTCAGATTTCTGTCAGCGGACAAGCACTGATTACAAGTGGCGGAGACAATCCCGTTATTGTAAGCAACGGCAGGGACTTTTCAGAATATCCAACGACGATTCATGTTGAATATGATGGTCATAGTGCCCTTCAAGGAACGATTCGCGCCCTTGGGCTGGGCGAGGTTTCTGTGCTGCCTATGAAGCAACAGGGACATTTGATCTTTGATGGAAACATTGATGCCCATCACGGAACTGATGAAAATGAAACAAGAGGCGGTACAGTTAATCTTTCACTTTCTGCAAACAGTGTTTGGACGGGGTGGAGTGATACGGGACTTGTGGAAGGTGTGAAAGAAAAGCTCCCCTTTACTCAGGAAATCCCATCTTGGGGCCATGTTGGTCTGCAAATGACCTCAGGCAGCCAGTGGAATATTACAAAACAGAGCAGTGTGTCAACCGTAAGCGGGAATGGGGGAACCTTATATTTCAAAGGAAACGGGGGTTCCGCGCTCCATGTTGGTACGCTTACGGGCAGTCACATTTTTTCTATGAATCTTTCAATGGATGGAACACATAGTGATATGGTCTATATTCATCAGGGAACTGATCAAGAACAGACCTTGGAAGTGCGAAACCTAAAAGAGCTTGATCGTTCTATGAAAATAGGTGATGCCGTTCGTTTTGCGACCGTAACTTATTCCCAAAATGAATTTCGTGATGGGAAAATCCTGTCATCTGGAGCAGATGGGATTTACAACGGAAAAATTTTCGTTCAATACCGTGATATGGCAACTGATCCTTTAAATCAACAAGGCTATGACGAAGCTTACCATGGGACAGGAGATAACCTTGATCAAAAATTGGGCGCTGCCGCAATCCATGATCTTTATGATGGTGATGAGGCTAAAAATGTTTATCTCGTAAAAATGGGATCAATCAATGATGGGGCGAAAGCCTTGGGAAAAGTTGATGAGATTCAATCCCGCTACCTCACGGATTTGGATACCTTTACCAAACGTACTGGGCAAACTCAATATTTTACCCCTGATAAAGATGAAGGTGGCTGGGTGCGTTATCATCATAAACGAATGGGTCTCGATGGGGTCGGATATCTGAACGGTAATGTTTATGAAATCGGGTATACAAACCTTCACCGTGATCGCATTGATCGAAAAGATCGGCTGAGCGTCTCTCTTGCCTATAGCCATCCCTATGGGACGTGGGCCGACCTTTATGGTCATTTCCGTATGACGGATTGGTATCTTGGTTTGTATGATTCCCATTATTACTATGCAGATGAAGAGCACCAGGCAAAAATGGAAGCTTGGAAAAAGGATGATCATGCATACTGGGACAACTATTTAAAACTGCACCGTATTAATCAAAAATATTCCGTAATCGATCATGAAACAGGAACTTCATATGATGGTGACTATCGGCAGTATGCCTTTAATCTCAGCACGGAATACGGAAGGAAACATTCGTTCAATGAAGATTGGTACTGGGTTCCTCAGGCACAATTGCAGCTAAGCTATTTGAGAGAATTTCGGTATAAAGATTCACAGCAGTTACGAGGTCAGAAGGAGCATGCTTGGAGTTTGTTGGGGCGGATTGGGTTTGATTTAACGAGGCAGTGGCATGATGAAATTGATAGTAAATTGTATTTCAAATTAGGACTGCTCCACGAATTCCTAGATGGGAGCCATTCTTCCATTGGTTCTAGAAGTGAAGACGGATTTACAGATGGTATTTTTACAGTCGATGATCATCATAAAAGGACTTGGGGAATCTTGGGAGTCGGTTACAGCCGCAGCTTAGGCAAGAACTTGTATGGCTATATCGATTGGGAGCGCTATATTGGTGGAGACTATTCCAAGACCTATGAACTTTATGCAGGTATCAATTGGAAGTTTTAATCAGCTGCAGCAGCTATCGATATGAGGTGGATTCAATATAGGCAAAAGAGGTTGAGAAAAAAGACTGGAAGGTTAGCTGCAAGGCTGCCCTTGGGAAGGGGAATCGACTTGTCCCAATGCCTGTTTCCTGAACTTCCAATCTGTTCCAAAAGTGTCCTTCGAAACCTGGACGAATGGAGATCAATATTGTTCTTACCGAGGTAACGGAACAAAAAATGCTTCTCCTCAACCAGTACCCAAACGGCTGGCCCTTCATTTCAACTCTTTGGAGCGGCTGGTCGTTTGGGTTCTCCATCTTGATAAGGTAAATCAAAGCGAATCGGCTCTGAACGTCAGGGACTAAGGAAAAAGCCTAAAAGGAAAAGCGTGGTGAAGAAACGACAGGCTTACTTATTAGGACCTTTCCTTTCTTGATTATCTGTCGAAAACTTACGCTTTCTCTCACTTCCTTCACAAAAGACCATTTTTTTGTTATAATAAGGTGTCTATAGAATCGTTAACTCATTGGATAAGGAGGGATTTCCCTATGAAGAAGAACATCATGCTGGCCCTTGTATTAGGCCTGATCCCTGCCAGCCTCGCGGCTGCTTCCCCGCTTGCTGAAATTGCACCGGGCCGTGCACAGATCGATGCCAATGTGACCCTCGGCAGTTCCCTTAAAGGAGAACGGGACGGGCATACGATCGACTTTGACGGCGATACCCGCTATCGTGTTGGGGCAACTGTAGGCATCGGCGATGGACTCGGTCTGGACTATACCTATGCTTCCCATGAAGGCAACGACAACGCTTCGGTCCAGAGCCATCAAGTCAACTTGGTCTACCAGTTCAATCCCTATCTCTACGGCTTTGGCGGCTATGTCCGCAATCGTGCCCATCATCGCGGCTATACGGATAATTCCAATGGTTTCCAGGTTGGTGCAACGGGCCGTCTGCCCCTTGGCAAGACCACGCCGTGGGCTAAGTTTGGCATTGGCAACACGATTACCCAATATGAAGTCGGTGTTGGTTATGCCATTACGGATAACTGGGAAGCCAATGTTTCCTATAATGACAGCAAGTACAAGGATTTCAGCGGCGATACGGACGTGAAGACCCATGGCGTCAACGTCGGTGTTTCCTATAAATTCTAATAAAGAGTGCGGAGCCGTGCCTTTGGCATGGCTCTTTTTTGTTGACAGGAATTCTGGTTCAGCCTATTGTGTTTATATGATTAAACGCATAAACAGATAACCGGAAAGGGAATTGCTTCATGAAAGGGAAAGACCTTGCCGTTATGGAACAGTTTCGGAAATGCATCCCCATCTTTTCTGTTTTCGGCGATGTCAAAGGGCAGGAAATCATCCTTATCCTCACAGGCTGCCTTGGAAAGGGGGCTGACCGTAAAGGGGATTACGGAACGGCTTGACCTTTTAAGATCGGCTGTTTCCCATCATCTGAAAGTCCTGAAACAGGCGGGAATCGTTGGTGTTAGAAGCTGCGATGCTGAACACTATGATTATCTGACCTTCAAGACCGCCATTGAGGACCTAAAAACCCTCTTTCCAGGTTGAAGCAAACGGCGACCTTCGATGAAAATCCGGACAAGGGACCTGATCCAGCTTTTTGTTATGCTGATCCAAAAATCATAGTACCGTCACAATCTGATGGTATTTCCGCAGAGGAGTAAAGCACATGGAATTTCACGACATCGTGATTCAGCAAAAGGCTTATTTTGACTCGAATTCAACAAAAAGTATAGCCTTTCGCAAGATCATGCTGAAAAAATTGATGGATGCCCTTGATGAACGGGAAGATCTCCTTTTGGAAGCCCTGCACAAGGATCTTGGTAAATCACGGGCCGAAGGGTATATGACGGAAGTCGGCATGGTTCGGAGTGAAATCAAGGAAGCCTTGGTCAATGTCGAGGCGTGGAGCCATCCTAAAAAGACAAATGGCTCGCTCCTTACTTTCTTTCCCGCGACGAATCATATTTATACTGAACCGTATGGCGTGGTGCTCATCATCGCGCCTTGGAACTATCCTCTGAACCTTACGCTGATGCCTCTTGTGGGAGCGATGGCAGCAGGAAACTGTGCCCTTGTGAAGTGTTCCCCGGAAAGCATCCATACGAGCCGCGCCATCAAGGACCTTCTTGCGGATCTTTTCCCACCGGAATATATCTATTGTCCGGAGGCGGACCTGCCCTTTGAGACCCTTTGGCAGGAAAGGTACGACATGATTTTTTTCACCGGCAGTCCAGCAGCAGGCAGGAGTGTCATGAAGGCTGCCAGCGAGCATTTGACGCCTGTCATCTTGGAACTGGGCGGCAAGAGCCCCTGCCTTGTCGACGCCTCGGCCAACATCGAGCTTGCGGCGCGGCGTATCGTCTGGGGAAAATTCATGAATGCCGGTCAAACCTGCATTGCCGTGGACTACGTTGCTGTCCAGGAAAGCGTAAAGGACGCGCTTCTTGCCGCGATGACAAAAGAGATTGAAAAGCGCTATCCCCATGCGGAAAGAAGTGATACCTATCCGTCCATCATCAACCAGCGGCACTACAACCGGCTTGTTGGCCTCATGAAAACAGAATCCGGTCTTATTGGCGGCGCTGTGAACGCAGAAAAACGCAGGATTGCGCCCACCTTGATGCCTGATGCGGATTTTGATCATCCTATCATGCAAGATGAAATCTTTGGTCCTCTGCTTCCCGTAATTGCTGTAAGAGACCTGGAAAGCGCCGTGACGTACATCAAAACGCGGCCTAAACCCTTGGCGTGTTATGTATTTACAGAAAATAAGGAAGCTGCGGAATCGGTCATTGGAGCCCTTTCTTTTGGCGGCGGCTGCGTCAATGATACCCTTCTTCACGTGACAAACCCCAACCTGCCCTTTGGCGGAGTGGGAAATAGCGGCATGGGAAGTTATCATGGAAAGGCAAGTTTTGATGCCTTTTCCCATAAAAAAAGCATTGTCAAGAATACGACCCGCTTTGACCTTTTCCTGCGCTATGCCCCCTTTACGGAAAGAAAGATAAAATGGCTGAAACGCTTCCTCTAGGCTGCACGCATGCGCTAAAGGCATGAAAGAAGATAAAAAAGAAGCATTGGAAAGGGTCCAGCTCATCCGATACAATAAAATCAATGAACGAATAAAGGAGGAATCCCCATGCTTGGAGAATTCATGTATCATAATCCGACAAAGCTCTATTTTGGCGCCCAATCCTTGGAAAAACTGGACCACGAACTGCCCCTTTATGGACCGAATGTCCTTTTGGTCTACGGCGGCGGTTCCATCAAGAAAAATGGCATCTATGATGCCGTCCTTTCTTATCTGGAAAAGAATCATAAGGTGGTTACGGAAGTTCCTGGCGTCATGCCGAATCCCACGGCAGAAAAGCTTCGGGAAGGGGCCAAAGCGGCCAAAGACAGCAAGGCGGACCTGATCCTTGCTGTTGGCGGCGGATCCTGCTGCGATTTTGCCAAAGGGGTTGCCGTTTCCGCCTATGCTGATGACGATCCCTGGGAAAAGTTCTTTGTTCGTTTTGAAGAACCCAAAAAGCAGGACCGGGTCGTTCCGGTTGCCTGTATCCTCACCATGGTGGGAACCGGTTCTGAGATGAACGCCGGGTCCGTCATTACAAACCATGAGGAAAAGCGCAAAGTAGGGCACGTTTTTTCAGACGAACGCGTTTTCCCCCGTTTTTCCATCCTGAACCCTGAATTTACGTTTACTCTCCCAAAGCGTCAGATGGCAGCAGGGATCTATGATATGTTTAACCATATCTGCGAACAGTATTTTTCCGGTTACGATGATAATACCTCTGATTATCTTGCCGAAGGGCTCATGCGTTCTGTTATAGCCTCCTCCCGCATGGCCATTCAAAATCCCAAGGATTATGAAGCACGCAGCAACCTCATGTGGACGGCAACGTGGGCCCTTAATACGCTCATTGGCATGGGTAAGACCCAGGACTGGATGGTCCATATGCTGGGGCAGGCTGTAGGTGCCTATACAGACGCCGCTCATGGCATGACTCTTTCTGCCGTTTCCCTTGCCTATTATCGTTTCCTTTTGCCTTATGGCCTCAGCAAGTTCAAACGTTTTGCTGTGAACGTGTGGCAGATCTGCCCTGACGGCAAATCGGATGAGACGATTGCCGAAGAGGGCCTTGCCGCTATGGAGGCATGGATGAAGGAAATTGGTGTCGCCTTGAAGCTTGGCGAAGTGGGCGCAGCGGAAGCGATGATTGACGGTATTGCCGATGCCACCTTTATTTTGAAGGGCGGCTACAAAGTCCTTACCAAGGACGAAGTCAAAGCCATCCTCAAAGCCGGTTTTTAAAGAAATAGGATATAAGATGGGACCCATGTCCCTGATCTAAAAAAGGCGTCAGCTTGAGTTTGTTTTCAAGGTGCCGCCTTTTCTGTTTGCTGCCATTTTTCCCGGGTCTGATGCAAAGCTTCGATTTTAGGGTCCTGAAACGGGAAGAAAAGGCCGGAACCCAAACGCAGATACCGATTCAGCTCAAGCTGGAGATTTCCCGCCGTTTTCTTGATGGGACTGCCGGTTCGGCAAGCCGCCTCCCACTCCTATCGGGGGAGTTCACAGAAAGCTCCCAATAAAAAAGAACGCCCTTGTCGGACGTTCCTTACTTCAAAAAATTGGTGCGATTGGCGCGAGTCGAACGCGCGACCCTCTGCTTAGGAGGCAGATGCTCTATCCATCTGAGCTACAACCGCATAACAGGATTATTATACCAGATAGTCCCTAAAAAAACAAAGGCGGGGACACATCGTATGTGTCAACATTTTCTCGGGAGACCCATATAAGATTGTGTTGCAGCTTAA
>UPXT01000035.1 GCA_900538365.1 uncultured Acidaminococcus sp. | reverse complement strand
GCACTTACTGCATAAAGGTTCGCCGGGTGTTCAACTTATTATTGCAATTCGGGATCACAAGGTTTTCAAAATAAAGATTTACAATACCTTTAATCTATGGTAACCTATAGGAGCAGAAACTCGTCTGCAATCAAATTGGCCTGACCAAGGAAAAAAGAAAACCTGGCGATATGGATCCAGCGTAGAGGAAACAAGGTCACTCGCACGTATAGGACACCCATCAAGAGGCGGACCGTTTTCCTGGGAAAGGCAAGTCTATTTCCTAAGGAGGAAACACACATGAAAAAGAGCTTGGTTTTTGCAATGGCAATGGCCCTCGGCGTAAGTGCTACCGCTTTTGCTGCTAACCCCTTCTCTGACGTTCCTGCTGGCCACTGGGCCTATGCAGCTGTCGCTAAACTGGCTGCTGCTGGTATCGTTGATGGCTATCCTGATGGCACCTACAAAGGCGACCGCACCATGACCCGTTATGAAATGGCTCAGATCGTTGCCAAAGCCCTTGCTAAAGGCGCTATCGGTGCTGATGACAAACTGGTTGGCGAATTTGCTGACGAACTCGATAACCTCGGTGTCCGCGTAGCAAAACTCGAAAAGAACGCTGACAACGTCAAGATTACTGGTAAGGTAAAGTTGTCTTACTCTGAAAACAGTGGTGGGGCTGTAAAAGATCATGACAGTGACATGGCAAGACTTCGTACGGATATCTTCTTTACGGGCGAAGTGAACGACAACTGGCATTATGTTGCCATGCTTCGTAATCAACAGTTCTTTGAAGGTCAGAATGAATCTGGCGATGACAGCACTGATTTCCAGAGAGCTTACCTCACCGGTAACATCGGTGTTGTGAATATCACTGCTGGCCGTTATAATGATTTCATTGCTGATGGTAATATTTATGATAACCGCGTTGATGCAGTGAAAGCTACTGTTCCTTTTGGTGAAGCTTACCTTACTGCAGAATATGGTAAAATGGCTGGTAATGGTTATACCGATACTAAATATTGGAATAGTGATAAAAATAATTGGGTTAGCTACAAAGGTGATAGCGATTCTCCTGCTGATAAGTTCTGGATGGCAGAACTTGGTGGTACATGGGGTAACTGGGATCTTGCAGCCGATTTCATCAAAGCTGATGATGTAATTGCAATGGGTATGCAGGATGATGACCAGATTTGGACTGTCGGTGCAACCTATCATACCGGTAAGTTCTATTTGGGCGGCATGTACCTTGCTGGCGATGACGATGCTCTTAAGGGCGCGAAAGACAGTGATGGTAAAGATGCTTCCGGTTACGATGATGATGGTTATGTCGTAAAGATGGGCTGGGCTGGCGCAAAGGCTTCCGATCCTGGTTCTTGGGGTCTTTATGCTAACTATTATGATCAGGGCGCTCCGACTGTTATTAGCCATACTATGGATGGTCTCTATGATTCCTTCCCAGGTGAAGGTTTCAAGGGTTACAAAGTTGGCGGTAACGTCACCCTTGCTAAGAACATGATTGCTTCCGTTGATTATTACGACCTTAAAGGTAAAGAAACTGATAAACATGCTCGGACCCTCTGGTCTCAGCTCGTTGTTACGTTCTGATCCCTTTAGAGCGGATAAAAGGACAGTGCTTCGGCACTGTCCTTTTTTATTTTTTGCCGCTGGAACTGCGGCATCTTTGGGAAAAGAAATAGCCCAGCAATTGAAGCTGCATTGCTGGGCTATTTGTCTTGCGTTATTTTATTTCTTAGGTACGATGCAGGCTGCATCGTACCGATTGCGTCGGGTCTTTTGCTTGTCGTCTTTTTTCTTACGGTCTTTTGCCTCCGTCTTTTCCCCTTCGGTTTGTTAGCATCACAGCCTCTTTCCCAGCTTTTGCTTGACAGCCGCGGCCTTGGCTGCAAGACGGCGAGAATCGTAGGCTCGTGACAGCTTGACATCCTCCTACCTGATAACGATCCCCTTCGTAACCCTCATGAGGAGGGTCACGCCGCTGCTTCCCAGGATGTCCACCGGTGTTTCAACGACTTTCATGACGGGTACTTTTCGAACGGCGCCCTTTTCCCTGACCCCCTTGGATCCCAAGGCGTGGATTACCATGGGGACTCCGTCTTTTTCCCCGCTGTAGATCATGATATGGCCGGGCATATAGAGGAGACTTCCAACAGGCAACGTCTTTAACAGCGATAGACGTGCTTTTCGTGAGAGCCCTTGAAAGGAAACGCCCGGTGTTGTGCGGGCTTGTTCTCCGCTGTTTCGCGGCAGCTCGATTCCAAAGGACCGATAGACGTCCTGGGTGAGGGCCGAGCAATCGACGCTGTTTTTCCTGCCGCCCCAGCCATAGGGCGCACCGAGATGACGCCGGGCAAGGATAAGCAGATTTTCTTCCGTGTAGGGGAGGGGCCCCTTATGCAGGGAGTCATCAAAACGCGCTTTTTCTTTTTGGATGACAAGGCGGCCTGCCTGATTCCGCCTGGGAAGGAGGAGACGGCCCTTTTCAAGGGGAAGGGAGCTTCCCATTTGGTAAAGGGCTGCGTCTTTTCCTTTCCCTAAGGTAAGGACCCTATTTGTGACAACGGCTTTTTCCTTGGGCGCGGCATACGTCAGCCATGTGGCGCGGTCTGTTTCGGCCACACTTTCTTTTGACACCCAGCCGCGGTAAAAATAGGCGCGGACAAAAAGGAACTGCCCCGTCGCATCTTCGTGATAAATCAGGACCGGTACGGCTGGATCGACAGCTGTTTCCTGAAAAACGTCAAAGTCACGGTCCGTAGGCGCCGAAAAGGCACGCATCCCCGTCGGGAAACTTTTAAGATCCACCCGTTTTACAGTGACCCCGTAGCGTAAGGGATTGACAGAAGGAATGCGTCCGTAGGCACGGCTGACAAGTTCCTTCTTTTCTTTGTCCGTCATGAGACGGCCATCATGGTATAAGGCGCGCCCCATCTGATAGCGGCTGAGCTCGCTGTTAAGCTTTTCTGCCGTTATGGGGGCCGTTTCAGCTGTGATGAGGCCGCCCATCTTTTGGGATATGGCGGTATTTAAGGCGTGAATCTGCACGCGGTCCATCAAAAGGGAGGCTTGCTGCTGATTTTTTGTGGCCTGCTGAACCTTAGCGGCCGGCTTCTTTGCCTGTACGGGGGACGCTGTGAGGGAAATTCCCATAAACGTGAGTATACAAAGTAAAACCATGGGTTTCATAAAGGCACCTTCTTTCCAAATCTATTATAAGAGAGATGAATATGAAAGAAAAGGGGGCGAGGATATTGTGCGGGGGTCCTTCGCCGTCCTAGGAAAGGCGCCTTATGTCTGAAGGCTCATGGCAGTAATAAAACCAGCACCTTTTTCCAAGAAAGGGAGAGGACCGTACTTAGGCATGCATGCCTTTCAATCATGCAGTTCTTTCCTCTATTTTTCAAAAAATTAGCCTTCCCATATCCTACTGTCTATCTCTTAATTAGGGAAAAGTTTTACCCTTTTTTCTTTCTTCTTTCGTTTTTTGCCTTTTTTGAATCGACCATGTTGCCACTATTTATAAAATATCACGAATTTTCTTTTCATTATGCAATAAATCATTTCAAAAAGAGAAATAAGCTTGCACTTCCTTGGGCGATATGGTACTATTCTTATACGAGAGTAAAAAGCGGACAACGTCCAACAACACAAGGGAGGCATTTCATATGAAGAAACTCGGCTTACTGCCACGCCTGATTCTCGGAATTATTTTAGGTATTGTGATCGGAAATCTTAATTTACCTAGTATAGTCAGAATTTTGGCAACATTCAACTCTATCTTTGGTAATTTCCTAGGCTTTACGATTCCCCTGATCATCGTTGGTTTCATTATCCCCGGGATTGCCGATTTGGGTAAGTCAGCCGGTAAGCTCCTTGGCGTGACCACCCTCATTGCCTACTGCTCCACCGTTATTGCTGGCTGCCTGGCCTTTTTCACGAATCATGCCCTTCTTTCCCATATCATTTCTCCTGATATGGCCCGCGATCTGGCTAACCCCGAAAAGGGGCTGCTCCATCCGTTTTTTACCATTGATATGCCTCCCCTGATGGGGGTCATGAGTGCCCTTCTCATTGCGTTTATCCTTGGTATTGGCATTGCCGTCTGCCAGGATGACTTGCTGCGAAAGGGGTCCCACGAATTCCAGCGCATCATTGAAAAACTCATTGCCAGCATCATCATTCCGCTTTTGCCGCTTCACATCTGCGGGATCTTTGCGAATATGACCCACGCCGGGCAGGTGGCCGCCATCATGAGCGTCTTTGCCAAGGTCTTCCTCGTCATCATCTGCCTGCATATTGTCATCCTTGTGGTTCAGTATACCCTTGCTGGTTCGGCAGCAGGCGGCAATCCCATCAAACTGCTCAAAGGTATGCTTCCAGCCTATATGACGGCAATTGGAACCCAGTCCTCAGCCGCTACGATTCCTGTTACCCTGGCCTCTACAAAAAAGAATGGGGTTGCTGCAGGCATTGCAGATTTCGTGATTCCCCTTTGTGCCACCATCCATCTGTCAGGCAGCACCATTACCCTGACGAGCTGCACCATGGCCGTTATGCTGCTTAACGGCAAACCCATCGAGTTCAGCAACATGTTTGGTTTCATCCTCATGCTGGGTGTCACCATGGTGGCCGCCCCAGGCGTTCCTGGCGGTGCTGTCATGGCCGCCCTTGGTATCCTGCAGAGCATGATGGGCTTTACGGCTGACCAGCAGGCCCTCATGATTGCCCTGTACCTGGCGCAGGATAGCTTTGGAACAGCCTGCAACGTAACGGGTGACGGTGCCATTGCCATCCTGGTCAATAAGATTGCCGGCAATAAGCTGGTTCCTTTAAAAGAAGTCGCTTTTGAAACTGAGGGCGAAGCCTAAGATGATGCCCTCCTCGCAAATGGGAAAGTAAGACGTAAGGAGGTCCTTTTGGGCGCTTGTGCCAGAGGACCTCTTTTTGTATCCTTTTCGCACAAAGGCAGGAAATGATTTTCTTTTTCGGCAAAGATTCACGAATTGACTTATGACATCATGGAAGATACAATAATACTCGTAGAATACGAAGGAAAGTACTAGTCATTCCATTTCCATTGCAGTTCGGTACTTTCAACCTCTAGGGAGATGGAATCATGAAATATAATCCGCTTCTCGAACCCTATAAGGCGCTGGTGCCCTTTTTGGCAGAACTCTTGGGCGAAAGCTGTGAAATCCTGCTCCACGATATTTCTCAACCCAAACATTCCGTGATTGCCATTGCAAACGGGTTTCACACTGGCCGCAAGGTTGGCAGTCCTTTTACGGACCTTGCTATCAAGATCATGGAAGAAAAGGCCTATGTGAAGCGGGACTATATGGCAAACTATAACGGACGCAGCAAGAACAAGAATTTTGTTTCATCCACGTTTTTTATCAAGCATGAAGGAAAGGTCATCGGGCTTTTGTGCATCAACCGCAATATGGATGTCATAACAGATCTTGACCTTGTCCTGCAGAAATTAAAGAAAGCCTATAATCTCGAGGGGGCCCTTGATGATACGGCTGAATCCATGGATACGCCCGTCGGGGATATCCTGCCCCGCATGGTAACAAGTGAAATGAGGGCAGTGGGGGTGCCGCCAGAACGGATGACGAGGGAAGAAAAAGGAACGGTTATCCGCAATCTCATGAATGCCGGTATCCACCAGATGAAGGGAGCCGTCGTCGAGATCGCCCGCCAGCTGCATTTATCCGAACCGACAGTGTACCGCTATATCAAACGGGAAAAAGGAAGGGACAAGTAAGGCTTTCCTCCATAAAAAAATGGCCAATCCGGGAATTTTTATCCCCGATTGGCCATTTTCCTATTTAGAGGACCAAGGTCGGAGCCGCGTAGACGCGGCCCAGAAGTTCCTGATTCAGAGCGTAGAGGCTCTTGGGGTCGCTGCCGAAAAGTTTCATCTTTTTAATGATATCCTCGACATTCTTTTCTTCTTCCCCTTGTTCCTTGACGAACCAGTTAAAGAACTGCATGGTCCGATAATCGTCTTCTTCATGGGCAGCTCCATAAATCTTATTGATGGATTTTGTGATGAATTGTTCATGCTCAAGGGCTGCCGTGAGCGGACTCATGAGATCCTTATATTTTCCTTCCGGTTTTTGGATGGTGCCAAATTCGACATGGACATTGTTGTTTTGCAGGTACGTTCTCATGAGCATGGCATGATCGCGCTCTTCCTGGGCCTGAATTTCAAACCAGTGGGCAAAGCCATCAAGGCCCTGATCCGTGTAAAAATTGGCAAAGTCAAGGTAGAGGTAGGCAGAGTAAAATTCCAGTGTGACCTGTTCGTTGATGAGTTTTGCGGTTTTCTTGTTTAGCATGCACATCGTCTCCCTTGTAAATGATTCTGCCTCCATTATAGCACGGGAAAGGAGAAATGGATCAGGTTGGACTTGACAGACGGATGCAAGATAGGTATAGTAGGCTCAGACAAACGTATACTCTTGTACCGCCGGGTATGTCGCCTTGTTCCAGTAGGCCTTGTAGGAGCAGGGGGATGTACTCTTTTTATTTATTGACTCGGTGCAAAAATGCGCTGATTTGCTCCTTGTTACTTTGGTTGAGGAGGAAACGATCATGGACAAATTTATTTACAAAGCGCCCTATGAAGAAGCGGAGAGAAGGGTCCTTGAAGTCAATATCCTTCCCGAAACGTACTGTACCTTTAATTGCATTTATTGTCCCATTGACCGGAAAGAAGGCCGGCATCAGACGGACGAGATCCAGGATTTGGGCGATGTGACAAAAGCGCTTGATGATTTGGGGCGCCGCATGGATGAAGAGCGGATCGATGAAGTCTTCCTGAACGGTCATGGGGAGAGCTTGGTCCATCAGGCACTGCCTCGTATCATTGACTTCATTCATCAAAAAGGGGCTGCTGTGCGCCTTCTTTCAAATGGCTACCTTTTGCACCGGCCTGAGTACCAGGCCCTTGCCAATCGCTGTGAGGCCGTTATCGGCGAGCTCAAGAACGCCACGGATGCCGGTTTTCAAAAAAGTCAGCGGCCTCTTTCCGGTTATACCTTGGAGCAGTATACAGCCAATCTGAAAGCCTTCCGGGCGCAGTATCACGGCCGCTTTATCTTTGAAGTGACCATCGTAAAAGGCTATAACGACGACGAAAAAAGTGTGGCCTTTTTGGAACGCGTCGTAAAGGACCTTCATCCTGATGAACTTGCCCTTATCCCCGTTGATGCACCCTTTCAAAAAGTTCTGGGTGTAGGGGAAGACCGCTTGGAGGAAATCAGAAAAAGATTGGAAAAGGCGAGGGGGTAAACACAAAGCTGCCTCCACACTGCTGCGCCTTTGAAGGGTGGGGACCGAATAGATTTGCCCTCAAACAGGGTTCTTGGACTTCCCTTATCGCTTCCAAAGCGTCCTTTTGCAGGATGTTTCCGGCTTTTGCTGCCCTGCCTTAGTAAAGGCGGATTGATGTGCATCAAGTTTTTAAGGAAAAATATGAAGGCAGGTCGGTTCAAAACTTTGTGATGCCTTTGTTTCAAAAGAACCGCTTTCTGATGCAATCCAATCCAATCCAATCTAAGAGCCCTAAACGGAATCTGTATCGAGGTTCGGTTTAGGGCTTACTTGCTAAAACCTACTTTACGGCCTTGTTCCTTCAAGTCTTTTCCCATCAGGTCTTTTGCCTTAAAAACAGCGAAAACCGTTCCGCCTTCCCCTCTGTCGCTTGACAGCCGCGGCCTTTGCCAAGCGGAAGCGCCTTAGCCACGGCAGCCTCACCTCCTTTCCTTTTGCTTTCTTCCGCCTTTTTTGGTAAAATAGGCGGGACTACTTTGCTATGAGACCAAAAAGGAGAGACCCATGAGTATACTTGATGTAGCCCATTTGTCCCACAGCTATGGCGGTCGGGAGATTTTTGAGGATGTTTCCTTCCGTCTTGAAAAGGGTGAACACGTGGCCCTTGTCGGTGCCAATGGTGAGGGCAAGTCGACGTTTATGTCAATCATTACGGGAAAATTGTCCCCTGATGATGGTAAAATCACCTGGGCACGGCGTACAAAGGTTGGATATATGGACCAGCACGCGGCCCTTGAGGCGGGAAAGACGATTCGAGAAACGCTGCGCACGGCTTTTCAGGATCTTGTCGATGAGGAAAAGGAAATGCTTGCCGCTTATGATCAGATGGAATCGGCCTCACCGGACGAGCTGGAACGCCTCATGGCGGATACAGCCGAAATCCAGGAACGGCTGGAGGCGGCTGATTACTACAATCTGGATACAAAGATTGAGGAAGTTGCGGCAGGTCTTGGACTGCGTGATCTTGGCCTTGAGCATAAAGTCGATGAGCTTTCGGGCGGTCAGCGCACAAAGGTGCTTCTTACAAAGCTCCTCCTTCAACATCCTGATATCCTGCTTCTGGATGAACCGACCAATTACCTGGATACGGGACATATTGAGTGGCTCACGCGCTATCTCCAAAATTATGAGAATGCCTTCATCGTCATTTCCCACGATGTGCCCTTCCTTAATGCGGTAACAAATGTCATTTGGCATGTCGATAACCTGGGGCTCACACGCTACACGGCAAACTATGAAAAGTTTGAGGAAATGGTGGCCATCAAACGGCGCCAGTTAGATGCAGCTTATGAGCGGCAGCAGGCAGAAATCAAAAAAGAACAGGATTTCATTGCCCGCAATAAGGCCCGTGTCGCGACGCGGGGGATGGCCAATAGCCGGATGAAGAAACTGGCCAAGATGGAAGTGCTCACAAAACGTGCTGAAAAGCCTAAACCCCATTTCCAGTTCAAGGAAGACCGGGCGCCTTCCCGTTTTGTCCTTGTAGGCACAAACCTTGTCCTAGGTTATCACGAACCCCTGACAAAACAGGTGGACCTTAAGATTGAGCGGGGCGCAAAGATTGCCATCCGTGGGACGAACGGCCTGGGGAAATCGACCCTGTTAAAGACCCTCCTCGGCCAGGTTCCGCCCATTGCGGGAACCGTGGAACGCGGTGAATTTGTTTCTGTCGGCTATTTTGAACAGGAAAGCGCAAAGGGCAACCAGAACACGGCCCTTGAGGAGCTTTGGCAGGAATACCCGGGCATGGCCAATGCTGAAGTCCGTGCTGCCCTTGCCGCCTGCGGCCTTACCAATGATCATATTACGACAAAAATGACGGCCCTTTCGGGCGGTGAAGCGGCCAAAGTACGTCTCTCCAAGATTATGCAGCGCCCGGTCAATCTCCTTGTTCTCGACGAACCGACAAACCACCTCGATGTGGAAGCCAAGGAAGAACTAAAGCGTGCCCTCAAGGAATATCAGGGAACCTTGATCCTTGTTTCCCACGAACCAGATTTTTATGAAGACTGGATCGACGAGGTCTGGAATATTGAAGGATGGTCGACAAAGATTGTCTAAATTGTATATAATACAAAGTGAAGCCGTGGAGTGTGGATGCACTGCTCCACAAAAATGGCAGCATGCCGTATTTTAGAGGGGAGTCAATATGCTTACACTGGATGAACTGTACAAAAAAATGCTCGCTCGTGCTGTGGAAGGAAAGGACGTCACGGACATCAAGGACGCCGATCCGAAGATGATTGAATGCCTGGCCCATCCGGAAGAAACGAGTCTTGTTTGGCGCGCCAAGGACTGCACTTGCTCTGAAGAGGAACAGGGCAGCTGCGCCCAAGTCTGCCGCTGGGATGCCCTGCATCCAGGCAAGGACGGTATTTCCATTGACAACGATAAATGCGTGGGCTGTCAGGCCTGCGTTGACGCGTGCAAACTGGATGCCTTAAAGACCAAGAAGGATATCATTCCCGTTGTGGAAGAACTCAAGAAAGCGGAAACGCCGATTTACGCCCTCGTAGCACCGGCTTTTTCCGGTCAGTTTGGTTCTAAGGTCACGGCCGGCCGTCTGCGCACGGCCTTAAAGATGATGGGCTTTTCAGGGATGCTCGAAGTGGCTGTCTTTGCCGATATCCTGACGCTCAAGGAAGCGTTGGAATTTAATAAGAATGTCAATAAAGAAGGGGACTTCCAGCTTACGAGCTGCTGCTGTCCCATGTGGATTGCCATGATTCGCCGTCTTTATCATGAACTGATGCCCAATGTGCCGGGTTCCGTTTCTCCTATGATTGCAGGCGGCCGTACGGTCAAGGTGCTGCACCCCAATGCCAAGACGGTCTTTATCGGGCCCTGCATGGCCAAAAAAGCCGAAATCAAGGAACCGGATCTTAAAGGAGCCATTGATTATGTCCTCACCTATGAGGAACTGCGGGACCTGTTTACGACGACTGATATTGACCTTGAGCACTTGGAAGAAGACAACGTACCACACGCGTCTAGAGCGGGCATTCGCTATGCCTATGCAGGCGGCGTGGCAGAGGCCGTTGCTGCAACGGTAAAACGCCTTGACCCGAACCGCAAGATTGAAGTTAAGGTGCGCCGGGCTGACAGCGTGCCTGACTGCAAGGCCATGATCGATTCAATCCTGAAAGGCAACCGGGAAGGCAACTTCTTTGAGGGAATGGGCTGCCGCGGCGGCTGCGTCGGCGGACCAAAGGCCCTTGTCCCCAAGGAACAGGGGAAACTGAATGTTATGGCCTACAGCGATGAATCAACGTACAAAACACCGGCCGAAAATCCCTATGTCATCGAACTCTTAAAGCAGCTCGGTTTTGAAACGGTAGAAGAATTCCTCACAAAGAGCGACCTTTACGACCGTAAATTTGACTGAAATAAAAATGTCCCCTTTGTGCCGATGAGGCTCAAAGGGGACATTTTGTTTTAGCTGAAAGACCGATCCTTCAAGACCGTTCCTGTTAGCTAGACTTGCGGATGCGGAGCTTGATACCGCAGGAGGCCGCGACCTTGCGGCTTTTTTCAATCGCTTCGGGCGAAAGGACATCGACGACGGTCATGCGCGTGTCAGGAATGCGCTTTTTGCACGCTTTGGCAAAATCCAGCATGGCCTCATAGGCACCGGTGAGAGTGGGCTTTGTTACACGGTTATATACCTTTTCGTCCGGTGCATTGAGGCTGATGGAAACGGAATCAAGCAGCCCTGCCAGTTCTGGTACGATGTCGCGGCTGTTTTCTACGCTGCCAAGGCCGTTCGTATTGAGACGAAGGCTGAGCCCTGGATGGAGGCGGCGTACATAACGAGCCGTTTGTTCCAAGAGAGCAAGAGCACAGGTCGGTTCCCCGTAGCCACAAAAAACGAGTTCCTGAAAACCAGTGAAATCAAAGGTATCAATGGCTTTTTTGACCTGGTTCCAGGTCGGGTTTACTTTGTGCCACAAGGTGGGTGCGTCACCAATGCCGTCGTGCTGGAAGCGGATACAGAAGGTACAGCGGCAGTTGCACTTGTTCGTGAGGTTGACGTAGACACCGCCCTTATACGTGTAGAGAATTTGAGCCATGATGGGTCGCACTCCTTTCCAAAGGAAGAAATCCTTTTGCCTTGACGCCGCTTTTATCAAGGACGCTTACGATGAACCCATAAAAGATGAGACTGCCGCCAGATTGAAATGCGCTTCCTATGATGGACGTCAAAAGAGCGGTTTTGCTGCCAAAAATGAGTCCTTCTGCCAGATAATAGCCTATGGTGGAAATGATCCACGAAAGGAAAGGGGCAATCTTGTTGCGGCGGCAAAGAAGCGTTGGGGCCTTTGACGTAAAAGGCAGGGTGATGAGCATTTTGATGATGATCGTTGCCGGTGCCCACATGGGAGCTGTCAATAGGTCCGCCAGGCCGCCGCCAATGGCACCGGCAAGAAGGGCATAGGGCTGGGGCAGGAGGGACGCGGCCACATAGATGAAGGTATCGCCAAAATGGAGATAGCCGCCGTTTGGCCCAACGGGGATGTGGCAGATATAGGCCGTAAAAAGACAAATAAGGGCGGCAAAGATTCCAGTCAGGGTAAGGAGCCGGAGCCGCGTTTCACGCATATGCTGAATCATGATCATCCTCCTTTGAGGAACGTAAGAGAGGGAGAAAAGGCTCGTAATCGATGCCGGCGTTACCGGGTGTATGTTCTTTTTGTGCAGCCGTGATGCCCTTTGCAATGAACTGGCCTGCTTTATTGACACTGGGGACGAGGCCCTCTTTGTGCAGGCGTGCCGCAAGGAGTACGGCCGCAAAAAGATCGCCCGTTCCTGAATAGGAGCCGCCTAGATGGGGGAACGTTACGGGATAGATGCGGCCTTTGGAGATGATAAGGTTACAGATGTCCCTGCCACTTTTTTTATTCTTTATGGGAATGCCTGTAATGACAAGATCTGCCTGGGAAAAAGCGGCTGCTTTTTGAGTCAGGGCGGCAAAGAGGGCGTCTTTGTCTGTTGCTTCTTCTTTCATCATGGCATCCATTTCTGTTCCTGTAAGAAGGCAGAACTCTGTTAGGTTCGGCGTGAGAATATCGGCTTTTTCCGCAAGGCCTCGCATGGATTTGATGGAAGCATCCGTAAAGCCATCATAGACGCGACCTTGATCCCCTAGGACTGGATCGCAGAGATAGGTCACACCGGGATGGTGGAACGTGTCAACAAATTCCGCTGTCTGGCGGGCTGCTTCGGGGGACACAAGATAGCCTGAGAGAATCCCGGCAAATTTGATTCCGAGAGCATGCCAGTGGCACCGATAGGCTTCCATGTGGGACGCAAAGGAAACGGAGCGATAGCCTTCATAACCCGTTTGGGCCGTAAGTACGGCGGTGGGCAGGGGGCAGGCTTCTATGCCCATGGCGGCAAGAACGGCGATGTCTGCCGAAAGGGAACAGCGACCCAGTCCAGAAAGATCATTGATGACGGCGGCCCGCAGATGCATGAAATCGTCTCCTTTTTGCTGTGTTTTGGGATGGGCCCGTAAGGAGGGGGTCCTGTAATCATTTTCAGTTATAGCATAGGAAATGAACCCTGAAAAGGAACGATTTAAAGAAAAATGAAGGCAAACCGTGAACCTAGGGACTAAGCGTAACATCTTTCTCGATAGGGATACATCATCTAGGCAAAATAACGGGAAGCCCCTTATTGTTAAGAGCGTGTTGACAGATACTGCTTATCAAAATAAAGGAAGGTCTCCCCTGGAATCAAGTGATCTCTCATCAAAATCATAAAGAGGCTAAGAACGAAAATGAGATGAATAAGACACTCTGGGCCTTTGCGGCGAGTTAACTAGAAATGGGATCCCTCGTTTTTGCCATAGCGCTTTTTCCCTTTTAGCCCCGCTCATTCCCGTTTGTGGGTTGCTGTACTTGGCGGTAACTTCCTGTGGCAGGACGTTCACTTTATAAAATTGCGCCATGCCTAGACACAAAAAAAGACCATCGCGGCGCGATGGTCTTGCTTTTTTAATTGGTGCCGAAGGCCGGACTCGAACCGGCACGCTTTGAGGGCGCTTGATTTTGAGTCAAGTGCGTCTGCCAATTCCGCCACTTCGGCACGGGTTTGGTGCAACGAAGTTATTCTAGCATTGAAGCATCATTTTGTCAACGGATTTTCCTGTTTTGGCGTGCTGCCGTCAGAAAGTAAATGCATAGGATGCATCAATACGGACCGGCCCGCCGATGGTGACGCCCGTCAGGGTTCCGTCTTTCACGGTTGCCTTGATAGAAATGGGGCCGCCCGGTTCCTTGAGGGTGAGGGCAAGCGATTTTTGATAACGCCGGCCAAGGGCTGCCGCCGCTGCCGCACTGCCGCTTCCGCAGCTGCGCTCCCAGTAGAGGGTACCGGTTGCGGTCACAAATACAGCAGGAATCATGCGGGCCGATTTTTCCTCTACAAGGATAAGCCCATATGCATCGGGAAGTGGCCTTGAACTCACTTTGTTTTTAAGGGCAAGCCAGTAGTCCATGGGAGTCAGGGCATCAAGTTCTTCTGTAAAATAGACATAGTGCTCGATACCAGGAAGAACGACATGGGTAAGGGAGACTTCTTTTTCTCCGACCATCATCGCTTCTTCCGTTACGGACAGGGGCAGCGGCAGGTCAATTTCCGCGTCATAGGTGGGCGGAGTGCTGCCAAGCTTTTTGACGCGGGCTTCCATGGGAGCCTTTGCGCCGGAACAGGTTACTTCAAAGACGCCTTCTTCATCATGGGTGTGGGCCCAGTAGGCGGCCGCGGAGCGAGAGGCATTGCCGCAGAATTCACCGCCCATCATTTCAACGTGGACGGAGCGTCCGCTTCCTGAAAGGCAGCCTGCCTGTTCTGCGTCAGGATCTGCTGAAAGCAAAGCATCATTGAGTTCCCTTCGATCATCTACGGAAATAGGGGACAGCACGAAAAGCGTGATATTGCCGCTGGGATCAAGCTTAACCACATTGACGTTCATCATAAGCACTCCTTATTGAAAATTTTATAAACGGCATGAACCCGTACAAGTTTATTATAACCCATTATTCTGATAATTTGGAAAAATTCCTCCCTGATATGAAAAAAGTAAAAGAACCACCAAAAATCGTAAAAATTTGCAATAAAGGCACATTTGTATGGTAAAATGAAAGTTACGACACAATAGAAAGGAAGAGAAAAGATACGCATGAAAGCAAAGAGATTCCTGGAAACCCTCCTTGCGGGCTTAACCTGTTTTTCCTTCTGGTCCGGGACCGGAAAGGCAGCTGATGCACGCTGGGATGACGGGGTTCCCCGCTATACGGAGGCAAAGGTAATCATCCACGAAGATGGCCCCAAACTTCTTTTTTCGGATAGTCCGGAAATGGTTCAAAAATGCGGTGTCATGTACCGCGATACGGTCAAAGGCAAGTTCCGTCTTTTTTTCCATCACGTCAATGATACGGACAGCAGCAAGCGGCTTGCCATTGTCCTGCGCCAGACCGGAATTCGTCCAGCCCTCGTGCAGCTGGGAAGAAATGGGATTTCAGATCCTAACCGTGACTGGCTGGAAGCAGGCAAAGAGGCCCAGATTCGCTATTATGGCAAGCAAAAGGAAACTAATCCCCTGAGGATAAGCCGGATGAGTGATTTGCTGGGGCTTCAAAAGCCGACCATCATCCGTCCCCAAGAACTGGTGACGGGCATCGTCAATCTGGAGTCGGAGCGGCCTGTAGAGGTCTCGGTCATGATGATTCCTGTAAAGACTGACCTAGGTCTTGCCCTTGACGCATATGGCATCCTGCCTCCCGATGAAGGGAGTCATGTCCTGCGCGGGACCTTCCCTGTGTCCGATGTCCATGTTCGGCTTCAAGAGGCGTACCCATCCAATAAAATGGAGACCTGGGGCATCAAACTTGCCGATGATGTCCTCAATCCCTATGTGCGCGGAACCGATGCGACGACAGGTAAGGAAGTTGTCAATTACGGCAATTATGGGGTCATGTATGATGTCATCCTTCCGACCAAAGGGAAGCGGGATACGGTCCTGCGCTTCAATCCTTATGGCGGACCTTATGCCGGCGCAGGCCTTCTTTCCATGAATGGTGAGGATAAAAAGGAAATGAAGCTCCCTGGGCATGGGCTGGCTTTTGGCTGGTCCCATGACGGTGAGACCATGGTTCTTGGAACCATCCCGGAAAACGGGGAGGCGACCTTCTATTTTTCTCCGCCTGGGTCTTCCAATCTGCCGATTCGCCTTTTTCTATCTCCTAAATCTTAAGGTCTGATGAAGGCGCTGATGGCGCTGGAACCGGCATTCATCATGATTATATTCCTTTTTAAAAATAATTCTTAAAAAGGTGTTGCTATTATTTAGAATATGTGGTATACTCTAGATGTTACCGAGAGAGGGTAATAAAAAATACTGTATAAGGAGAGATAATCATGAAAGAATTAAAAGGTACGCAAACGGAAAAAAATCTTCAGGCTGCTTTTGCTGGTGAATCCCAGGCCTACAATAAGTATGGGTATTATGCAAGTGTAGCTAAGAAAGAAGGCTACGAAAAGGTCGCTGCCAACTTCCTGGAAACCTCCAAGAACGAAAAAGAACATGCCAAGATCTGGTTCAAGGCCCTTCATGGCGGTTCCATTCCTGATACGGTAACCAACCTCAAGGATGCTGCCGCTGGTGAAAACTATGAATGGACCGATATGTATAAGGAATTTGCTGAAACGGCAGAAAAAGAAGGTTTCCCTGAATTAGCCTTCAAATTCCGCGCTGTCGGTGCCATTGAAAAGCATCATGAAGAACGCTATAAGGCCCTCCTCCAAAAGGTAGAAGACGGCACCATGTTCAAACGCAGCGAAAAGACCGTTTGGATCTGCTCCAACTGCGGTCATATCGTAGAAGCCGAAGAAGCTCCTCAGGTTTGCCCGGTCTGCGCTCATCCTAGATCCTTCTTCATGGTTAACTGCGACTGCTTCTGATCCATCGGACTTTACGCAGGTGCACTGAATGGTAACAGCTTCCCTGTCCTTTTCTTAAAAAAAGGACAGGGAAGTTGTTTTATCTATATGTTAACCTATATACATATAAAGTTGACAGTAAAGGGAGCGGTCCTTATAATGGATTTATCCGATATAAGGTTCAAGCGGACGCCCCATAGGGCAAACCCTTCCTTTCCCTCAAACCTAGGAGTCTTGGAGATGCATCCTTCAGGACTCCTTGTTTTTTTATGCATTTGTTGTTTTAACAACAGTCCTTTTTGTATGTGGGAATTATACTGAATCCATCAAGCGGAGGTTCCTTCTTGTTACGATGATGAAGGCCGCAGGCAGCCATCCGCAGCATCATAAAGGAGTGTGTATTATGGCTAAGAAAATTACAGATATGGTAACTTGGGTGGGGAAGGTTGACTGGGAACTGAATGAATTCCATGGTCATGAGTATTCGACGGAAAAAGGTTCCAGTTATAATGCCTATCTCATCAGGGACAAAAAAACAGTGCTCATGGATACGGTTTGGAAACCTTATGATGATGAGTTTGTTGAAAATCTAAAGAAGGAAATTGATCTTCATCAGATTGACTATATTGTCATGAATCATAATGAAAACGATCACAGCGGTGCCCTGCCGGCCCTGATGGAGGAAATCCCCCATACGCCGATTTACTGCACGAAGAAGGGAGAAGCCATCCTGCGCGGTCTTTATCATAAGGACTGGAATTTTGTCAATGTAAAAACGGGGGATACCTTGGATCTGGGGACCCATCAGCTCATCTTCATTGAAGCCCCCATGCTGCATTGGCCTGATACCATGTTCACTTATCTGACAGGCGAGCATATCCTCTTTTCCAATGATGGCTTTGGCCAGCATTTTGCAAGTGAAGATCTTTTTAATGATCAAGCCGATCAGGCTGCCCTCTATGGCGAGGCCATGAAGTACTACGCCAACATCCTCAATCTCTACAGTCCCATGGTGACAAGAAAGATTGACGAGATCCTTGCCATGAAGGTTCCTGTTTCCATGATTTGTCCAAGTCACGGTGTGATTTGGCGGAAAGATCCGCTATCCATCGTGAAAGCGTACCAGAAATGGGCCCAGGCTTATCAGGAAAATCAAGTGACCATCCTTTATGATACGATGTGGAACGCGACGCGGCGCATGGCAGAAAAGATTGCGGAAGGAATCAAGAAGGCCGATCCGGCGGTTGTGGTCAAACTCTTCAATACAGCCGTGGATGATAAGAATGATATCGTGACGGAGGTCTTCAAATCAAAGGCCATTCTTGTTGGTTCGCCAACAATCAATTATGGCTTCCTTTCTTCCATCGGAAGCATAATGGAAATGATCCGAGGCCTAAAGTTCAAAAATAAGAAAGCGGCTGCCTTCGGCAGTTACGGTTGGAGCGGCGATTCTGTGAAACAGATTTCGGAGCTCCTTATAGGAGCTGGGTTCACGGTCGTGAATGAAGGCCTTAAGATGCTGTGGATGCCTGATGAAAAAGGGCTTGAAACATGCGAACAGTTTGGTGAGGACTTTGTAAAGGACCTAAACGCATAAAGCATCCAAAGGCAGTGATCATGAGAAAAACATTTCTGCCCTGTCTAAAAAATAAGAAGCCTTGAAGGAATCACCTTCAAGGCTTCTTGTGTTTTAGATCCAGGATTTTTCGCACGGTCTCATTTTTTAAGAACAAGGGAAGGAGCAGGTTCCCTAGTATCGTGACGCTGATGATTTCCCCAAGGGCTATGTAGCCCATGGTAGGAAGAAGGGGCAGATCTGCCATGTAGTTGAGTTCAAACCCGATAAAAAGACTGTTGGAAAAAACGGGCATCAGGCTTGCCAGAAAGGCGGATTTACAAAAGCGCATGAAATAAAGTCCCAGGAAGGTGGCCAAAGTACCGATCAGCATGTCTGTGAGGCCAAAGGGACTTCCCACATTGGAAATGAGGCAGCCCAAAGTAAGGCCTGGAATGAGGCCTTGATCATAAAAAGCAAGGAGCGTCATGAACTCTGAGACCCGCACCTGGACTGCACCGTAGCTTAGGGGCGCAAGGCCCAAGGTCAGGGCCGCGTAGAGGGCTGCCACCATGGCTCCGCGATAGGCTTTCAAGCGGCTTTCCATCATGACAGGGCCTTTGCTTTCATTTCCAGATAGTGGCGGGAATAATAGGGGCCAAGTTGGGATTCCCTATGATCATAGCCATAGGCGCGCTTTGAAATGGAAAGGATGGGAGGGGCTTGGATCCTTTTGGCAACGGAGAGGCCGCAAAAGAGGTTCCACCACCGTTCGAGGTCGCTGATAAAGGAGGCAGCGTCCGGAAAGAGCTTATGGGAAAGGCCTTCTTCACAGCCGATGCGTGCGTCCAAGGTGCGGTCCAGATACCAAGCAAGGAACTCTTCCGGTGCCTGTTTTCCCCAGCTTTCGACGAAGGCCCGGAAAAGATAATCGTGATAGGGATAGTGAAGGGGATCGCCGCCCGTACCGACGGTCTGTTTCTGGGAAAGTTCGGCACTGGGTTTGATCGTAAAGACTTCATCAGGAATGACCGCTTTGTGGTAGACTTTTTCATTGAGATAGCGGCCCAGGGCATAGACCTGGTGCTTCCAGAGGTCGCCAATGAGGGCCATGACGCCAGCAATGTCTCCATAAAAAGTGGCGTAGCCAATGGTCATTTCCGATTTATTGGAGTTACAGGAAAAGCCGCCGCCCCAAAGGGAGGCCATACCGGCAATGACACGGGCCCCACGGTCACGGGCCTGGATGTTTTCAAGGGCAAAGGACGACACGGAAAGGGATGCGTCTTTTCCCGTGCCATAATCATGGATTTTTGCGGACTGAAACTGCTTTTCCGTGAGGGACACGGATTCTTCAATGGGAATCACAGCATAGTGGGTACCCAGGGCTTCTGCTATCTTTTGAGCAAGGCCCTTGGTCAGGCTCGAATTAAAGCGTGATGGCAAGTTGAGGAGAAGTACATTTTCCGGGCCCAGGATGTGCACATAAAAAGCGGCTGTTACAGCTGAATCAATCCCGCCTGAAAGGCCGATCGTCATCTTGCGGATGCCCAGCTGGTCCAGGAACTTTGAGGCCCCGTAATAGAGGGATTGGTAAATTTCTTCGATTTCCGTCAGAATAGGATGGACCGTTCCGGCTGAGGAAAGGGCTCCTGTTTCAGTGTCAAAGCTGCCTGTAAGGAAGGCTTCTTCAAAGGACGGCGCATCACAAAGCACATTTCCTTCTTTAGTATAGAACGTGCTGCAGCCATCAAAGGTGAAGATGTTCTTCCCGTTGTTCTGGATGCCTACGCTATTGCAGTAAAGAAGCGGCAGGCCGCAGTCCCTTGCTTGTTTTTTAAAGAGTTCCCCGCGTTTACGGTTTTTCTGAAGGGTAAAGGGCGAGCAGGAAATATTGATGAGAAGCTGCGCCCCATTTTGAGTGAGAATCTGAGGAACATTGAAATCATAGTTCTCGGTCCAGCCATCCTCGCAAATAAGGACACCGAGCTTCACTTCTTCTCCCCTGATGGTTACGGATACGGGCTGGATGAGGTCTTCCAGAGTTTTTCCCGGCAGGTGGGGCAGGAGTTTTGCCAGGCTGTGGAAATACCGGCTGTCATCAAATTCCCGGTAATCAGGCAGGGCCGTTTTGCTGATAAAAGCCTGGGACAGACCGCCTTTTTTGAGGGCCCCATCTTGGGCAATGAAGGCGGCATTATACTTGCGGGGCCGGCCATCTTCATTTACAGCCGTCTCATCAAGGGCGATATTGCCAAAGATCACGCAGATATCCTGCGTGGCTGCAATGAGGTCCTCCCCGTAATCGCGGCAGTCTCTCAAAAAAGCACGCTGTTCCCAAAGGTCACCTAAGAGGTAGCCTGGGATCAGCTGTTCGGGAAAGATGAGAATATCGATGCCGGCACGCTTGGCCTCTTCAATCGTTTCGAGGGCCTTGCGCAGGTTGATCTCGGGACGCCCGGGACGCACTTCCACCTGTGCGCATGCAATCTTGATTTCCATAATGCGTCAACTCCTCTCGGGGGACCGCCGCAATGGGTCGGGGGGCTTTTTTGGATGCCCGCTGTCTCCCTTCATGTTCCTTCCCATTATAGCAAAGGAAAGTCCTAGTTAAAAGTAAAAAGGCGGGGATGATGCTTTCATTATCATTGGGTTCCCAAGAGGGTACGGGCATCTTTTGGAGCGGCAAAAGAGATCATGCCTTTTACTTACAAGACACAATGCTTGCGCATCGAATTTGACTATGCTATGATACGAATACGAAAGCAGAAGTGGAGGGGACTATGTTATACGTAAGTACAAGAGGTAAAACAGATATGGTGAGCTCTGCCCACGCTATTTCCAGTGGGCTGGCCAAAGACGGCGGCCTTTTTGTGCCCCGGGATTTTCCGCCTGTGGCCCTTGCCGAAATCGATGCCATGAAGGGTAAACCTTATGGCGACCGTGCCGTACAGATCCTTTCCCGGTACCTGACGGATTTTTCGGAGGAGGAACTTCGGGAATGTGTTTCAGCTGCTTACAGCAAAGAAAAGTTTGGCAGTTTTGCAGCGCCGCTTCATCTCCTCAAAAAGGATACAGATATCCTGGAACTGTGGCATGGCCCGACGAGTGCCTTCAAGGATATGGCACTCCAGATCCTGCCTCATTTCCTCACCAAAGCCGTTCGCAAGACGGGCGAACAGAAAAAGAGCGTGATTCTCGTTGCAACAAGCGGCGATACGGGAAAAGCGGCCATGGCTGGATTCAGTGATGTGCCGGATACAGAAGTCATCGTCTTTTATCCCCAGGGTGGGGTCAGCGATGCCCAGCGTCTGCAGATGACGACGCAGCGGGGCGCCAATGTCCATGCTGTTGCGGTGGAAGGTAATTTTGATGATGCCCAGACCGGGGTCAAACTGCTTTTTGGCAAAGCAGAGCTTGCAGCTGAGCTGAAGGAACAAGGCTGTGCTTTTTCTTCTGCAAATTCCATCAACTGGGGCCGTTTGGTGCCGCAGATTGTCTATTACTTCAGCGCCTATGCCGATGCTGTGGAAAAAGGCCGGATCCAAAATGGTACGGAAATCATCTTTTCTGTTCCCACGGGCAACTTCGGTGATATCCTTGCCGGCTACTATGCCAAACTCATGGGCCTGCCGGTGAAAAAATTTGTCTGTGCGTCAAACAGCAACAATGTCCTGACCGATTTCATCAATACGGGAACCTATGACCGGAACCGCGAGTTTCATCGAACCATTTCCCCGTCCATGGATATCCTTGTTTCCAGCAATTTGGAGCGGCTCCTTTATGAAAAGACAGAGCACAACTCCGAGAAAATCAACGAGTGGATGGAGGCCCTCCAGGAAAAAGGCACCTATTCCATTGGACGCGATATTCAGGATGCCGTTGTCAGTGACTTCTTTGGAGCTTGGATCGATGAAATCGAGACACAGGAAACAATCGGTGATGTCTTCAATAACTATGGCTATGTCCTTGATCCCCATTCGGCTGTTGCCTATAAGGCTCTCCAGAAATATCGCCTCATGACCAGCGACGAGACCTACGGCATTGTCCTTTCAACGGCTAGCCCCTTTAAGTTCAGTGACGTGGTCCTGCGGGCCCTTTATCCTGATGACTATGAAGGGAAGGTCCTGACGGCTTTTGAGGCCATGGATGAACTAAGCCAAAAGGCTCGGATCGATATCCCCCAGGGACTCAAGGAACTGCGCGGGCTGCCGGAGCGGGAAAGTGATCTCGTGGCACCGGGCGAAATGGAAAAGGAAGTCAAGAAGATTCTTGCCATTGAATGACGAAATTTCTAAAAAGCGTACCCTTTCATGAGCAGGGTGCGCTTTTTTTGGGTTCTTTGTCAAATGTTGGGGTGCCCCACAACTAAATCGCCTTTTAGGAACTCG
>UPXT01000034.1 GCA_900538365.1 uncultured Acidaminococcus sp. | reverse complement strand
ATTAAGCTGCAACACAATCTTATAGGGGTCTCCCGAGAAAATGTTGACACATACCTGCCCACCGTTTCTTTTGCATGACCGTCCAAATTCTGATACAATAGAATTGATAAATAAAGGCAGTTGTAGGTTGTTTGTGTGGGTATTTTATAGGAGCTGGAGGGAAAAGTATGGCGACAGAATTTCTGGAATTAAAAAAACTGACAATTTTCGTGGGTGAGGATTTTTTCTGTGGAGACCGTCCATTTTACAAAGTCATGCTGGAAAAGGCAGCTAACCTCAAACTTGCTGGCTGCACGGTATTCCGCGGTCTCCAAGGCTACGGAAGCCGTGTCCGCGGAAGGGAACGGCGGCTTCTCATCAGTGTTTCGGAGGCAATCAATCTTCCTGTGATCATTACCATTATTGATACGGAAGAACAGATTGAACGTGTCCTGCCTTTCCTTGAAAAGAACCTGACCCATGGTGTGGCTACCCTTGATGACGTCAAGATGTTGGCGACGGACTTTGTCAAGGAACGTTTTGAAAAACCTGTGGAAGAGCGCTGCAATCCAAGTCTCCAGGAATAAGCAGACCCTCATCGGATGGCTTCACGTGATCCTGTATATGTGTAACGGTGCGGGCCTCCTTGATTTTTTATATCAAAGAAAGCCTGTTCCAGAAAAATAAAGGCCCCCATTATGTATGAGGCAGCTCTTGAACCTGTTTGGCTCAAAAAAACGCAAAGAGACGGTCAAGAAATGATGTTCTCCTTTCTTGGCCGTCTCTTTTTATTGGTTTGAGGCTAATTTATGGTCCTTATCCCCTCGGACCGGGATGATTAGCTTCTGACCTGGCTGAAGGGCTGCTTTGCGGTCCAGCTTGTTGGCTTCGATGATACGTTCAATGACGTTCCGCACATCTTCACCGTCTTCTGTATGGCGGCTTGCGATGGTCCAAAGGCTGTCGCCGGTGTAGACGGTGACTTGCTGTTTATGAAGAACGGCAGACGGAGCGGCGTTCATCTGCAGGATTCCAAAGGAAAAAAGGCCAATCAAAAGTACGAATAACGATCCAATCATCTGTTTCATCATCATGAATCCACCTCATGTTCATATGCCATAAAATCGAACTACTGTTTATCTATCCGTATAATATCATGATAGGATTCGTTTTTCAATAGATAAATCAAAAATATGTTCGTTAAAAATGAGGAAATGGGCAGCATGTTCATTTTTTTGGACTGCATTAATTTTTTGCCAAATTGGACTTGACAAAACCATAGACAGCAGACACAACAGCGTATGGACGATGGGAATAGTTGCCTGCCTATCTTGAAGAGGTCCCTATTTGTCACATTTTTTCCTTTCTGATATGGTATAATGACAAAAAGACCTTTTTTGCCTTTGGAAGTTCATTTTTTTAGCCGCAGTTCCTTGGCAAAGCAGTCAGGAGGGATTTCTAATGATGGAAGATAAGAATCAGATGGCTCACCAAGACTCTGTCAATCAGGAAGATCTGGTCGAGACCGATGCCCGCCCCTTGGAAGAAGGGGAAAAGGAGGCCGTCAAGGGAGAACTGATTGAAACCGAGCAGCCTGTGGACTATGAAAAGGAAGCAGAATATATCTGCCGCTGGGGTGCTGCACGGGCCAGCGTCATTGTCATGACGCCTTTCCTGGGTTCCCTTGCCCTTATGGCCAACGAAGTCTATATGATTACGAGATTAAGCGATCTTTATGGTGTGGAACTTGAAACGGGTGCCATTGCCGGGCTTATTGGCTCTTTGGGCGCTTCCTTTGTGGGGCAGACCCTCTTTACCCTCATTCCGTTCCCGCCGCTTCAAGTGCCGATGGCTGTTGCAATCACCTATGGTGTAGGGAAGGCGGCTGATGCCTGGCTGAAGGCGGGGCAGCCCAAGGATATGGCACGGATCAAGGAAATTTTTGAAGAGGCCCGCAAGGAAGGAATGGCGCGGTTCAAGGAATTCAAGGAAGATCCGACAAGAAATCTTCCCTTAGGAGATGAAACAAAGGATATGATGAAAGAAAAAGCAGGCCCGCTTTTTGACAAGATCAAGAATGCAGCGGATACGGCCACAGATAAGGTTACGGCTGCGGTGGAAGACATCCGTTCCAGCAAGGAAGGCCCAAAAGGCAAGCTTGCTTCTGCAATGGATGCGGCCAGTGATGTAGCAGAGCAGGCCCGTCTTGTCCTTCAGCCTTATAAGGAGATGGCCTTGCGCTGGATTGGGGCTCAGACCTGGGATGAACTGCGGTCTGGAACCCTTGTTGTTCCTTATGAAGACCTCGAAAAAGGGATCCGCGAAGCCATGAAGGACAGTGAGTTCAGGTTCGGCGGCTGCCGCTATGCCAAGGATGGACTGCTGGAACTTGTCGTGGAACATGAAAAATATGGGACCATCACCATCGATGCCGGTATTGAAGCTTTTGCCCTCACGAGCAGTGCTTCTTATGGGCGTTTCCGCATCCATGATTTCGCTGTAAGTGAGAATAAGATCGGTGAGCTTGTCGTGAAGCTTCTAGGCTCACGTCTCATCATGAGCCTAGTCAATGCGGTCTTCAATATGAAGACCATCAGCAAGGATGATATCGTCTGTACTTACAGTGACAATACGCTGACGGTTGATTTTACAGATGTCATTAAAAAGAGCAAAGTAGCCCAATTTGTGATCAAGGACCGCAACCTATTTGATCTTGTCACCCTTACCGGCCTTGTCCCGGAAGAAACAGGCCTCAAGGTATGCAGCAAGTGGACATTGCTTAAATCATGATGAAAAAGATAAAAGGGGCTGTGAAATAATAGCCCTTCATACAAATAGGCCCATCCGATTCAATTGAACCGGATGGGCCTATTTGTGGTAAAGTTCATTTATCATGTATAAACCAACCGTAATCTATAGTACTCTTAAACAAGGTTGTTACTATCTTTTTTTCAGATTGTCTGACTATTGCGGATTCAGTTTTCACATTTGATAGATTCATGGAGGAAATCAATATAAATAAGTATTTGAGCGATATTCCCTCGCATAAATTGGGCCGTATCAGATATAATCCCGTCAATATGCTGAAAACTGTTCTGTTTGGCTTTATGGATGAAGGATACATTTCTCTCCGGAAACTGGAAGATAAGTGCAGAGTCAAATTTCGTTATCAAGATTTCCTATGGAAAATATTGTATTTTGCGGTTTTATTCTCTTCTTTTTATAGAAAATCATTCCTAATGAAGTACATTCTCAAGGACAGTTTTTTTCAGAAAGTTTTAAAATATTGTAGCATTTGTGTGACAAAGGTACTATAATAAAAGACAAGAAACGCGAAGTAAATTCGCAGAAGGGGGTTTATGTAATGATTAGCTTTTTTGTGTGTCTTGCAATCTTAATTCTTGGCTACTTCATTTACGGCGGCTATGTCGAGAGTTGTTTCCGTCCTCCCATCGATGACAGAAAAACTCCGGCATACAGACTGGAAGATGGTGTCGACTATGTTCCGATGGGAACGGGCCGTGTCTTCTTGATCCAGCTGCTGAACATCGCCGGACTGGGCCCGATTTTCGGTGCTTTGGCCGGTGCTATGTGGGGGCCTGCTGTATTCCTTTGGATTACCTTTGGTACGGTTTTTGCAGGCGGTGTCCACGACTTTATTTCTGGACTGCTGTCTGAAAGAAACGATGGCGCCTCCATTTCTGAAATCGTAGGCAAGTACCTCGGCGATACCATGAGACATATCATGCGTGGATTCTCCGTTGTCCTCCTGATTCTCGTTGGTGTTGCTTTCACGACGGGCCCTGCAGGCCTTCTGACCAAGATTACGACCCAGAGCTTCAACTTCTGGCTGGTTGTCCTGTTGATCTACTACTTCATCGCAACCTTCCTGCCGATTGATAAGGTCATCGGTAAGCTCTATCCGTTCTTTGGTTTCTGCCTGATCTTCATGGCTGTTGGTGTTGGGACCATGCTCTTTGTGAAGGGTTATACCATTCCTGAAATCAGCTTCATCAACATGCATCCGAAAGGAACCCCAATCTGGCCGATCATGTTCATCACTGTCGCCTGCGGCGCTATCTCTGGTTTCCATTCCACGCAGTCTCCGCTGATGGCTCGCTGCATCAAGAGCGAACGTGAATGCCACAAGATTTTCTATGGTGCCATGGTTTGCGAAGGCATCATTGCCCTGATCTGGGCTGCTGCTGGTACGACCTTCTATGATGGTACGCAGGGCCTTGCCAAGGCTTTTGTTACCTACAAGGGCGCTGGCGGTGTTGTTTATGACATCTGCTCCGGTCTGATGGGTACGGTTGGCACGATCATTGCCATGATCGGTGTTATTGCCTGCCCTGTATCTTCTGCCGATACGGCTTTCCGTTCTGCCCGCTACACCATCTGCGACTGGTTCAAGATTGACCAGCACACGATGGCAAGCCGTCTGAAACTTTCCCTTCCTATCATCGCTGTCGGTGGGATCCTGACCCAGGTTGACGTGACCATCCTTTGGAGATACTTCTCCTGGACGAACCAAACCTTGGCTGTCTTCGTTCTCTGGGCTGGTGCAATGTATCTCCTGGCTAACAAGGGCAACTATGTGATTGCTTTGGTTCCTGGTACGTTCATGAGCGCTGTATCCTGCACGTACATCCTCATGGCTAAGGAAGGCCTTGGTCTTTCGACCAGCATTGCTTATCCTGCTGGTATTGCCGTGGCTGTCATTGCAAACATCCTCTTCTGGAAGCGCGCAAAGAAAGTTGAACGCGGTGAAATCGACCTGGCTGATAAACCGGTTGAAGGCTGATTGAAATCGTAAAATCACTTGGAAGGCATGGCCTTCCAAGTGATTTTTTCATTAAAAGGACCGATACGGAACAAAGTGTTCCGTATCGGTCCTTTTATGGATTCCAGGGATAGAGCCTGTTATTTGACTTCGTGGATCCAGCCTTTGGGACCTTCGATTTCACCCATCTGGATTCCGCGCAGGGTCTTATAGAGCTTGGTCAAGACAGGGCCCATTTTATCCATGCCGCTTTTGATATTGATGACCTTGCCGTGATTGACAACGCGGCCGACAGGGCAGATAACAGCCGCAGTACCACACAGGCCGGCTTCTGCAAAATCAGCTACTTCTGAGAAAGCAACGGGCCGATGTTCCACCTTCATGCCCAGCATATCTTCCGCAATGGCAATCAGGCTGCGGCGCGTGATAGACGGCAGGATGGAGTCGGATTTAGGTGTGACAAGGGTACCGTCTTTTGTGACAAAAAGGAAGTTGGCACCGCCTGTTTCTTCGACATAGGTGCGGGTAGCCGGATCAAGGTACATGTTTTCGTCAAAGCCATTGGCATGGGCGGTCATATAAGCATGAAGACTCATGGCATAGTTCAGGCCAGCCTTGATATGGCCTGTCCCACGAGGGGCCGCGCGATCAAAGTCGGAAACACAAATCGTGATTGGCTTGACCCCATTTTTGAAGTAGTTGCCTACCGGTGTCCCAAACAGACGGAACTGGTATTCATTGGCTGGCTTGACGCCGATGACGGAACCGGTTGCAAAAAGATAGGGACGCAGGTAAAGGGCTCCGCCTGATTCGAAGGGGGGAATCCAATCCTTGTTGGCACGCACGACTTCATCGACAGCTTCCATGAACATGGCTTCCGGAACAGGCGGCATTTCAATGCGCTTTGCTGAATCTGCCATGCGTTTTGCGTTCTGGTCTGGACGGAACGTAACGGTTCTGCCGTCTTTGGTCTTGTAGGCTTTCAGGCCTTCAAAGACCTGTTGGCAATATTGAAGGATTCCAGCGCATTCGTTAAGGGGTACGGTGGGATCATCTGTCAGGGCACCGGGACCCCATTTTCCATCTTTATAGTCGGCTGTATACCGTTTGGAAATTGGCATATAATCAAAACCTAAGCTGGACCAATCAAGTGATACCTTTGTCATAAGTCATTCAGATCCTTTCCAATAAGTTGTAACTTAATTAAATAAGTACCAAACTATAATAGTTAAAACGCTAAAATTTGTCAATTATTTAAAGACACATAGATAAATATGTGCAATAATTATGGTATAAATGGATTATTCTTTACACTATCCATAAGTAAAGGACGAATGCTTTTTTGCATACAATGTAAAAGAAACAATTCGTTCCAAATGAAAATGAATGTCCGATTTCGCACTTTTGACACATATTTTTCATTTAACATTCATTTTTTCGGCAGTAAAATAAATGAAACAATCAGTGTTTCACTGATTTTCATGAGTCAATTCAATGATAGGGAAAGAAGGAATCTGGAATGAAGAAAAAGTCTATGATTATGACGGTTGCCGCTCTTGCCGCCTTCACTTCCATTGCAGGCGCAGCTCCCGCAACAAGTTGGGAACAGGGCCAATGGCAAGTTGATTTAGGGGCATCCGATCCCAAAGCAAAATTTGATGGACTGGAAAGCGATACGAAATGGAACTTTAATGGTGGTCTGGGTTACGCCCTTTCTGATAAATGGGCCCTGCGTTATGACTATCATGGGCTTAAGACCGAAGCTGGCGACTTCAAGACTGCTGGCAATGAAAACGAAGTCAATTTGATGTACAGCCTGGGTCGGAATGCAGCCCTTTTTGCAGGCTGGGCCCGCATCAACAATGACTTCGATGGCAGTGTGGCACGGGGGACTTATGGTATTGACAGCTCTGACAGTGTTGTGAACAATGTGGCCCAGTTTGGTGCCATTGTGAAAGCTGACCTTGCCAAGAATCTCTCCCTGTATGCAGAAGGTGCTTTGGGAACCAAGAAGACTTCTATGTGGGAAGCCGGTCTTAGCTATACGGTTGCCAAAGATTGGGATCTGAATGCCGGGTATCGTTATCTTGATACCAAGCTGGATGATGACAATAATATCAAATACAGAGGCTTCTTGGTCGGCCTGACCTATCGTTTTGGCGGGCATAAGGCTGAAGCCACTCCTGTTGTGGAAGAACCGGCTCCTGTTGTGGAGGAACCGGTCCAAGAACCCGCCCATGTCTACAATGACTACTATCTGGACAGCATTCATTTTGCTTCTGATGCTGATCAGCCGCTTCCTTCTGAACGTGCCAAGATGGATCGTCTTGTCCAGGTTGCTAAGGATCATCCGGACTCCACGTTCAAACTGGTTGGGAATACGGATTCTGATGCTTCCGATGCCTATAATGAAGACCTTTCCAAGCGCCGTGTCGACCATGTCGCCCAGTATGTTTCCAACAATGGGGTTTCTAGCGATCGTCTGAAACTCAACTACAAGGGTGAAAAGGATCCGGCTGCTTCCAATGCTACGGAACAGGGAAAAGCCGATAACCGTCGGGTGGATGTATGGGAACATAAATAATTTCACGCGGACCTAAATCCGCAAACGCGCCCCAGGAATTTTTTCTGGGGCGTTTTTTTTTTTGATGCTCTTCTTATTCAATAGATCCGCTTGGCGAACAGGACTTTGGACTTGTGCAGGCTATATCCATATGCCTCTGTCTTTAAAAGAAGGACAAAAGGCTAAGCTGTATTTGGAATATCACTGTAAAGAATAGAACAATGTTACATATAAAATGGGATTATACAAAATTTATGTAATAAATTTATTTACAAATGAGAAAAAAGTGGTATAGTAGAGGACATCTTAAACTTTGTGTTCAGTATACAATACAGAGGCTATCTTATAAGGAAGAAGGTTCTTAGCATGGCAAGTTATTTTCATCCGGTGACGCCGGAACTGCTCGAAGATCTCAAGAAAGTGGTAGGGGAGAAATATGTTCGTTACGACGAAGATACCCTGGAGCAGTACCAAACTGACGAAGAAGGCAATCCTCATTTTTTCAAGAAGCCAGAAGTCGTCGTTTTCCCTGGTTCTACAGAGGAAGTTGCAGCCATTGTCAAACTTGCCAATCAGTACCTTGTCCCCATTACGCCGAGGGCTGCAGGTTCCGGCGTGGCCTGTGGGGCCATTCCTATCTACCATGGCATGGTGGTGGAACTGGAGCGGATGAACCAGATCTTGGAATTGAATGCAGATGCCATGTACGCCGTCGTACAGACGGGCGTCTATTGCGGCCAACTGCAGGAAGAGGCCAAAAAACATGGTCTGCTCTATGCAGCTGATCCCTCTTCTGCCTCCTCCAGTCAGGTCGGCGGCAATGTCGCCAATAATGCGGGCGGCAACAAGGCTGTTAAGTACGGGACGACGCGCAATCAGATCTATGCCCTCAAAGTGGTGACGCCGACGGGAGATATTGTTGATGTTGGGGCACGGCTGCAAAAATGCTCGACCGGCCTTGCTTTGGAACAGCTTTTTGCTGGTTCCGAGGGAACCCTCGGCATCATTACGGAAATTACGGTCAAACTGCGTCCTTTGCCGCCATACAGTTTCAATATGGTCTGCGTCTTCAAAACGGACGAAGAAGCCTTTGCCCTGCCCAATAAGATCCTTAAGGCCGGCGTTGATCCGACAAGCCTTGAATATATGGACAACGAGGCCATTGTCATGACGGAAAAGTACCTCGATATGCACTTTCCTCATGCAGATGAAGGCGCCTGCTATGTTATCGTGACCGTTGAGACTTTTACAGAAGATGAACTTGACCGGAAGATGGAGCTGCTCTGCAATCTTGCCGAAGAAAATGGGTCTATTGATGAATTTGAAGCTGATGAACGCATCTGGAAGCTGCGCAAGGAATTTGCCGAAGCTGCCAGGGCCATCGATAAGATGTTCCAGACGGAGGACTTTGTTGTTCCTCTCGACAAGATTGGCGATATGACCAAACAAATTCCGGAACTGCGGAAAAAATACGGCCTTTACTGCGTGACCGTTGCCCATATCGGGGATGGCAACATCCATGTCCTGCCCCTTAATAAATATGGCCTGACCCCGGATGAATGGTTTGAAAAGATCAAGGCCTTCCATGCCGATCTCTTCCCCCGAGTCTATGCCCTGGGTGGAAAGATGAGCGGCGAGCACGGTGTAGGCTACAAAAAGCTGGAAGAGTTTGCCCGCAATACGCCGGAAGGGGAAGTGAAGATTATCAAGGCCATCAAACGGGCCCTTGATCCCAATAACATCATGAACCCTGGAAAACTGGTTGATATGAATGGCGACTTTATTGCCTAGGAAATGTAAAAAGGAACCGCGGAGCAAAAGCTCCGTGGTTCCTTTTCCCTTTGTTATTTCTTTGTTGGCGTGACTTCAATGAAACTTAGGTTGCTGCGGGAATCATGGCTTCCTGTCATCTCTCCCGAGACGGGATCGATGATGATGGCGTTGACGTCACCCATATACGGCTTGACGGTCAGGTGATAGCCCCGTGCCTCGAGGTCTTTTTTTTGGGCCTCGGTCAGTCCGTTTTCCGGTTCCAGACGGATTTCATCAGGCTGCCACTGCATATGGAAGCGCGGTGCCGAAACAGCCTCGTTGACAGGCATCTTGTGGTCAATGACATTCGAAATGACTTGCAGGACAGTTGTGATGATGCGGCTTCCGCCCGGACTTCCGACAACCATGAAAATCTTGCCATCCTTGGAAATGATGGAAGGACTCATGGAACTTAAGGGACGTTTATAAGGGGCAATGGCATTGGCATCACCGCCAATGACGCCGTACATATTGGGTACGCCCGGTTTTGCCGAAAAATCGTCCATCTCGTCATTGAGAAGGAAGCCGGCACCTTCGACGGCAACCCCACTGCCGTACCAGTCATTGATGGTGTATGTGACGGAAACAGCGTTGCCAAAACGGTCTGCGACGGAGTAATGCGTGGTCTGAGTTCCTTCCTTCAGGGGGGAAAGACCTGGTTTTACAAGGTCACTGGGTGTGGCTTTTCTTGTATCGATACTTTCATAAAGCCGCTTGGCGTAAGCTTTATCTGTGAGTTCCTTCAAAGGTACTTTTACAAAGTCGGGATCACCGAAATATTCACTGCGGTCGGCATATGCGCGCCGCATGGCTTCGGCCATGATATGGATGGTCTCAGGCGTTTGGAACCCACTCTTTTCAATGTCCGCGTTTTCCATGATATTCAGGATTTCTGCGATGATGGGTCCGCCGGAAGAAGGCGGGGCCATGGAAATGATTTTGTATCCCCGATAAGTGGTTTCGCTTGGCTTTCGCCAGACCGGTTTATATTGGGCTAGGTCAGCGGCTGTAATGAGGCCGCCATTTTTCTTCATATCCTTGACAATCAGTTTGGCTGTCTTGCCCGTGTAGAAATCGCGCGGGTCATCGGCAATACGGCGCAGGACCTTTCCGAGGTCCTTTTGGATAAAGCGTTCCCCTTCTTGATACAGGCTGCCGTCCTTGTGGAGGAAATATTTGCGGGAGGCTTTGTAAGGCGTGAAGCGTTCCGTCCCCACATCTTTCAGGGTTCCTGCCATATTCCGGGAAACGGAAAAGCCTTTTTCTGCCATTTCAATGGATGGTTCCATGAGTTCTTTCAGACTCTTGGTTCCATATTTGTTCAGCATTTCAGTCATCCCAGCAACTGTGCCCGGTACGCCAACGGAAAGATAGCCCAGACGGCTCTTATTGCTGTCTACATTGCCTTTTTCATCAAGGTACATATCCTTTGTGGCCTTCCCCGGGGCTGTTTCCCGGAAATCAAGGGCAATGTCCTCTCCATCCTTCATATGGATGATCGCAAATCCGCCGCCGCCGATATTGCCGGCATTTGGATGACAGACCGCTAGGGCATAGCCTACGGCGACAGCGGCATCGATGGCGTTGCCGCCCCTATCAAGGACGTCCTGTCCAATCCGATCGGCAAGGGCTTGGGAGGAAACAACCATCCCTTTCCCTTTGCTGGTGATCAGGGGATTGTCCGGTGCCGTAAAAGCCGCCCTCGGACCCAAGAGTGAAAGCGCCATTGCCACGGCAGCAAGGGCTTTCTTTTTCGCCTTTGCCTTTGACCAAGTAATCATACAAACCTCCTTTTGAAAATGAATCAGGAAAAGCTTCGATAAGTCCATTATAGGGGACAAGATGGAAGGAGACAACAAAGGGAAAAACGCAAATGCCTCTCCTCAAAAAGATGTATGAAAAGATACAGTACAGCAGAGAAAAAGGGAGCCGCAAGGGGTATGTTTTTCTTCCTGACCATACTATAATGGAAGAATAGGATAGGGAAAGGAGTCGATCCTTATGGAATTTCAAGAAGTAAAAGAAAAAATCGATACGCTTGCCAAATGGGTGGGGGAAAGTCAAAATATTGTTTTTTTCGGCGGAGCTGGGGTTTCGACAGAAAGCGGGATCCCCGACTTCCGCAGCGTCGATGGCCTTTATCACCAAAAGTATGATTTCCCGCCGGAAACGATTTTAAGTCATACGTTTTTTAAAGCGCATCCTGACGAATTCTATCGTTTCTATCATGATAAGATGCTCTGCCTCGACGCCAAACCGAATGCCGCCCACAAGAAATTGGCTCAGTGGGAACGGGAAGGCCGGCTGAAGGCTGTCATTACCCAGAATATTGATGGCCTGCATCAGGCAGCCGGCAGCCGGAATGTTCTTGAACTGCATGGCAGTGTACATCGTAATTACTGTCAAAATTGCCATAAATTCTTTGATGCAGCCTATATGAAAGTTCATGACGGGATTCCTCATTGCGACGTCTGTGGCGGCGTCATCAAGCCCGACGTGGTCCTTTATGAGGAAGGCCTTGATATGGATACCCTGGACCGGGCGGTTTCCTACATCCGTCAGGCTGATGTGCTTATTGTAGGCGGCACGAGTCTTGTGGTCTATCCGGCAGCCGGTCTTATCCGCTACTATCAAGGTAAGAAACTGGTCCTCATCAATAAAGGGACGACCGCCTACGATCAGGATGCCCAGCTTGTCATTTCACAAGCCATCGGAAAAGTCATGGAACAATTGCCTTGAAAAGATGATTTTTTCACGCAATTTGTGATATAATGGCCTAAAATGTCCTTTTGATTTGGGGGTAATGTAGATGTTAGATTTGAAGTTTGTTCGGGAAAATCTAGATAAAGTGGCCGAAGCACTGAAGAATCGTCACACAGAAGTGGATCTTGATGCTTTCAGGAAGCTTGACCAAGAGCGCCGTGACCTGCTCCAGGAAGTGGAAGCCGATAAGAGCCTGCGCAACAGCGTCAGTGCCGAAATCAGCAAGATGAAGAAAAATGGTGAAGATGCTTCGGAGAAGATCCTTTCCATGCGTACCCTCGGGGATAAGATTGCTGAAACGGATAAGAAACTCAAGGAAGTGGAACAGGGACTGCGTGACATCATGCTGACGATTCCCAATATGCCTGATGCCAGTGTTCCAGTGGGCAAGGATGATACGGAAAACCCGGAAGTCCGTAAATGGGGTGAACCGACGCACTTTGATTTTGAACCCAAGGCCCATTGGGATCTTGGGGAAAACCTGGGCATCCTCGATTCCGATCGAGCAGCCAAGGTTTCGGGCGGCCGTTTCTACTATTATCTGGGGCTTGGAGCCCGTCTGGAACGTGCGGTCTATAACTTCATGCTTGATCAGCATACCCAGAAAGATGGCTATACGGAAGTCATCCCCCCTTATATTGTCAATCGGGAGACCATGACCGGTACAGGCCAACTCCCGAAATTCCATGAAGATATGTACCGCCTTGAAGGGATGGAGATGTATCTGATCCCGACGGCGGAAGTTCCCCTGACGAACTACTACCGCGATGAAATTATTGACGGCGCCAAGCTGCCGATTTATTTGACGGCCTTTACCCCTTGCTTCCGTGCAGAGGCCGGGAGCGCTGGGCGTGACACGCGGGGCCTTATCCGTCAGCACCAGTTCCATAAGGTGGAAATGGTGAAATTTACCAAACCGGAAGATTCCTTTGATGAGTTGGAAAAGCTGACCCACGATGCCGAAGGAATCCTCCAGGCCCTTGGACTGCCGTATCATGTGGTTTGCCTCTGCACAGGTGATCTTGGCTTCTCGGCGGCCAAATGCTACGACATCGAGGTCTGGTTCCCTGCACAGAACAAGTACCGTGAGATCTCTTCCTGTTCCAACTGTGTCGATTTTCAGGCGCGCCGTGCCAATATCCGGTTCCGCCGCGACAGTAAATCCAAGCCGGAATTTGTCCATACCCTCAATGGGTCCGGTCTTGCCGTTGGCCGTACGGTGGCCGCCATTCTCGAAAACTATCAGCAGGCAGACGGCAGTATCGTAGTTCCTGAAGTCTTGAGACCGTATATGGGCTGCGACGTCATTGCTAAACCCTAAGTCAGATGAAATGAATGGGATTCCTTCATGGAAGGAATCCCATTTTTGCTTTTTATGGAGGTATTTTGCTTGTTTTAGCTCCATAAGGGAACCATGTGGTTATGAATATTTATTCATGATTTTTTCGTTTTATTGAGAGGGGAAAAAAGAAGGTGAGGGCCCTCCTTTAATAAAAAAGGCGTATGACGGTGTAAGCAAAAGAATTTATTAGGCTGTAAAAGATGATATAGATTTAAAAATATTCATATGCCTTTTTCCTCCTAATGGGCTTTGGCTCCGTATAGAGCCGTATGAGGCCGTAAGAGATAGTATGAGTGAGAAAATGGAATAATTGCTTTTATTCATTTAAATTATAGGGCAATCTAGCGTTTTTCATATTTTTCCTTCAATCTCCTCAAAAGTCCTCCAATTTTCTCTATTTTCCTCTTGCCTTTTCTGCACTCTGTAGTATAATTAACAGCGAACTAAAATATGCGTCGCTGACGCCAGAGGGGGATGGATAGATGAACGAACAAGCCTTTTTTCAATTGAGTCAAGATGCAGTCAGCCGGTTAGCTGAAAGATACGGCACTCCTTTGCTGGTGCTTTCCTTGGAACAGATTGAAAAAAATTATGACATCCTGCGGACCCATATCCCGCAGATGAAAATCCATTATGCAATGAAGGCCAATCCGGATTTGAGGATCCTGGAGACCATGATAGATAAAAATGCTGATTTTGACGTTGCAAGTGACGGGGAAATCCGTACCTTGGCAAGCCTCGGTGTTCCGGGAGAAAAGATGATCTATGCCAACCCCATCAAGACGGAAGCTGGTCTCAAAGCCTGCGTCGATGCCGGTGTAACGCGCATGACTTTTGACAGCGAATCGGAAATCCGCAAGATTGCCAAATGGGTACCCCGTGCAACTGTGCTTCTTCGCTTGCGCATCGATAATCCAAAGGCCCATGTGGACCTTAACAAGAAATTTGGCGCACCGCGGGAAAAGGCCCTGTTCCTTATGAGACTGGCCCGGCAGGCTGGCCTTGATATGGCAGGTATCGCTTTCCATGTAGGCAGTCAGGTTACAACGGCTGATCCATATCTCCACGCCTTTGATGTCGTCCATGAACTCATGGAAGAAGCAAAAAATGAAGGGTTTGACCTCCCCATCATGGATATTGGCGGCGGTTTCCCCATTCCGGAAACGGGTGTCCATTACAACCTGACGGCTATTTTGGATCAGATTGCGGCCCGCCTGCGGGAAGATTTTTCCGATAAGGTCATTTGGAGTGAACCTGGCCGCTATATGGCTGGCACGGCCCAAAATCTCATTACTAGGGTCATTGGCGTCAATGAACGCAATGGTCAGGTCTGGTATTTCCTCGATGATGGTATTTACGGGACCTTCTCCGGCGTAATCTTCGATCAGTGGGACTATAAGCTCATCAGCTTCAAGGAAGGGGAGAAAATCCCGGCAACCTTTGCTGGCCCGAGCTGTGATTCCTTGGATATCATGTTCCGCGGCAAGATGACCGAACCCCTTGATGTGGATGACTTGCTCCTTGTCCCTGTCTGCGGTGCCTATACATCGGCCTCAGCAACGACCTTCAACGGGTTCAAAAAGGCCCGTATGGTCATTTGGGAAGATGTACGGGATGAACTTGGCTTGGGCAATGAGCAGCTTTCCCTTGCTGTATAAGCTTTGAACCGTAACCGGTCTCCTGCAGGGGGCCGGTTTTTTGCGCCTTATTTTGCAAAACATGGTATAATGACGCATGGAAAGGATGGATTTCTATGAGAAAAATACTGCGCCCCTTCTTTTTTCTTGTTTGCGTCCTGGCTCTTTTGACAGCTGGATGCGGGGAAAAAGCGGCAGTGCCCAAGATTGAGCCCGTCCAGTATCCGGGCTGGATTGAAGTCAACTTGGATCCAGATGCCCGGTTTTCGGTTCCTTCTGCTTTTTTTGTGGAAACGGAAGCCATCCGGCAAAAGATGGAATCTGGAGAAATGGACCCCTATGTAAAAACCCTCCTTGAAAAAGATCGGACCCAATATTCCCAAAAAGGAAGCATCGTCCTTGTGACAACCGATCAAGGAGCGGCTTTTTTTGCGGATGGAAGCCATGCGGCACGAATTACGTTTCAAACCGTGGGAAGCCCTATGAAGCTTCCTCGGTATGGGCAGAACCTAGGCATGGATGAAAAGGCCCTCAAGGAATTTGGTACAGCCACCATGGATGGCATCAAATTCAGTGATGGAAAGAGCCTTCCCGACGGATATACGGTCACTTATAGTAACTGGAGCCCGATGAAGACAGAAATCATAAACGGTGTGGAGCATCTTTTTACGGCCTACGATAAGACCATCCTAAAGGAAGGTGTTGCCCTTGTGACGGTTCGCATCCTGCGCTGGACCTTCCTCAATAATGACCGCATCCATATCTTGACGGCCTCCTATCCTAAGAAGGAGGAAGCCTATTGGAATGATGATGGGCGGAAGCTCAAGAACATTGTGAGGACCCTTGCCATTGTACCGTCAAAGTCGGCGGCGGAAGAAAGCTTCCTTGATAAGGTCAAGGCCCTCCTGCCATAAGAAAATGGCTCCTTTCTAACAAAAAACAAAGGCCACTGCGTGAAAAGCAGCGGCCTTTTTAGATAGGTAGAAAGGGTCACTCAGCCGGAACGGTTTCCATCGTCTTCTCCTTGCGGGAAGATCCATAGAGCTTTTTCCCAATAAAAGCAATCAGGTAGCAGCAAACGGTATAGATGATGCCGAATTTCAGCATGTCCATGGCTGTCCCTTTGACGAGGATGGCATACATGATGGGCGTGCTTACAAGTTCGATGACCTGTCGGATAGCGTAGGACAGGGAGTAGTCCGTCATAACAGGAGAGTCAAAATTGGGATCGCAGATTTTAAGGAGCGTGGCACCTGTCATCATGACGCCTGTGTTGATGCCAAAGCTGAGGATGCCTCGTTCAAAAGGATAGCTGTCGGGAAGGAAATATTGGAACATCTTGATGGTCGTATAGTAGACCAGAACAAAGCCTGCCGCAGAAATGACGAGGATGGGGAGAATATAATCCAAGACGGCGCGGATAGGCATGCTGGCGATGGCAGCGATAATGGAGAAATCAGCAAAGATACCGCAGATATGGTTCTTGACTTTAACATCAATCATCCATTCCAAATGCAGTTTTTGAATACCATAGTTGACGGCATACATCAGAAGCAGGGCGTAGGGCCAAACGGGTACGTCCTGAAGTCCGATGATCTGATATTTGACAAATAGGCCGCGCAGATAATAAGCCAGCCCACAGTCGGCAAGGATAATGGCCAGGTGAACGGTCAGCGGTTCAATGGCGGCGCTTTGGGTGGTCTCTCGTCCCATTTGTCCCTGTTTGCTTATTTCCTTCGTGAACCCATAGGTATCTTCTGTCGGAAGAGAGGCTGACCCTTTCAAAAAGGCTGTTTCCCCTTTTGCCGCAGCGCGGTTGATGATCATGACGCCTAGCAGGATTCCGCCAAGCAGTCCAATGGTGGCAAAGGTGGTAAGAACGCCCTGGGACAGTTCCCAGTAGGAGGCACCCCCTTCCATGAGCAGGCTCCCAATGGCGCCGGCCATGCCGTGACCGCCGTTGAAGCCTTGACAGATTTCGTAGCCGAATTGGTTATAAAATTCGAGACCAGGAATAAAGGCCATAAAAAGCAGGGGAAGTCCAACGCCCAGGATGATCTGGAAGCCAAAAGCTCCGCTTGCAATGCCGCTCACAATGGCAATCTTTGCGGCTTCCTTGCGGTTTTCCTGGGGGTCGAGCTGTTTTTTCCTGACGAAGTTTCCTAGGGGAATCCCGGCAAACATGGGAACCACGAGAATACCTGCGAGCAGGGACCACGTCTTGTTCCATTCAGGGGATATGGGGGAATACCCCGTAAGACCAAGGACTTCCGGTCCTAAAAGAAGTCCGAGGAATCCGCCGATGACAGAAGCGGGAACCAGGAAGCGTCTAAATAGGGAAATCTTGGCTCGAAGATAGAGTCCGATAAGGAGCAGAACACCAAGGAAAGCGGTACTCTTGAGAAGTTCTTGCAGGATCTTGCTGGTCATGAAAAGGCCTCCTTTGATATAAAATACAGAATTATCAATTATATCGTACCAATAATTTATCACTTTGTCTATAATTTGTTTTTGTACAGTGGACATGATATAAAACGAAGGCCGATTTACTATTCTATCCAAGTTAGAAGGAGAACAGGGATGCTTGTTACAAAAAATAGTTATCCTCAGCAAAGTGTCCATGTTACAGGGAGTTTTTAAGAATTTTGATGTATAGGCATCCTGTGTAATGGAAAAAAACGCGATGACTGATGTAATTATCAGAATTATAGGCATAATTCGTTGCCAGAGCGATTCAAATTATATATAATGAGGGTATTCCTTGGACAAGTGCTGAGGAAAAAGGAGGAATTCCATATGACAGAACTGCTGAAGATTGGTTTTGTAGGAACGGGCATCATGGGAAAATCCATGCTTCGCAACCTTGGGAAAAAGGGATATGAAATGCATGCCTATGCTCGGCACGCTGAGAAGATTGCAGACCTTGAATCCGAAGGGGTTATCCTTCATGAAACACTTGCTGCCTGCGTCAAAGCTGTCGATGTCATGATTTCCATTGTCGGTTTTCCTAAAGATGTGGAAGCAGTCTATTTCGGAGAAGGGGGCATCTTCGCCAGTGCCCACCGCGGACAATATGTCATTGATATGACTACGACAAGTCCAACCCTTGCAAAAGAACTCCACGAAAAAGGAAGTGCCCTTGGCCTTCATGTCCTCGATGCACCGGTTACGGGCGGGGATACGGGCGCTAAAAACGCAACCCTTTCCATCCTTGCTGGCGGTGAGAAACAGGATTTTCAGGCCATGCGTCCTGTCTTTGAGGGTATGGGAACCAACATCAACTACATGGGACCGGCTGGTTCCGGTCAGCATGCCAAGATGGCCAACCAGATCATGATTGCCGGCGCCATGAGCGGCATTTGTGAGGCCTTGAACTATGCGAAAAAAGAGGGCCTTGACCTGGATACCCTTTTAGCTGCCGTATCCACCGGGGCGGCGGGCAGTGCTCAGCTCAATGCTTTTGGAAGCAAGATGGTCCATGGTGATTTCGCACCAGGCTTTTTCCTGAAACACTTCATCAAGGATATGAATCTTGCCGATGAAGAAGCGGGCAAGATGGGGCTTACCCTGCCCGTCCTCAAACAGGTCCTTGCTGAATATCGGACCCTCGAGGCAAAAGGAATGGGGAATTTAGGGACGCAGGCGCTTTTTGCTTACTACGCTGACAAAGAAAAATAAACCGAGGCGGGACGGTTTCCCGCGAAATCCACTTCAGAAAGGATGAAACTACATGATGAAGAAAAAATGGTGTAAACTAGCAGCTCTTGCCCTTACCTGCGGCAGCCTTCTTGCAGCAGGCTGCGGTGGCGGCGGAGACAAGAAAGAGGCCGCTTCGGGCGGTAAGAAGGTTTCGGGAAATGTCATGGTCTATACGTCCATGTACCCTGATGTCGTTAATTCCCGTGTAAAACCAGCTGTTCAAAAGGCGTTCCCCGACTTAAAGGTAAATTGGTTCCAAGGCGGTACAGAAAAGATCAAGACAAAGATTGCCGGAGAAATCAAGGCAGATAAGATCAGCGACGATGTTCTCATGGTGGCTGACCCATCCTATTATATCTATCTCAAGGAAAAGGGACTTCTTCTGGATTACAAATCCCCTGAAATAAAGCATCATATCATGGAAACGGATAAGGATGGTGCTTGGACTTCCGTCCGTGTCTGCAACATGATCATTGCCTACAATAAGGATAAGATTGCGAAAGAAGATATTCCAACAAGCTGGGAAGACCTGACAAATCCAAAGTATAAAGGCCGTATTGCCATGCCGAACCCGCTTCTGTCCGGGACCGCTTATGTCGCTGTTGGAGCTCTTGCTGATAAATTTGGCTGGGAGTATTTTGATCGTCTGAAAGCCAATGGGCTCCGTGTTGAAGAAGGCAACAGTGCCATCCAAAATAAACTTCTCACAGGTGAATATATGGCTGCCGTCATCTTGGAAGAAAATGTGCTGAAACTCCAGCAGACCAAGAAGGAACCTTTGGAAGTCGTTTATCCGAAGGAAGGGTGCATCCTTATTTCTTCACCGATTGGCATCTTCAAGGCGACGAAGAATCCTGACGGCGCCAAGGCTCTTACAGATTGGTGGCTCAGCAAAGAAGGTCAGGAAGCCGTGACTGCTGGTTGGATGTATTCTGTTCGGGATGATGTGGAAAAACCGCAGGGATCCAAACATACGCTGAAGGAATTGCTCCAAAATGCCATTAAGGTAGATTGGGATAAATTGACTAAGAATGAAGCCCAAATCAAGGAAGAATTCCGGGCTCGTGTCCTCGATAAATAAATGATCACCTTCCGCAGCCATCGGACTGTGAGCGGGGAGCTGGGGAACATCCTCTGGTCTCCCCGCTTTTTCAAGCGGAAAAGGAGTTTATAGTGAAACGATATCAAATGCCGCGCCTTAACAGTAAGTTTATGGTCATCGCGCTATCTGTCCTCATTCTTCTTTATTTCATTGTACTGCCTCTGGCTGTACTTATTATCGACAGCATTGTTGTTGATGGACACCTGGATGTGTCAAGTTATCTTTCTGTCTATGGACAGGCCGTCAATATGAAGGCCCTGACCAATACGGCAAAAATCTCTATTCTCGTCATGATTCTTTCCGTCCTGATAACCTTTCCTTTGGCCTGGCTTATCGGCCGGACGGATTTGCCGGGACGGAAAAAGTTCCGGACCATCCTTGTTGCCAGTTACATGATTCCCCCTTATGTTGGGGCCATTGCTTGGACGCAGCTTCTTAATCCTGATGTAGGGTATCTCAATGACCTATTTAAGACCATCTTTTCCTTGAGCGAAGCCCCTTTTAATATTTATACGGAAGGTGGCCTTATCTGGGTCTTGACCCTTTTTTATTCCCCTTTTGCCTTTATTACCATTTCCCGTGCCATGGAAAAAATGGATCCCACACTGGAAGAAGCTTCCCGCGTTTCCGGTGCTTCGCCGCTTCGCGTCCTGTGGGATGTGACATTGCCGCTCATGGCGCCGAGTATCCTCGCTGGCGGTCTCTTGGTCTTTATTGGGGCTGGTTCTGCCTTCGGAATTCCGGCCATTGTGGGCATGCCCGGAAACATCGAAGTCCTGACAACGCGCATTGTATCCTTTGTCTATATGGGGAACGATAGCGGTATCCGCAATGCGACAACCCTCGCCGTATCGCTTATGATTCTTGCCAACGGGCTGCTCTTTTTCATGACTTGGTTCATGGGACGCAAGGACTATACAACCATTGGCGGAAAAAGCACCCGGCCAGCCTTGGTTGAATTGGGAAGATGGAAAGGTCTTGCGACTATTCTTGTAGCGGTCTATGCTTTTATTGCCGTGATCCTGCCACTGGGGTCCATTGTCATTACAAGCTTCATGGTGAGCATGTCCAAAGGGCTCAGCCTTGATAATTTCGGTTTTGACGCATGGATGCCGGTCCTTGAAAACAGCCAGTACCTGGATTGCATCTGGCGCTCTTTGGGGTATGCCTTCATTGCTGCAACAATTGGTACAATCCTTTCTCTTTTTGTGGCTTATCTATCGGTTAAAACGAACGTGAAGGGGCGCAGTCTGCCAGACCTGCTTGTGATGGTTGGCGGCAGCACGCCCAGCGTTGTTATTGCATTGGCCCTCATCATAACCTTTTCGGGCAATTACGGCTTAAACCTTTATTCCACCATGTGGATCCTCATTGTCAGCTATCTTGTGAAGTACATGACCATGAGTGTCCGAACCATTGCTGCTTCCCTAAGCCAGGTCTCTTCAAGTCTTGAAGAGGCTGGACTGAACTCTGGTGCGGGCTGGCTTCGTATCTGCAAGGACATTATCATGCCGCTGATTGCTCCTTCCATTGTAGCGGGTTGGTTCCTCATCTTTATGCCTTCCTTCTATGAATTGACCATGTCAAACCTGCTTTATGGCAGTGATACCCAGACCATTGGCGTCCTTCTTTACGAACTGCAGACCTATGCTGATACGCAGAATGCCTCAGTTATGTCTGTTATCATTCTTATCATTGTCATGGTGGGGAACCTCATCTTGAACAAAGTGTCAAAAGGGCATATTGCCATTTAGCAAGGAGGAAAACAAATTATGTCTCAAGTCAAACTCGAGCATCTTTATAAACGCTTTGGAAATGTAACGGCTGTGGGAGATTTCAACCTTGACGTGAAAGATGGGGAATTCATCTCGTTCCTAGGACCTTCAGGATGTGGCAAAACGACGACCCTACGGATGATTGCCGGCTTTGAGCGTCCCACGGAAGGCTCCATTACCTTGGGAGATACTGTAGTTTCCAGTGCAAGTGATGGCTTTTTCATGGCACCGGAAAAACGGGATATAGGCATGGTTTTCCAGTCTTATGCTGTTTGGCCCCATATGACGGTTGCAGAAAATGTGGCTTATCCTTTGAAAATCCAAGGTGTCAGCAAGGATGAACGGGCCCGCCGTGTCGAAGAAGCTCTTAAGATGGTTCACCTCGACCAATACGGGACGCGCTATCCCAACCAACTTTCTGGCGGGCAGCAGCAGCGCGTAGCTCTTGCCCGTGCGCTTATTGCCCATCCTGGCCTACTCCTCTTGGATGAACCTCTTTCAAACCTTGATGCCAAGCTTCGGGAAAGCATGCGCTTTGAAATCTCGACACTCCAGAAAGAGCTGGGCATCACGGTTATTTACGTCACCCACGATCAATCGGAAGCCATGACCATGAGCGATCGCATTGTCGTCATGAATGGTGGTGAAATCCAGCAGATTGGACGTCCTTTTGATGTCTATACCCATCCTGCCAATAAGATGGTGGCCGATTTTATTGGTCTTGTCAATTTCGTGCCTGCTGCGATGCGGGGTGACAGGGCCTTTATCAAGAATACGGATGTTTCTTTCCCTAATGAGGCAGGAATCCCGGAAGGAGATGGCATTATTGCCGTCCGTCCTGAAAATGTAAGCCTTTCCAAGGACGGTGGGATGCTTAAGGGTACGGTGCGGCATCGTTTCTATATGGGAGATGCTGTCGACTATCGCATTGAGACCGTGGCTGGTATGATCCGAGTCATGACCCATGGCGGTGCGTACCATACTTGGAAGGATGGAGAGGAGATTTATCTCGATTTTCGTGATATAATCTTATTGGGTAACGAAAGAAACAACTATATTATCACTTGATTGGAGGAAATTTTCATGAAAAAAGAAATTGCTACCAAAAATGCCCCTTCTGCGATTGGACCCTATTCCCAGGGGATTGAAGCTTCCGGTACGACGGTCTATGTATCCGGTCAGATTCCTATCGATCCTAAGACGGGCGAGTTTGCTGGCGATGATATCGTCACCCAGACGAAACAGTCCTTGACGAATGTCAAGAATATCCTTGCTGAAGCTGGATGCAGCCTTGATAATGTCGTTAAGACGACGGTCCTTCTTGCGGATATCAAGGATTTTGGTCCTATGAACGAAGTCTATGGGGAATTCTTTAAAGGCGTTTGCCCGGCTCGTGCCTGCTTCCAGGTAGCAGCACTTCCTAAAGGTGCCCTTGTGGAAATCGAGGCCTTTGCCGTTAAATAAGATCTTTCGTTTGACCGCTGCTTTTTGCAGCGGTCTTTTTGTATGTTTTGAAAACCACGCCATAGTGGCGTGGTTCCGGAAAGCTTATAGCTATAAAAAACC
>UPXT01000033.1 GCA_900538365.1 uncultured Acidaminococcus sp. | reverse complement strand
TCCTCTCCAGGAGTGCATAGATACTTTAGCACCCCAAAATTTGACAAAGAACCAATAGAAAACCTGCAGTAAGAGGAATCTTCCTTTTGCTGCAGGTTTCTTTTTTATTTTTTGGGAACGATGTCCCCAATTCCATTAAGGACATAGTGGGGCTGATAGGAGTAGTGCTTCATCGTGCTCCGCGTCGTCACACCTGAAAGGACGAGCGCCGTTTCCATACCTGTTTCTACACCAGCGATGATGTCCGTATCCATGCGGTCACCAATCATGACGGCATCTCCGGAATGGACCCCCAATTTTTTTAGGCCCGTCCGCATCATAAGAGGATTAGGCTTGCCGATGAAGTAGGCGGCCACTCCCGTAGCAAGTTCGATGGGGGCAACGAGGGCGCGGCACGCAGGGATGATGCCTCGATCGCTGGGACCTGTAAGATCGGAGTTTGTGGCAATGAGCTTGGCCCCTTGATTGATGAGCTGTGTTGCCTTGATAATCATTTCATAATTATAGCCTGTCGTTTCACCAACAACGACGTAATCCGGGTTTACATCATTAAAGGGAATCCCTGCATCGTAGAGCGCATTCATGAGCCCGTGGGCCCCAATGATATAGGCGCTGGAACCGGGCGCTTGGGTCTTTAGGAATTGAGCTGTTGCCAAGGCACTTGTGTAAAAATGGGATTCATCGATATCAATCCCCATGGCAAGGAGTTTTTTGTGGAGTTCAAGAGGTGTGCGTTCGCTGGAATTAGTGAGGAAGAGGAACTGTTTCTTTTCTTTCCTAAGCCAGTCCACAAATTCCTTGACACCAGGCAGAAGCTGGGAACCCTGGTAAATGACACCATCCATATCGCTGATAAAGCCACGTTTGGAACGAATGATTTCAAGATCTCTCATATTGACCCTCCTTTGTGAGTTTGTTTTATTATCATTCACAGTGACACAAATAGCAAGCGATTTACCGTGATTTTACAGTTTTCTCACGACTTTTACGAAAACGGTTCAAATGGGGCCGCACGCGTTCCCCCAAAAATGGAAAAATTTTGCTTTCTCCCGAGCAATCCGGTATACTTAAAAACATGATTGTGGAAAAATTTGCACTACCAGATTGATTCAGCAGCATTGTAGGAGGGCAGCAATTATGAAGGAAAGAGAAACTCTTGGATCACGGCTTGGCTTTATTTTACTGAGTGCAGGGTGCGCCATTGGCGTTGGCAATGTCTGGCGCTTCCCTTACATTACGGGACAGTATGGAGGCGGCTTTTTTGTTCTCGTCTATGTGCTTTTTCTTGCTATTTTGGGAATTCCCATCATGACCATGGAATATGCCATGGGGCGGGCCACAAAGCGCAGCATCCTGCCGGCGTACCGCCTGCTTGAACCAAAAGGCAGTCACTGGCACCTCATGGGTTATCTATCCATGGCAGGCAACTATGTTCTGCTCATGTATTATTCCGTAGTTTCGGCGTGGATCTTTTACTACGCCTACCTCATGATGCAAGGAACCTTTCTGGGGCTTGATACAGCGCAGGTGGAGACCATCTACGGCGGGATGATGGGTTCTCCACAGATCCTCGTATCGGTCATGCTCATCGTGGTCGTGCTTACGGCATTGATCTGCAGCATGGGACTAAAAAAAGGCGTTGAAAGTATCACCAAGTTCATGATGATGGCACTTCTTGCCCTTATGGTCATCCTGGGCATCCGGAGCCTGCTTCTTCCCGGAGCCATGGAAGGCATTTCCTTCTACCTCAAACCCAATCTTGCCAACATGGAAAAAGACGGCATCTGGAACGCAGTCTATGCCGCCCTCAACCAGAGCTTCTTTACCCTCAGTATTGGCATGGGCGGAATGGAAATCTTTGGCAGCTACATTGAAAAAGATAAGCGCCTCATGGGAGAAGCCGTTACCGTAACGGCCCTTGATACCTTTGTGGCCATTACGGCCGGCCTCATTATTTTTCCTGCTTGTTTTGCCTACGGCATTGCACCGGACGCAGGACCCAAGCTAATTTTCCTTACCTTGCCGCGGGTCTTTAGTTCCATGGCCGGGGGTGTGGTCTGGGGCTCGCTCTTTTTCATCTTCCTTTCCTTTGCGGCCCTTTCGACCATGATCGGCGTATTCGAAAATCTTCAGGCCTTTGCGATTGACCTTAAAGGTGCGAGCCGTAAGACTGCAGGGCTTGTAAATGGACTCATCATTGCCATCGGGTCCATTCCCTGCGCCTTGGGTTTCAACCTATGGGCTTCTTTCCAGCCCCTGCGGCCGGGCAACACGGTCATGGACATGGAAGATTTCTTTGTCAGCAACATCTGTCTTCCTGTAGGTTCCTTTATCATCACCCTTTTCTGTACCTGGAAGTTCGGGTGGGGGTTCGACCGCTTTGTCGAAGAAGCAAACGAAGGGAAGGGGCTTTCTGTAGCACGAAAATTTCAATGGTACTTCAAATATGTCCTGCCCTGCATCGTCGGCTTCCTCGTCGTTTATGGCATTGTGACCTATTTTGGGTAAGCGTCTGTTCCAGCTCTTTTCATGAGGAAAAGGGCTGGATTTTTGTATATCCTGATGCCAATCAAGGGGGAGGGATTGACAAATCATCTAATTAGAGTATAATAAAGCTAACTAGAGGTAAAGAAACGGGGGAACCCTATGAAAAAACAGGTAGAACTGATTGTCATGCATCGAATTGTCAATGAACTGGATAGGCGGACCGCGGCCATTGCCCGTAAATATGGGCTGACATTACCTCAGTTTGCTGTGCTTGAAGCCCTTTATCATAAAGGAGACCTGTCTGTTGGAGAGCTGAAGGAAAGTGTGCTGTCAACTGATGGGACCATTCCCGTAGTGACGCGGCACCTCAAGCAGCAAGGTCTTGTAGATGGGACGACAGACCCCAAGGATCGGCGCCGGACCATTATGACGCTTACAGATAAGGGCCGCACCCTCATTGCCAAAGTCTATCCGGAAAACGAAGCGATGCTTGATGCAATTTTTGGAAAATGGAACCATGAGGAAAGAAAAGCCATGCTTCGGCTCCTTTCCCTGCTGGAACTTAATTGAGGAGGAATGAAAAATGGAAAGAAAAATAGAAACGCTGGTAAAAGGATTTCCGGCCATTGATGGGGGCGGCGTCCATCTTGTGCGGGTGCTTGGCAACACGACGGTAAAGGACTTTGATCCTTTCCTTATGCTGGACTCCTTTGATTCGACAAACCCCGAGGATTATCTGGCTGGTTTTCCTATGCATCCCCACCGCGGCATTGAGACCATTACTTTCGTGGCTCATGGGAACATGCGGCACAAGGACAGCATGGGCTTTGAAGATACCGTTCAGGATGGGGAAGTGCAATACATGTCTGCTGGTTCGGGCATCCTCCACGAAGAGACCATTCCCGCATCGCCGCGGATGTGCGGCCTCCAGCTTTGGCTGAACCTTCCGGCCAAGGATAAGATGACAAGGCCAAGTTACAAGGCCATTAAAAGGAATGAAATCCCAGAAGTTCCCCTTGCTCATGGTAAAGTCCGTGTCCTTATGGGGAGCTACGAGGGAACCCAAGGCTATCAATCCCATCATCTGCCTCTTGACTACTATGATATTCATCTGGAACCAGGGGCATCCTTGACTTGGAAAGTAAACAAAGAGCGGGCAGCGATGGGCTTTACCCTTCAAGGTGAAGTCATTGTGGATGGGAAAGTTGTCTCCGAAAAGACGGCAATCCGCTTTACGGAAGGGGATATGATCACCATCACGGCGGGAAAGGATCCGGTGGAATTCATGTTTATGAGTTCTTTGGAACTTAATGAACCCGTCCATTGGGGCGGTCCTATTGTCATGGATACCCGCGAAGGTCTGCTTAACGCCTTCCAGGAACTGGAAACGGGGACTTTCCTTAAAGATAAGATGGATGTGGAAGAATAAAACAGTATATCAGGGATTGTTATCATAACACTCTATTTGATGCAGAATGTGGGCCCATTGCTTTAGAAAGGATTTTTCTGAGGCAATGGGCTTCATGGCTTATCGTACGATGAATCGTCCCACCTTTGAAAACAGCTTATCAAAGTGGAAGCCTTTGACAATCTTTGGCCCATATGGGCCTATCTTCCTTACCGCCAACGCTGCCAGGCTCCTGGACGTACCGGCCTCTGGCCGCAAGGAAACTCACGTGGCATCTGCAAAAAGAAATTGGCGCTGCGTGAGTTTTTTTGCCTATGGATTTTTTGCTGCATAGCCCTTCCAATCGATAAAATTTCCTCAAAGGCTCTTTTTTATTCATGAAATTCCTGCATAGCTCTTACCTTCCTCTTTCGTGGTATAATGAAAAAACTTAATGTAATGATTTTGTATAATTCATAACGGAAAGGATGATTGATGATGTGGAAAAAATACCAGTCCATTCCGCTCATCTATAAGATGATTACGGGGATGCTTGCAGGGATTCTTGCTGGCTGGCTCATGGGGGCGGGAACAGAACTTTTTGCTCCCCTTGGCAAGTTTTTCCTGACCTGTCTCAAATGTATTGCCATGCCTCTTGTCATCGTAAACCTCATTGCTGGAATTTCAAACCTTGATAACCCGGAATCATTTGGCCGAATCGGCATTCGGATTATCCTCTACTATATCCTCACAAGTGCTGCTGCCATGCTTGTTGGTTTCGGCGTCGCGACCGTCATCAAACCGGGACTTAATCTGCCCTTGACGGGAACTTATAAAGGCGTCGTCGGGGAAATCCCCACCATTGGCTCGACGCTCCTTGCCCTCGTGCCAAGCAATATCTTCAAAGCCATGATGGAAGGCCGCTTTGACCAGGTTGTCATAGTCAGCGCGGTCACGGGCGTAGCCCTTCTTATGATGCCGGAAACCCCAAGAAAACGCCTGACAATGCTTTTCCAAGACCTGTCGGACCTGATGAACCAGCTTGTCCATATCATCATGATCCTTGCGCCCTATGGCATTTTTGCTCTTGTCGCCCAATCCGTAGGCAAATACGGCAGTGCCATCTTTGGAACTCTTGCCAAATACATTGGCAGCGTCTACTTGGGCATCTTCATTATGTGTTGTCTCTATGCCCTCATGGTCTTTGTTTTTACGGGCATTCGGCCAGGTGAATTTTTCCGCAAGGCCTCGCGTATCATGGTTACGGCTTTCAGTACCTGTTCGAGCACCAGTTCCATTCCGATCAACATGGAATGCGCAGAAAGCCTCGGCGCGCCAAAAAAGGTCTACTCATTTACCATTCCGCTTGGCGCCCAAATCAATAAAGATGGGACCTGTGTGTGCCTGACCACGGTTTTCATTATGACCGCTCAGGCCATTGGTGTAGCTGTCGACTTTGGTCTGATGCTCAAGGTCCTTGTAATCGGCCTGATCCTTACAACGGGGAGCGGCGCCGTACCAAGCGGCATGCTGGTCATCCTGGCGATTTTATTGGAAAGCCTAGGTTTTCCGCTTGAAATCGTAGGGCTTGTTGCTGGCGTCCATGCCTTTAATGATATGGGCATGACGATGATCAACTGTTTGGGCGACCTGTCCGGTACCGTCATCGTTGGTCATAAAGAAAAACAGCATAGTGCTTAGGAAGGAACTGCGAAATCCTGATACTCAAATAGGCCCATCTGGTACAACCGAATCGGAAGGGTCTATTTATTTGGAAAAGAATTTATTGGCAGTGGATAAAATAACCGTAATCGATAGGATGGGAAAATAGATTTTGACCATCTTTTTTAGATGGCCCAACATTCTGTTATCATGCAGCCTTTTACCTCCCGGTCCTGTGCCTTTCGCGCTTTCCCCTAGAAATCGCCAAAGCCATTTCTTATCCCTTCAGCCAATTTTTTCCGCCAAGCAATAACAAAAAGGTTCCCCATCTTCTTCATAATATGGTATAATACGGTTAGCCATCGTTGCTATTTTTTTACGAGGAGGGTGGGACGCAAAACGTACCACGTGGGACAAAATGGAAAGCATTGATTTGGGTAAGGTGATCAACCTACAAAACAAACTTGTGCCAGAAATGGTCCAGCTGCTCACGGAACGCTATAGCATCCTGCGTCAGATCAGTCATGATCAACCCATAGGACGGAGGAGCCTCGCACGCAAACTCTCGCTGAGCGAGCGGGTGCTGCGAAGCCATGTCGATTTCCTGAAGGAAGCTGGACTCTTGGAGTTTGGCCTGACGGGCATGACGCTCACCGAAGAAGGCAACCATCTGCTGCAGGAACTGCGGGACTATGTCAATCGTCTCCAGAATCTGTCTTCCTTGGAAACGGTCCTCGTCCAAAAACTGAGGCTCCGAAAGGTTTACGTGATACCTGGCAATGCGGATGATAATCCCGTTGTTGTTCAGGAAATTGGCCGCGTAGCCGCCGGAATCCTGCTTCGTTTCCTTGCGGATAAGAAACCTCATACGGTGGCAGTGACAGGCGGCACGACCGTAGCGGCCATGGCCGAAAACATCTATGGCAAGGAACCGGAAGCGACCATTGTCCCGGCCCGTGGTGGGCTGGGGGACCGCATCGAGCTCCAGGCCAATACGATTGCTACGGTTCTCGCTCGCAGATTGAAGACCAAGTATCTTCAGCTCTACGTTCCAGATAGTGTGAGTGAATCCGTCTTGGACCGTATCCTTGAAGAGGATGCCGGTGTCAAGCATGTCATCAACACCATCAAAAGTGCTGATATCCTGATCCATGGTATGGGTGAGGCCTTTGTCATGGCCAAAAAGCGCGGTGTTCCAGAAACGTTGATCCAAAAGCTCAAGGAAGCCGGCGCTGAAGGGGAAGCCCTGGGGCAATACTTCAACCTTGAAGGGAAAGTTGTCTACAGTACGGATTCCTTGGGGCTAATGGCAAATGACCTTGCGACGATCCCTACGGTCATGGGGATTGCTGGCGGCGCTTCCAAAGGCCGCGCCATCTTATCCGTCCTGCGCAGCGGTCATGACCAGATCCTTGTCACGGATGAGGCTGCTGCCCGCGAAATCTTAACGCTGCTTGCAAAATCAAAATGATTTTCTAATGGTATCTTTGGGAGGTAGTAAAATGGTAAAAGTTGGTATCAATGGTTTTGGTCGTATCGGTCGCTGTGCACTCCGCATTGCTGTGAAGAATCCGGAAGTTGAAGTCGTTGCAGTAAACGCCCGCTCCGGTATCGACACCTATGCTCATCTGCTCAAATACGATACCCTTCATGGGACGTTTGACGAAGATGTCCGCGTTGACGGTGATGTCATGATTGTTGGCGGCCGCCGCATCAAATTCACCCGCTTCACCGAACCGAAGGAAATTCCCTGGGGCGAATTGGGTGTTGATGTTGTCCTTGAAACGACGGGTAAATTCAAGAATCGTGAACAGGTCCAGCCCCATCTGGATAACGGGGCCAAGAAGGTCCTCATCGCGGCTCCGGCCAAAGGCGAAGACCTGACCATCGTGCTTGGTGTCAATGATGATATGTACGATCCGAAGAAACACAACATCATCTCCAACGCTTCCTGCACGACAAACTGCTTGGCTCCTTTCACCAAAGTCCTTCTGGACAACTTCGGAATTGAAACGGGCCTCATGACGACGGTTCATTCTTACACGAATGACCAGAAGATCCTTGACGCTGCCCATAAAGACTTAAGACGCGCTCGTGCCGGTGCCTGCTCCATCATCCCGACCACGACGGGTGCAGCTAAGGCAACGGGTCTAGTCCTTCCTGAACTTGCCGGCAAATTAAACGGCATGAGTGTCCGCGTCCCGACTCCGGATGTTTCCTTGACCGATCTTGTCGTTACCCTCAAGAAAGAAACAACAAAGGAAGAAATCAACGAAGCCATGCGTGTTGCTTCTGAAACGACCATGAAAGGCATCCTCGGTTACAGCGAACTTCCCCTTGTTTCCAGCGACTATAAAGGCTGCCCGCTGAGCTCCATTGTTGATGGCCTTTCCACCATGATGGTTGGCCCGAAGATGGCTAAAGTCGTTGCTTGGTATGATAACGAATGGGGTTATTCCAACCGCCTTGTTGAACTGGCCCTCTTTGTTGCTAAAAAAGGCCTCTAAGATCAAAGGAGCATGCCTTCATGGAAAAGAAAACCGTAAGAGATATCAATGTCAAAGGGAAAAAAGTCCTCGTCCGCGTGGACTATAACGTCCCGATGAATGACAAAGGGGAAATCACCGATACCATTCGAATCGATGCCACCCTGCCGACGCTGAACTACCTCTTGGACCAAGGGGCCGCCATCATTTTGATGGCGCACCTGGGCCGTCCAAAGGGAAAAGTCGTTCCGTCCATGAGCCTCAAACCCTGCGCGGAATACTTGTCCCAGGTCATGAAAAAAGAAGTGAAGTTTGCTCCGGACTGCATTGGTCCCGAAGCAACCGAAGCTGCCCGTGAACTGAAGCCCGGCGAAATCCTCATGCTGGAAAACCTGCGGTTCCATCCGGAAGAAGAAAAGAACGATATGGCTTTTGCTGCATCCCTGGCCTCCTTGGCAGACATCTATGTCAACAACGGCTTTGGCGTGTCCCACAGGGCCCACGCTTCCGTAGAAGGAGTTGCCCATTACTTGCCGGCTGTATCGGGCTTCCTTCTGGAAAAAGAAATCAAGTATCTCGGCAATGCCGTCGATCATCCTGTCCGGCCTTTTGCTGCCATCGTCGGCGGTGCAAAGGTGGCTGATAAGATTGGTGTCATCCGCAGCCTCATTGAAAAAGCAGATATCATTCTCATTGGCGGCGGGATGGCCAATACCTTCCTTGCTGCCCAAGGGTATGATTTGGGCAAATCCCTTGTCGAAAAAGAAAGCATTGACGTGGCCAAAGAGCTCATCGCCCTTGCCAAGGAAAAAAATAAGAAGATGCTGCTTCCGATTGACCTTGAAATGGCGGCTTCTTTCTCGGCTGACAGTGAACATGCTTCCCAGACTTTGGATCAGCTCAATCCGGAATGGATGGCCCTTGATATTGGACCCAAGACGGCACAGCTGTATGCCGATACCTTGAAAAACTGCAAGACCATCGTCTGGAACGGACCGATGGGTGTCTTTGAGATGGCTCCTTTTGCAGCCGGTACGCGCCGTGTAGCCGAAGCAATGGCCGATAACGAAGGCATCACCATTGTCGGCGGCGGTGACAGCGCGGCTGCCGTCAAGCATATGGGGCTTGACAGCCGGATGAAGCATGTATCGACAGGCGGCGGTGCTTCCCTTGAGTATCTTGAAGGGAAGGTGCTCCCCGGCGTTGCTGCCTTGGATGATCTCCGGGACCCTATGGTGGCCGGAAACTGGAAATGCAATAAGACCGTGGAAGAGGCCATGGAATTGGCCCATACCTTGATGCATACCACGGAACAGGCAAATTGCGAAATCGTTCTTTTTCCGCCCTTTACGGCACTTGAATCCGTAGCGGCAACGGTGGAAGGATCCCATCTGGGATATGGTTCCCAGGACCTGTTCTACATGGATCAAGGCGCTTTCACTGGCGCAGTTTCCGGCCCAATGATTGCTGAAATTGGTTCTGAATATTCCATCGTAGGCCATTCCGAACGGAGGACTTACTTTGGGGATACAGACGCGATTGTGGTAAAGAAGGTCCAGGCCTGCTATCGAAATGGTCTCGATCCTGTCCTTTGCGTTGGTGAAAACGAAGAGGAACGGGCGGAAGGCCGTACGGAGAGCACGATCCTAAGCCAGCTCCTGCCGGTCCTTGCGGTCTTGACTGACGATGAGGCGCGCCGTCTCGTCGTTGCTTATGAACCGCTCTGGGCCATTGGCACGGGCAAGACGGCTTCCGTCGAAGATGCCCTTTCCGTCAGCACCATCATTCGCCGCGCCGTTGAAGAACGATTCAATCATGAAACAAGCCGCCGCGTCCGCGTCCTTTATGGCGGTTCCGTAACGCCTGACAATGCGCATGCCTTCCATCAGTCCGGCATTGATGGCGTCCTTGTCGGCGGAGCCAGCCTTTCGGCTGAATCCTTTGCCGCCATCTGCAATACCTTTTGAGGCGCATCATGAAGAAACCTGTTGTACTTATGATCCTTGATGGGTGGGGGATTGCACTGCCATCTTCCACGAACGCGGCAACCAAAGCCCAAACGCCCCATCTGGATTTCTATTTCCATCGCTGCCCTCATAGCAAGCTCCAGCCAAGCGGTGAAGCTGTCGGCCTGCCGGCTGGGCAGATGGGAAACTCCGAAGTGGGCCATCTGACTATTGGCTCCGGACGCATCATCTACCAAAACCTGACGCGCATCACCCGGGCAATCAAGGATGGTTCCTTTGAGCAAAATGCCGTGCTCCTTGAGGCCATGGATAAGGCCAAGGAAACCGGCCATAAGTTCCACGTCATGGGACTTTTGAGTGACGGCGGCGTCCACAGCCATATGGACCATCTGTTGGGTCTGCTGCGTCTGGCGAAAAAAGAAGGCCTTTCCGAAGTGTATGTCCACGCGTTCTTGGATGGGCGCGATACGCCGCCTCAAAGTGCAGGCACGTACCTAAAGGCCCTTCAGGATGCCATCAAGGATATTGGCCTTGGAAAGATTGCCACGGTAAGCGGACGCTATTATGCCATGGACCGCGATAAACGCTGGGAACGGATTCAAAAAGCCTACGATGCCATGACCGGGGCGGGGAGCCTTACGGCGCCGTCCGCCTTGGAAGGGCTCCAAGCCGCCTATGAGCGGGGCGTGACCGACGAATTTGTCGAACCTTTTTCCCTCCTGGGAAAAGAAGGAGCCGTTGCCTCTGGTGACAGCCTTGTGTGCTTTAACTTCCGTCCCGACAGGGCACGGGAAATCACCCGTGCCTTTGCCGATCCTTCCTTCACGGAAGTGACGCGCCGCGAAGGGGAACTTCCTGTGACGGTGGCGTCCATGACGGAATATGATGCTGCGCTTCCCATTCCCGTAGCTTTTCCGCCGGAACATATTGCTGATACGCTGGCTGAAACGGTTTCCAAAAAGGGCCTTCGCCAGCTCCATATTGCAGAAACGGAAAAATACGCCCACGTTACGTTTTTCTTTAATGGTGGGCGGGAAGAAGTCTTCCCTGGGGAAGACCGCATCCTTGTTCCGTCGCCGCATGTAGCGACCTATGACCTGCAGCCAGAGATGAGTGCCTATATTGTCACGGAAAAACTTCAGGAAGCGTTGAATCAGGACCTTTATGATCTCATCATCCTGAATTTTGCAAATCCAGACATGGTGGGGCACACAGGTGTCATGAAAGCCGCCGTAGCAGCTATGGAAGCCGTTGATGAATGTGTCGGCGGCCTTGTGGAAAAGATTCTGCAAAAAGGCGGTGCCGTCTGCATTACGGCAGACCATGGCAACCTGGAAGAAATGGAGGACCCTGTAAGCCACGCACCCATGACGGCCCATACGACAAATCCTGTTCCCTTCCTGGTCATTGGAGCTGAGGCGGGAACGACCGTCATGGATGGAGGCCTGTCGGACATTGCGCCAACCCTCCTTTCCCTCATGGGCCTTGAAAAACCGGAAGCCATGACAGGCCACAGCCTGCTTGTAAAAAAATCCTGACTGATCCCAGCCAAAAAGAAGAGGTGCATAACAATGGGACTTATTGAAAATATTTGCGCAAGAGAAATTCTGGATTCCCGCGGCAACCCTACTGTTGAAGTGGAAGTCCTCCTTGATAACGGCATCATCGGCCGTGCTGCTGTTCCAAGCGGTGCTTCCACGGGCGTTCATGAAGCCGTGGAACTGCGTGACGGTGATAAGAACCGTTATCTTGGAAAAGGCGTCCTGAAGGCTGTGGATAACGTCAACGACGTCATCTGCGATGCCCTCATCGGCCTTGAACCTTCCCGCCAGATTGAAATTGACCAAGCGCTCTTAAGCCTTGATGGAACCGAAAATAAGGGCAAACTTGGTGCCAATGCCATTTTGGGTGTCAGCCTTGCCTGTGCCAAAGCAGCTGCTGAAGACGCTGGTTTGCCCCTTTACCAATACCTGGGCGGCGTCAACGCCAAGGAACTGCCTGTTCCCATGATGAACATCCTCAATGGCGGTGCCCATGCCGATAACAACGTCGATATCCAGGAATTCATGGTCATGCCGATTGGGGCCGTGAACTTTGCCGAAGCTCTGCGCATGAACGCTGAAATCTACCATGCCCTGAAAGCTGTCCTCAAGGAAAAAGGACTTGCAACCGCTGTTGGTGATGAAGGCGGTTTTGCTCCGAACCTTGACAGCAACGAAGAAGCCCTTGCCGTTATCGTTGACGCCATCAAAAAAGCCGGCTACAAACCGGGCGAGGAAGTGGTCCTTGCCATCGATACGGCCGCTTCCGGTCTCCTTGAAGACGGCAAATACGTCCTCAAAGGAGAAGGGGTGGCAAAGACCAGCGCTGAAATGGTTGACTGGTACGAAGCCCTTTGCGAGAAATACCCCATCATTTCCATCGAAGATGGTCTTGGCGAAGATGACTGGGATGGCTGGAAGCTCCTTACTGAACGCCTGGGCAAGAAAGTCCAGATTGTCGGCGATGACCTTTTTGTCACGAACGTGGAACGCCTTGCCAAAGGGATTGAGATGGGTGTGGCAAATGCCATCCTGATTAAACTGAACCAGATTGGGACCTTGACGGAAACCCTGTCCGCCATTGAAATGGCAAAACGTGCTGGCTATACTGCCATCGTTTCCCATCGCAGCGGTGAAACGGAAGATACGACCATTGCTGATGTCGTCGTTGGCACCAATGCCGGTCAGATCAAATCCGGCGCGCCCTGCCGTACGGACCGTGTCGCTAAATATAATCAGCTCCTGCGCATTGAGGAAGACCTCGGCGCAGCCGCCCAGTATAACGGCAAAGCTGTGTTCTATAACCTGAAATAAATCGGAAGTTGAAATACCAAGAGGCAGTGAAGATGAAGCTTCATCTTCACTGCCTCTTGGTTTACGAAAAATAAGAACAGGTCGCTTCAAAGTCGTTCTATACCTTTGCTCAGCCCGCAAATCAGTCTGATTTGATATAAAACGAGAAGCCCACACATTTGATGGATTAATATGACGCAAAGACTTCATGGTCTATCGTAGGGAGAATCGTCTTCCGTTTTTTTCGTCTGTGTTTCCGCTTTATCAAGGAAGAACGATGCGCTGCATCGAGTAAAAAACGATGAATGCTGGGCGTTTCAGGTGCTGGTATTCGTTTAAGATTATAGCTTTTTAAATATGGCTCCAGATTGGCCCAGCTGCGAGGAGCCTGCGTCTTTTTGATAGCTCAGATGGGCCGATATGGGCCGCAGGAGAATCAGGTTTCCTTTAAAAAAAACGAAAAAAATCCAAGAAGTGGCTCGCCCGCCAGAGGCATTTTTTCGGGCGTTTTAAATATGAAATCGCGGTACCTGACTTCATACGAGTCGGCGCGATTCCTGTACCGAGCTAACAGAAAGGGACGCTTGACGTCCCACCCCAAACATAGTATGATTAGGGAGCTAAAGCAACATGTGTTCCTGCGTGCCGAGCCGGGACACCGAAAGGGCAGGGAGGGCCCTTCAATGGGATTGCAAGGCCTAGAGCGCAAGTGCCTATTCTGATAGGCAGACGAGGAAGAGGCTTATCGAAACGTCAGCGGATACCTCTCGGTGTGCTGCAACCGTAAACAGATGACAAACCTTTTCGGTAACGGGAAGAACAGAGAGTCTGGGGCAGACGGCAAATCACTTCATGAGGAGGCACAGGCTATGTGCGGAATTGTTGGATATATTGGGCGCCATCAGGCTGCCCCGTTTTTAATTGATGGATTGAGCAAACTTGAATACCGCGGGTATGATTCCAGCGGCATCGCCGTTTATCATGACGGGAAGATTGACGTGGAAAAATGTGTGGGCCGTCTTGATGCCCTGCGTCAAAAACTCATTGGCCATGAACCGCAAGGCGTGATTGGTATTGGCCATACGCGCTGGGCAACTCACGGGAAACCGTCCAACGTCAACGCTCATCCCCACACGGATGACAGCGGTGAATTTGCTGTTGTCCATAACGGCATCATCGAAAATTACATGCCCCTTAAACTGGATCTTTTGAAGAAGGGGCATCATTTTAAATCCGAGACTGATACAGAAGTGGTCGCCCATCTTATGGCGGACCAGTATAATGGCAACTTTGAAGAGACTGTGCGCAAGGTCCTTCATATCATCCAAGGCTCCTATTCCTTAGTCTTCCTATGCGCCAAGGACCCGGACAAGATCATCTGCGCCAAAAAGAATAATCCCCTTGTCATTGGCCTTGGCAAAGGAGAAAACTACATTGCTTCCGATATTCCGGCCATTATCAGCAAGACCCGGGATACGTATATCCTTTCCGATGGGGAAATGGCCATCGTTAAAGCTGACAGCGTAGTGGTCAAGGACCTTGAAGGGAATCCCATTGATAAAAAGGTCTTCCGTGTCACCTGGGACGCCGAAGCAGCTGAAAAGGGCGGTTTTGAGCACTTCATGCTGAAGGAAATCTATGAACAGCCTAAATCTGTCCAAGACACCCTGCGGGGCCGCATCAGTGAAGATGGGACAAAGATTGTCCTGCCGGAACTTTCCTGGACGCCGGAAGCCTTCAAGAATATCAAGAAAATCTTCATCGTCGCCTGCGGTACGGCTTATCATGCCGGTCTGGTAGGTAAGTACTACATCGAAAAGATGGCCCGCATTCCGGTGGAAGTCGATATTGCCAGCGAGTTCCGCTATCGTGACCCCATCATCGGCGAAGACTGCCTGCTCATCGTCGTCAGTCAATCCGGTGAAACCAGCGATACCTTGGAAGCCTTGAAAGAAGCCAAACGGCGCGGTGCCAAGACCATGGCCGTTACGAACGTTGTAGGTTCTTCCATTGCTCGCGAAGCAGACCAGGTCGTCTATACCTATGCCGGTCCGGAGATTGCCGTGGCTTCTACAAAAGCCTACACGACGCAGCTCATTGTCATGCTGCTGCTTTCCCTGTACATTTCCCAGCTTACGGGAACCTTGGCGCCGGAACGCATCAAGGAACTCATCGATGGAGTACGGGCCATTCCGGAACAGATGCATGTAATCTTGGATCACGTGGATCCCATCAAGGTATTTGCCACCAACTACGGAAACTGTGAAGACGCGTTCTTCCTGGGCCGCTCCCTTGATTATGCCGTTGCCCTTGAAGGTGCCCTGAAACTCAAGGAGATTTCCTACATCCATGCAGAAGCCTATGCAGCAGGTGAATTGAAGCATGGGACCCTCGCCCTGATTGAAGAGGGAGTTCCTGTCATTGTACTTGCCACCCAGGCTCATGTCTATGAAAAGACCATCAGTAACCTGCAGGAAGTTAAGAGCCGCGGGGCCATTGTCATCGGTATTGGCATGGAAGGCGATACGGAGCTGGCAAAGCACGCCAACAGCGTGATTACCATCCCAAGAGCCGACCAGGAACTGGCTCCGATCCTTGCCGTTATCCCCCTGCAGCTCCTAGCTTACTATGCAGCCCTTGCCCGTGGATGCGATGTGGATAAGCCGAGAAACCTAGCAAAATCTGTTACGGTGGAATGATTCCTTGACTGAAAGAAGCTGCGACACTGCGCGCAGCTTCTTTTTTGGTTCCTTTTCCCTTATCCCTATGGCAAGAAGTGTCTATCTGTTTGCATCCCTTGCGGATTTGTAGTAAAATAAGATACATATGATAATTCAATGCCGTGAATGCGGCTGAAAAAAGGTGAAAGCTTATGGAATTACACGAATCAGGTGAAATGTACCTGGAGACCATCCTGGTCCTCAAAAATCGCCTCGGTCTTGTGCGCTCCATCGATATTGCCAATGAAATGGGGTTTTCCAAACCCACCATCAGCGTTGCCATGAAAAAGTACCGCGAAGATGGGCTGGTCTCCATGGATGATCAAGGCTTCATCAATCTGACGGAAGAAGGACGGAATATTGCCGAAAAGATTTACGAACGGCATCAAGTCATCTCCCATGTCCTGATGGCCCTCGGTGTTTCTGAAAAACACGCGACCGAGGACGCTTGTAAGATGGAGCATGATATCAGTGATGAGACCTTTGCCGTTCTCAAAAAGGAATACGCAAGGCTTATTCAAAAAAGGTAAGAATCAGCAAGATCGGTCAGGATATGAAGTCCGGGCCGATTTTTTGCGTGCCTTTCCTGTTATTGGAAGCGGCTGAAAACTATGATAGAATAATAGAATAAGCATATATAGTAGGGAGGAATCATCCATGAACGTATACGATGAAATGAATAAACTTTGTGAAGGCATCAAAGAAACCCACGAATTTACCAAGATTCAAGAAGCCAAAAAGAAACTATCAGCTGATAAGGATGCAGAAGCCATGGTCAAGGATTTTCTACAGCAAAAGTCCCAGCTTGAACTGCTCCAGTACCAGGGCAAGAAACCCGATGAAGAAGCTGTGAAAAAGATGCAGAAACTTTATGAAGTCCTTCAGCTGAACCCTGTAGCCAATGATTATATCCAAAACTACATTCGTTTCCAGATGATGATTGGGGATCTGTCCAAGACCTTGGGGGACACCATTAAGGAAGCTGTGGAATGATGAACCTTGAAGCGCTCCTAGCCTATGTACGGGAACACTTCCCAAATCGCTATGGAATAAAGGTCCCCATGGTCCAACATACTTCCTTTCATATTGGCGGCCCTGCCGATCTATTGGTGGCGCCGGAAAGTGTGGATGAGCTCCAAGGGCTCCTCAAAGAAGCAAAAAAATATGCTGTCCCGACTTTCATCTTGGGAAATGGATCCAATCTCCTTGTCCGTGATGGCGGGATTCGGGGGCTTGTTGTCAAGATCGGCAATCATCTGAACGGACTGTCAGCCTGCGGCGTCAAGATGGAAGCTGGTGCCGGCGTATCTCTTGCCCAAGCCGCCCGCTTTGCCGCTGAATCAGGCCTTTCTGGCCTTGAATTTGCTGTCGGGATCCCCGGCAGTCTCGGCGGCGCCGTCATCATGAACGCAGGCGCCTATGATGGCGACATGGGGCATGTTGTCAAAAGCGTGACGGCCCTTGATGGAAACGGTAATATCGTAACCCTCACCCAAAAGGAACTTGATTTTTCCTATCGTCACAGTGTGCTGCAGGACCGGGAGATGGTCGTCCTGTCTGTTTCCTTTGTCCTAAAGCCAGATGAACAGCAGCTCATTGAAGCGAAGATGGCGGACTTTTCCCAGCGGCGCCGGACCAAGCAGCCCCTTGACTACCCCAGTGCCGGCAGCACTTTTAAAAGACCGTTTGGCCACTATACAGCCGCTCTCATCGATGAGGCCGGACTCAAGGGATTGCGTGTGGGAGATGCTATGGTTTCTCAAAAGCACGCTGGCTTTGTCATCAACTGCGGGAAGGCAACCGCCCGCGATACCTTGCTGCTCATGAAAGCCATTGAGGACAAGGTCTTTGTGAGGAGCGGCGTCCGCCTCGAACCGGAAGTTATGATCATTGGCGAAGACGCGTAGAAAGGAGAGGGCCATCGTGAACAAAGGATACCTTTTCATCCTTGCCACGGCGTTTTTGTTTGGAACTATGGAAACGGCCCTGAAATTTTTTGGCAGCCTTTTCCACCCCATCCAAATTACCGTGCTGCGCTTTTTCATCGGGGGCTTCATGCTCCTGCCCCTTGCTCGGGCGGCCCTCAAAAAGCGTGGGGCCATGCTCAGCAAAGAGGATTACCTTTTCTTTGCCAAAGCCGGCTTTATCGGTGTTTTCGTGAGCATGATCTTTTATCAGCTGGCCGTTGTTTACGGAAGAGCCGCCGTCAGCGGCGTCCTTTTTAGCTGCAACCCCATTTTTGTTGCCGTGTGGGCCCACTTTCTTCTCCATGAGACCATTGACCGTTATGTCATATCGTCCCTTGTTCTTAGTGCCGTGGGCATCCTTTCCATTGTCAATCCCTTTCATTTTCGCGGGACGTATCTCAGCGTCATCCTCATCATGCTTGCGGCTGTCACCTTTGGTCTCTACAGCGTGATGGGGCGGCCGGCCTGTCAGCGGCTCGGCGGCGTTACGGTGACGAGCTATTCCTTCATCTTTGGCGCAGCGGAACTGCTTGTACTTGTCCTTTTGGGACGCACCGCGCCCATAGGGAATCTACTTACATCCGCCGGTCTTTCCGTCTTTACTGATGTCCCGCTCCTTGAAACGCTTACCTTGTCACACCTTCCTGCCCTTAGCTACATAGCCTTTGCTGTCACCGGGGCAGGCTACGCTTCGTACTTTATGGCCATCGAACTGACCAATCCCTTGACAGCGTCGTTGGCCTTTTTTATCAAACCCATTCTCGCGACTTTCTTTGCCGCGATGTTCCTAGGAGAAGCCGTGACACCCAATATGCTTATTGGTGTGGGGCTGATCCTCATTGGTTCCCTGACGAACCTCTATCCTAAGCTGAAAGCAGAATAAGGAGTAATTTCCATGAAAGCAAAATTCCTGCATAATAACTTCAATGTCCTTGACCTTGATAAGAGCCTCGCTTTTTACAAAGAGGCCCTGGGACTTACGGAAAAACGCCGCCTTGAAACGCCGGGGTTCACCCTTGTTTACCTGACAGATGGGCAAACGAGCCATGAACTGGAACTGACCTTTCTCAAAGACCGCAAGGAATCCTACAACCTAGGAGACAATGAATTTCATCTCGCCTTTGGTGTGGATGATTTTGAAGCCTTCCACAAGAAACATGAAGAAATGGGCTGCATCTGCTTTGAAAACCCGCAGATGGGCATCTACTTTATCGAAGACCCCGACCATTATTGGCTGGAAATCATCCCTAACAAACGCTGATCCATGCGTGAACATCGAAAGGAGCGATGCTGATGGTACAACTGCCGCATCAGCATGGGAAAAAACCAAGCTATGTTCTTGAAGATATGCCCAAGGACGGCGACTTTTCCGCAGTATCGGAAATCTTTCACAGTGTGTCGGATCCCAAAAGGCTGAAACTCTTTTGGCTTCTTTGCCACTATGAAGAATGTGTCATCAACCTGTCTGCCTTGATGGGGATGAGCAGTCCGGCCCTATCCCATCATTTAAAAGTCCTTAAAGCGCAGGGACTCATCAAAAGTCGTCGCGTCGGCAAGGAAATGTATTATACGGCGGCAGACGGAGAGGCTTCCCGTCTTCTTCACCATATGATTGAGATGCTCGTTGATATTTCCTGTCCACGTGAAAAAAAGTAAGCCGTTTGCCCTAAAAAAGAAACAGCCCATGCCAGATTGTTCTGGTGTGGGCTGTTTTTTAAATTGGAAAAACAAGAAAACCGCGAGGATTTTTTCCTTTCCGACGGCTTTTAGAAGGTGGCAGGGGTTGTGATGAATTCGATGGCTTTTAAAGCGGCAAGACCCCGAACCCGTTGCGGGTGATAGACAAGATGTGTTTCACGCAGGATGGGGGCTAGGTCAAGCGGGACTTTGACAATCCGGCCGGCATCGATGAATTCCTGCGCCGCAGAGGCCGGGAAAAAACCAACGCCCAGATTATGTTCCACAAGGGACAGCACTTGGTCGGCTGTTTCTGTTTCAATCATGGGCTGGTACTTCAGCTGCTCTTCAAAGAAATAGGACACATAGAATTCATAGCTGCTGCTGTTTCTTGGCAGGGAAATAAGGGGGAGGGGCGCAAGATCCTTGAGGGAATGAATGTCCTTTACAACCGGCAGCGCCTCGGCGCTTGCAATCAGGATGTCCTCAAACTGATAGATGGTCTCATCGTGGTATTCTTTCCCAATCTTAAAGGGGGCTGAAATGACAGCCATTTCTACTTGGCCGCTCTCAAGGGCTTCCAGGGTATCGGGCGTTTGGCTGTTGCGAATCTTTAGGTGGACGCCGGGATAGGCCCTGTGGAATGATACAATGCGGTCTAGAAGAAAAAGGCGCAGGGCCGTTTCGCTGGCTCCGATGGAAATGATGCCCGTCTTGAGGCCGCGCATTTCAGAGATGACTTCCCTTCCTAGGTCAAGCTGTTCACAGGCAATGGACACATGCTTGAAGAGGGCTTTTCCTTCGGGCGTTAGTGTGACTCCGCGATGGGAGCGGATAAAGAGTTTGCAGCCCAGTTCACCTTCCAGACGGGTAATGGTCCGGGCAATATTGGGTTGATTGCTATTAAGGATTTCCGCCGCTTTGGAAAAACTTTTGAAAAGGGCAGCGTAATAAAAGATGCGGTAATAATCATAAGTCACCATAGGGCGTTCCTCCTGATCGATCAAAAAAAGCGAGCCTGAATGGAAGCAGTCTATCAACAACTATACCATAGATTGAACGTCAGAGGATATGTCAATTTGAGTGTGAAGAGGTGTCAGAATGATACTTCAGCAAAAAAGATTCTTTTGATATAATAAAAAGATAAAGAAAGGACCTCATCTCCATAAGGAAAATCTGCCGCCATGGTGGAGGCCTCCTAAAAAGGTGGTTTCCCAGTCTGCGGCTGCCCCTGGAAGATAGGTACGCCTTGGACCCACTTTCCCGTATATGAGTCTCGGTACGGGCCATCCTCTTTAGCAAAGTACTTTAAAAGAGGAGAAAATGGAAAAGGAGAGGATAACATGAAAAAAGGATATGCCTTATTAAACGATCCATTCCTTAACAAAGGAACGGCCTTTACAGAAAAAGAACGCGCGCAGTACGGACTGGTAGGTATCCTTCCGCCATCTGTCCAGTCCCTGGAAGAACAGGCTAGCCAGGTGTATGCCAATGTCGAAAAAAAGCCGAATGTGACGGAAAAACGGCATTATCTGATGAATATCTTCAGCCGTAATCGAACCTTGTTCTATCGTGTCTTCAAGGAACATATTGCGGAATTCATGCCCATTGTTTACGATCCGGGCATTGCTGAAAGCATCCGCGGATACAGTGAATTTTTTGTAACGCCGCAAAACGCGGCCTATCTTTCCATCGCCCATCCGGAACAGATGGAAATGGCGATCCGAAATGCCGCGGAAGGCCGTGACATTGACCTTATTGTCGTCACGGACGCGGAAGCCATCCTCGGTATTGGGGACTGGGGTACCAATGGCGTGAGTATTTCCGTGGGAAAGCTCATGGTCTATACGGCCGCGGCCGGTCTTGATCCAGCCCGCGTCCTGCCCGTTGTCCTTGATGCAGGAACCAATCGGGAAAGCCTCCTTCAAGACCCACTCTACCTAGGACTTCACGAAAAACGCGTCACCGGCACCGCCTATGATGACTTTGTTGACCGCTTTGTCGCCCTTGTGGAAGGGATGTTCCCGCACCTTTATCTGCACTTTGAAGATTTTGGGCGGGAACATGCCGCTGGGATCCTGAACCGCTATGTGAATCGCTATCCTGTCTTTAATGACGACATCGAAGGAACCGGCATTATTTCCCTTGCCGGTATCTTGGGCGCCCTCCGGATTTCCGGTGAGACCCTCAAGGACCAGACCTACCTTTGCTTTGGCGCCGGGACGGCTGGCTGCGGCATTGCCAACCGGATTTACCAGGAAATGCTCGATCAGGGCCTTACGGAAGCGGAAGCCCGCCAGAAATTCTACCTTGTTGATCGGCAGGGCCTGCTTTTTGAAGATATGGATGACCTGACACCAGAACAAAAGCCTTTTGCCCGGAAACGCAGTGAATTTGCCGACGCGTCTCATCTGACGACCTTGGAAGCCACGGTGAAAGCGATCCATCCGACCATCCTCGTCGGGACTTCCACTCAGTCAGGGGCCTTCACGGAAGCGATTGTCAAGGAAATGGCTTCCCATACGAAGCGGCCAATCATATTCCCGCTCAGTAACCCGACGGAACTTGCCGAAGCTACGGCCAGTGACCTTATTGCCTGGACCGAAGGACGTGCCCTTGTCGCTACGGGGATTCCTTCCGAGCCGGTGGACTATAACGGCGTGACGTACGAAATCGGGCAGGCTAATAATGCCCTCATTTATCCAGGACTTGGTCTTGGCGTTATTGCTTCCGGTGCAAAGCTGTTGACGGACCGCATGATTTCCGTTGCGGCTCATTCCATCGGCGGCATTGTCGATCCGACCAAACCGGGCGCAGCCGTCCTTCCTCCGGTGAACCAATTGGACCGTTTTTCTGAAACTGTGGCGGCTGCTGTGGCGGCAGAAGCCAAAAAGGAAGGCCTCAACCGGAACGAAGTCAGTGATCCTGACGCGTGCATCAAAGCCTATAAATGGGAACCGCAATATAAATAACCAGAAAAGAGGTGGGGAAGATGCTGCAAATTTTCATGGAAGTCCTACTGAGTATATTCCCCATCTTTGCCATCATCGGGATTGGCTGCAAGCTCCAAGGCGCTCATTGGTTCAGCCCCCCCTTTTCGTCGGAGCTTTCAAGGCTTATCATGAAGATTGCCCTGCCCGCATCCATCTTTACCTCCGTCATCCGTATGCTTGACGCCTCAAACCTGGCTTCTTTTGGCGGCGGGCTGGTGCTCGGCACAGTTGCGATCCTCCTCAGTTACGCGGTGGGATTCCTTTTGTGCCGGCTCTTTAAGGTGCGGCATGGCAGGCGGGGCACCTTCATCAATACCTTTGCTAATGCCAACACCATTTTCATTGGTATGCCCCTGAACCTTGCTTTATTTGGCCCTCAAGGGGAAAGCGCTTTTCTTGCGTATTACGTCCTTAACACCTTATCGACATGGGCCTTTGGCTCCTTCCTCATTACAGGAGACCCCACGGAGTCAGGAAGCCTTCAGGAGAGAAATCCTAAAAGCGCCTTGAAACAGGTCCTATCTCCGCCGCTATTGGCGTTTTTTGCAGCCCTTTTGCTCATCCTTGGGAATGTTGGGATACCTGCTGCGGTGCTGACGACCACCCAGTATCTGGGCAGTCTTGTGACGCCCTTGGCGCTTCTTTATATCGGCATCGTCCTTTATCATGCAGGCCTTGCTTCCCTGCGGATGGATCGGGATACAGCCCTTGCCCTTGTGGGAAAGTTTGCCGTCGCACCCTTTGCCATGATCCTTGTCCTGATGGCTGCCGCACAGGGCGGCGTGACCCTTGAAGCGACAGAAAAAGGCACCTTTATCATGCAGTCTGCCGTTCCCGCGCTTACGGTCCTGCCCGTCCTTGCCCATGAAGGGAAAGGCGACGTTCATTATGCAACCAGTCTCGTTGCCTTTAGTACCCTCCTTTTTGCCGGCGTGGCGCCCGTCATGATGCTCATCATTGATCACCTTCCCGGCTGATTACGCCATTCCCCCAGAGCCCTAACTGCTTTGGGGGTTCTTTTTTGGTTCTATAATTTATTTTGGGGCGCTAAAGTGACCGTCCAGATTCGT